>CALMKX010000232.1 GCA_937867335.1 uncultured Acidobacteriota bacterium
GGGCCCGAGCGCGAGCCGGGTCCGCCAGCAGCTCCTCGACAGCCGCCGCCAGCGCCGCCGGCTGCCGCTCCGGCACCAACAGGCCGGTCTTCCCCGGCTCCACGGCCAGCGGGATCCCTGAAACGTCGGTCGCCACCACCGGCTTGCCGGCGGCCATGGCCTCGAGCACCACGATCGGCAGGCCGTCCACATTGCCCTTGACGTCGCGGATGGAGGGCATGACGAAGATCTCCGCCGCGGCGATCAACGCCAGTACATCCGGATGCGACAGCCCACCGGTGAAGCTCACTCGGCCGCCGAGCCCGGCCGCGCGGGCCTGGGCCTCGAGCGCAGGCTGCAGGTCTCCGCCGCCGCCGAAAACCAGCCGTACCTGGGGAAAGCGGGCGAGGAAGCGCTCGCCGGCCGCCACCAGGTCTCGAAAGCCCTTCTTGTCCACCATTCGCCCCACCGCCACCACCAGCCGCTCGCCTTCCCCCCAGCCGAAGCGCCGGCGCAAGGCCCGGCCGGCCTCCTCCGAGCTCTCGTCCGGCACCACGTCCGTGCCGTTGGCCACCACCAGCACCCGTTCGCGGTGGGCGCCGCCGGAGATGGCGAGCAACCGCTCGGCGAGCTCCGGGCTGCAGGAGGTGACATGGGAGGCCGAGGCCAGGGTGGTCCGCGCCATGCGGCGGAAGAGGCTGTTGCGCTCGGCCATGAAGATGTCCGAGCCGTGCAGGGTAATGGCCAGCGGCAGCCCCAGCCGCCGGGCCACGCGGGCGGCCACATAACCGTTCGGCAGCAGCCAATGGGCGTGCAGCAGCTCGATGCGCTCCCTCTGCACCAGCCGGGCGAGAGCCCGTTCGGCGAAGCGGAAGTAGAGCGGGGACTCGAGATAAGCCCAGAGCTTGAGGCCGACGTCCCGCTTGAGCGTGCGGGAGTAGCCGAGGAGGTGCCAGCGGTCCGGCCAGACGTAGCGGAAAGAATGGATGGAGAGCGGCGTCTCGGGGTCCGGCGCGAGCTCCGGGTCGAACGGCACCAGGGCGTGGACCTCATGGCCCCGCTCGGCCAGGCTCTCGGAGAGCCGCTTGACGAAGGGGCCGTGGGTGTCCCCGGCGAAGCGCGGGAAGCTGTGGGCGAGAACCGCGACTCTCAAGTGGGTTCGGTCAGCCGCTGGTACGCCCGAAGTTGGCAGCCAGCTGTGCCAGGTCCTGGCCGTCCACGGTGCCGTCGGCATTGAGATCGGCACGGCGGGCGAAGCGGGTCTCGCCGGCGTGGGAGCCGAAGGAGCGGCCGAGGATCACCAGGTCTCGCCCATCCACCCGGCCATCCTGATCGAGGTCGCCGGTGAAGAAGGTGGTGCCGGCCACCAGGAAGCTCGCCACGACTCGGTCTTCCACGTTCGGCGTGGCGGCGGTGTCCCGCGCGCGGATGCCCAGGCGAACCAGGCCAGAGAGGGGCGATTGCGGCCCGTACGAGAGCAGGATCCGCCGCCCCGAGCCCACCACGGCCGCGCTCACCTCGGTGCCGTTGACCAGCAGACGGGTCTGGTTGAGGTCGATCCCGGAGCCGAAGTCCAGAAGCTCCACCTGGATCGCCGACAGCCCGGGCACCTCGCGGGAGCCGGTCGGTGGGTCCACCAGCCCGGTCACCGGCGGCACGGTGTCCCGCCCCACGATCACGTCGTAGTAGAGCCGCGCCATCAGGTCGTAGCCCGCCGCGTTGGGGTGGCCCACGCCGTCTTCCGGGTCCAGCCAGTAGTAGGCCCCGAAGGCGTTCGGCAGGTAGGTGAAATAGTGGAAGACATCCACCAGCTGGCGGCCGCGGCGATTGGCGAGGCTGCGCACCATTTCCGAGAGGCGTTGGGTCTCTATGTTCTCGGGGTCCCGGAAGGAGTTGGGAATCCGCGGCAGGATGGTGCCATGGATCGCCCGTAGACCGTGGGCCTCGGCCCGGGAGGCCATCTGGTCGATGTTGAACGTGGCCGTCTCGATCGAGAGTTCCTTGCTGATGTCGCCGGTGCCGATCATCAACAGCAGCACATCGCCGGGCTGGCCCAGGTTGCTCAGGATGCCGTCGAGCTTCGAGAGCGCCTCGGTGGTGCGCAGGGCGCCCTGGCCCTGGTTGTTCAGCACCACGTTGGTTCCGCTGTTCTTGAGCAGGTCCTCGAGTCGGGGTGGGTAGCCGAGGCGGGCGCGGGAGGTGTCGTCGCCCACTCCGACGGTGATGCTGTCACCCAGGGCGATGTAGGTCTGGGGCCGCGTCTGGGCCAGGGCCGGGCCGCCGAGCAGCAGCGCCGGCAGCAACGCGAGAGTGAGGCTGGCCGCCCTCATGGCCGCTCCCTCCAGGCGAGCGAGCGGGGTTGCTCTCCGGCCCAGCGCAGCTCGAGCTCGCCGGAGCGCAGCCTCACACTCGGCCGGTCCTCCTCCTGGGACGCCATGGCGGCCTCGCGCCGCACCTGGCCCCTGGCGTCGAGCTCCAGCACCTTCCAGGCGCGGGGCTCGGCCTCGAGGTGCACCAGGCGCGGCCGGCCGCCACCGCCCTGGAAGCTCGGGTAGAGGGTGCCGGGACCGCCCGCCACGCGCTCGCCGGCGAAGCCCTTGCCATCGAAGCGGGCGAGCATCAGCCGGTAGTCGTGGCCATCGTACCGGCTCCAGGCCAGCAGCGCCCCCTGCCCCACTGCGGCCAGCGCCGGGGTGATGTCCGGCACGTGGTTGTCCGTCGAGACACGTCGGGGTTTGCTCCAGCTTCCCCTTTGCCGACGGGCGAAGACCACTTCGTCGTCCTCGCCGTCGTAGGCGGACCAGGCAAGCAGCCAGGAGCCGTCTGCCAGCACCGCGCCGGAGAGCCCCAGCTGGCTGCCCGGCCCGGGGCCCGAAACCAGCTCGGGCTTGGCCCAGCGGTCTCCCAGCCAGGCGGCGGCCTTCACCGCCAGGGCCCGGCCTTCGTCCCCTTCGAGCCAGGCGAGGCCCAGAAGCTCGTCGCCACGGGCAAGGAGCGTAGCCCCGCGGCGGATCAGCGTGCCACCGCCCGCCGGCAGAGGCAGAGCTTCGGTTCCCCGCCGCGAGCCGCGCAGCACGAAGAGGTCCCGCCCGGCCTCGCCGCGGGCGAAGACGCCCGCTGCCCACCACTCGTCCTGGCCGGCAGCGAAGGAGGTCGCCTCGCCCCGGGGCGGCAGCTCGACGGCGAGCTGGTGGCCGTCGGCGAAGCCTGTCTGGGCCTGCCCGGCACCGCCGGTGAAAGTCAGAAGGCCGGCCGAGCTCTCGGCCGAGAGAGGCTCGAAGCCTCGAGCCGGCGAAGCCAGAACGAGGGCCAGCAAGGCGCCGAAGCCAGCCAGGCTCGAGGCCGACGAGAAGCGGCGGCTGAACGGGAGAAAAGAGGGGTTTCGCACCGGCGCTATCCTAGGGAACGGCCGGGAAAGGTGTCAAACCTCGGTTCTCAGCTTCAGGCCGCCACCTCGACGTACTCGACACGGCTCGAGGGCTCCGGAAGGGCCAGGCCATCCGCCCGCAGCCCTGCCACGTGGAACTCGATCGCCTCCCGAATCTCCAGCTCGACCTCCTCAGCCGTCTTGCCGGTCGCCACACAACCCGGAAGGTCCGGAACGTAGGCGGAGAAGTTGCCACCAGCTCGCTCGATCACGACCGCGTACCGCATGTTCACCTCGCTGGCTTGAGAGTCCGGCCAGAGCGCAAGTGTAGAGTAGCCTCGAGCAGCCGTGGCCAGCCGATCGACTTCCGACTCCCTCTTCCCTCCCCCTTCGGTGGTGGGCATCGTGCCCATGGCCGGGCGGGCTTGCCGGCTGGGGCCTTTGCCCGTGAGCAAGGAACTCCTGCCCCTCGGTTGGCGGCGAGAGGGCGGGGAGCCTCGCCTCGAGGTGGCCTGCGAGCCGACGCTCACGGCCCTGGCTGCAGCCGGTGCGAAGCGAGTGGTGGTGGCCATCCGGCCGGACAAGCTGGACCTGCCGGCCTTCCTGGGCTCCGGGGAGCGGCTGGGCCTCGCCCTCGCCTATCGGGTGCTCGAGGCGACCGCCAGCATGCCCGAGAGCGTGGCTCGCTGCCTGCCCTTCGCCGAGGGCTCGCGGGTGGCGCTCGGCTTCGGGGATGTGCTGTTCGCCCCGGAAGATGCCTACTCCACCCTTCTCGAGCGGCTGGGCGAGAGCACGGCGGAGGTGGTGCTGGGCCTCTTCCCCACCGCCGATCCCTCGAGCACCGAGATGGTGGAGCTCGCGCCGGACGGCAGCCTGCTCCGCCTCGAGATCCGCCCTGAGAAGACCCGGCTCGAGCACTGCTGGCTGCTGGCGGTGTGGGGCCCGGCGTTCTCGGCCTTCCTCTGCGATCGCGTGGAGCGCCGCCCGGCTGCCACAGAGCGAGAGCTCGGCCTGGGCGAGATCTTCCTCGCGGCCAAGGAGGCTGGCCTTTCGGTGGTCGGGGTGGTCTTCGCCCAGGGGGAGTATCGGGACCTCGGCACACCCGAGCGATGGCGGGAAGCCTGGGCGCGGGGCGCCGGCTAGGCGGCCCTGAAAAAGGTGGCTCCGAGCCCGGCCAGGCTCGGAGCCGATCCGTAGGGGAGGCGATCTCCTACGGCAAAATCACTTCCACGATGCCGTCGCCCGGCTTGCCGGTGTTGAACAAGGTGCCGAAGGAATCCTTCAGGTACACCACAACCGCCTTGCCCTGGGCGTTGAGCTTGAGCTCCTGGAGCCAGCTGGCCGGCTGGCCCGCGGAGATCACCTGCTCCGCTCCCCAGGCCGTGCCGTTCCAGGTGCGACAGAGCAGCGCCACGCCGCCCCGGGGATCCGGCATGGTGCCGTGGGTGGCCGCGGAATCCGTGCCCACCAGGCGGTTCCAGCACACCGCGGTGCGGCCTCCCGAGAGCTGGATCCCCGCCGCCAGGAGGTTCCAGGAGGGGCTCGCGGTGTTGAGCACCGTGCTGCCGCCGCCGCCCACCTTGCGGTAGACCACGTCGCGCTCGCCCGTGGGGCGGGAGAGCGGTGTGGCCACCTCGTGGGTGGTGTCTCCCAGGATCGGGAAGGGATAGTCCTCGCTCGAGAGGTCCGGCACGAAATGCTCCTGGAAGTTGGGATCGAGGCCGTCGAACTGCAGCGAAGGGTCGCTCGGCGGCTCGGGGATCTCGGTGTCCTCGAAGACCGGGCAGGCCCCGCAGTCCAGGTTGCAGTTCGAGCAGTTCTCGTGCTTGTCCTCCTCGCAGATCAGGTTGCCGCAGACGCCGGTCGAAGGCGGCGCGCAGGAGCCGCAGTCGGCCGCGCAGGTGACGCAGGTCTCGCCCTTGCCCCGCTCGCAGAGGCCGTTGCCGCACAGGCAGTTGGCGCCGGGGGCGGGAGGTCCGCAATCCGCCTGGCAGTTGCAGGGGCTCTCGCCCAGGTCGCAGCGGTTGTCGCCGCAGACCGGCGGCGGCGGGGGCGGCGGAATCGGCCCGGTGGGCGGCTGGCCGCAATCCTCCGGGCAGCTGTCCGGCCCTTCCTTCGGCCCTTCGCAGAGGCCGTTGCCGCATTCGGCGGGAAGCGGGCCGGGGCAGCAATCGATCGGGCAGGAATCGCAGCTCTCGGTGTCGGCACAGGTGGTGTCGCCGCAGCCCGGAGCGCAGTCGGCCGGGCAGGTGAGCCGCTCCTCCCAGGGCTCGCAGATCTTGTTGCCGCAGGTCTCGGAAACCGCGCAATCCGAGGCGCAAACCTCACCGGGGCTGCAGATGCGGTCGCCGCAGCGGGCCGGGCAGTCCACCGGGCAGTTGAGGGCATTTTCGGGGCTGAGGCAGTGGTTGTCGCCGCAGTAATAAGGGTAGGCGCCGGTGGCGGAGAGCAGGGTCATCGGTCCGACCTGCTGCAGGATGAGGCTCTCCCCCACCCGCGCATAGAGCACCTCCATCAGGCCGGCCGAGAGCAGCGCCGCCACCAGCCACGCGCGGCGACGGCCTTGTCCGGCCCGGGAGGAGGAAGATCTGAGTCTCGAGGTCATCGCTGACTCCTCAGAAAATGGGTCTGGTTGTTCCCCGGGTCGAGGCCGCTCAATGGCAGGCCGGGTTGCTGCCCTGGGTAGGCCATGCGCACGACAGGCAGGTGGCGTAGCCATCGAAACGGATCGGACCGATCTTGATGCCGCCGAAGTTCACACAGCCGTTGAAGCTGGCGAACCAGCTCATGCCTCCCGGGTCGTGCCAGCTGGCGCCGCCGGCGAGCGAGCCGTTGGCCGAGAGGCTGGCGTAGGGGGTGCAGCGCGAGCAATCCGAGCAGGCGGTCTGGAACTGGCCGGTCCACTTGTCCCGGCCCTGGCGGCAGCCGCAGATCCACCGCGTGACGCCGTTGCAGACCTCCACCGCCCCTTCGAGCGAGCCCACCACGGTGGGCCCGAGGTTCACCACCAGCTCGTTGGGGTCGCAATGCGGCCAGCTCTTCGAGCCACTGGCGGTCAAACCGCCACCCAACGAAGCCTTGATGTAGGCGCTGCCGATGCCCTTGAACGGGAAGCGCTTCTCCCAGCCTTTCGACAGCGTGACCGTGACCCCGCCGCCGCCCTGGCAGCATTTCTGGCTCTCGTCGCATTCCTTGCGGTTGTTGCAACCCTGGGTGCAAGCGATCGGCGAGCTGCAAGAAAGGTTGCCGTTACCGGTGACGTCGAGTGTCCAGCTCTCGCCCACGAAGCTGGCGTTGAGCGTGCCGGTGATGTTGGCGTCGCCGGCCAGGCTGCAAGGGCCTTCAGGATTGGTCACCGAAGCCGAAGCCGAGATCGCCGAGCCGAAGCCGACGTCGATCAGACCCAGGAACCCTTCTTTTCTCGAGAATTGCTTGCTGAAGGAGAGCTGCACGTCCGGCGTGCCGGAAGGGTTGTCCTTCTCCGGGTGCACGCAGGCGCCCTCCATGCAGATGTCTTTGGTGCAGTCGTTGCCATCGTCGTCGCAGCAGCGACCGTTGCCGGCCGGGGTGTGCAGGCAGCCGCCGGTCAGGGGATCGCAGCTGTCGTCGGTGCAGGGATTGCCGTCGTCGCAGTCGATCGGCGTGCCGCTCTGGCAGCTGCCGCTGCCCGGATCGCAGAACTCGGTGCCGTTGCAGAGGTTGCCGTCGTCGCAGTCGATCGGCTCGTTGATGCAGGAGCCGTTCTGGCAGGAGTCCTGGGTGCAGGCGTTGCCGTCGTTGCAGGAGATGGCGGTGTGCGTGCAGGCGCCATTGACACAGGAATCGTTGGTGCAGGAGTTGCCGTCGTCGCAGCCCCCGGGGCAGTCGTAGGGGTAGTAGCCGGTGGCCCCGGTGGCCGCGGCCAGCTGGGAGAGATCGCCGATCTGCGCCTCGAGCGCTTGGCGGCCTCCCAGCCCGTAGGCCAGCTCGAAAATCAGGGCAGCCGCCAGCGTGATCCAGAGCAGCCGGCGGCGTTTGCGCAGGGGATTGTCTCGACGCCTTGTGGTCTTCATGAACCCTCCGTCAACGAGTCGGCAAGGCCCCTCGCCGCCGGCAGGGCACGGCCACACTCCGGACAGCCGCTCGGCTTCGAGACCTTGCACTAGCTTGAGGAGGAGTAAACTGCGCCGGCGATTACTCCCTGTCCTTCCGAGCTTTTTTCGCTCCTTGCCGAGCGAAGGAACGCGCTTCGAGATGAGCCGCAGAAAACCGGCCCAGGCACTGCCCGAAAGGCCCTCAGCCGCCCGTTCCGCGGCTTCGGGGCGGGTGGCGGCCCGGTACCCGCACCTTGCCCCGATCGCCGGCCTGCTGGCCCTTTTCGCCCTGGTGGCGGGGCCCTACATCGCCCGCTGCTTTACCTCCTGGGTCCCCGGCGGCTGGGACGGTGTGGCCCACTTCTCGGTGGCCGAGCTCTACGCCCGCAAGGTTTTCCCGGCCTGTTCCGGCTGGCTGTCCGAGTACTTCGGGGGCATGCCCTTTCCGGACTTCTACCCGCCCCTCTTCTACTTCCTGGTGGCCGCACTGATCCGCGCCGGCCTCGCCCCGGACGTCGCCTTCCTGGGCTTCCAGACGCTGTTGAGCGCGGCCGTGCCGGTGCTCACCTACCTGTGCGCCCAGCGCGTGGCCCGTTCTCGGTTGGCCGGCTTCGTGGCCGGCGCCCTGGCGATCGCCTTCCTGGTGGACCGCCACCCCATCGCGAGCTTCGGCATCTCGCTCCAGGCCACCTTCGGCATCGGCCTCTCCACCCAGCTCCTGGCCTTCTGTTTCACGCTGCTCTTCTATTACTGCTTCTTGGGCGCCGAGAGCTCACGCCGCCAGGCGGCGCTCGCCTCCCTCTTCCTGGCCGGAGTGGCTTTGACCAATGTCCATGTGGTGTGGGACGCGGCCTTTCTGTTCGTGGGCCTCGCCGGCGCCCGGGCCGTCGCCGCCACGGACGCCGCGAGCCGCCGGCGCTCGCT
>CALMKX010000233.1 GCA_937867335.1 uncultured Acidobacteriota bacterium
GAGCCAGCTCGGCTTCCTGCCGCTGCTCGGTCAACACGGGCCGCTGCCGCAGGTCTTCGCGGCCACGCGGCAGGCCTTCCGCCAGAGGCCCACCGGCCGCCGGGTGGCGATCGCCGAAGCCCAGGGGCAGCCAGTGCTGTTCCAGGTGCAGCCCGCCGAGGAGCCGACGTCGCACCCGGCGCGGAACCTGCTGCTGCGCACGGCTTTTTCCGCCCTCTTCTTGCTCGGGGTACCCATGCTGGCGGCGTTCCTGGGGATCTCGAACTGGCGCCGGCGGCGGGTGGATCGCCGGGGAGCGCGCCGGCTGGCGCTGGCGGTGGCGCTGGTGCAGGCGCTCGCGGCGCTCGCCCTGGCAGGGCATGCCCGGGGGCCGACCGGGGACCTGGCGACGGGAGCGCAGATCTTCTCTTTGCTCTTCGGCACCGCCTCGGTGTGGATCTGCTATCTGGGGCTCGAGCCCTGGGCTCGGCGGCTGGAGCCCACTCTCCTGGTGGCCTGGGCGCGCCTGCTCATGGGCCGCTTCCGGGACCCTCTGGTGGGCCGGAGCCTCTTGGCCGGCGCCCTCGCTGGAGCGGCCTTCCAGGCGATCGACCAGCTGGATCGTTGGGCCTGCGCCCGGTTGGGTGCGGCGATGCAGTTCCCGCCGTTCGTGGCCGAGCAGCTGGCGCCGCTCTGCCGGGGCGGTTGGCTGGTGGCGGCCCTGCTCGCCAACCTCGGCGAGGCTCTCGCCATCGTGCTGCCGATGGCGCTGCTGTTGGTGATCGCCCGCTGGTGGCTGCCGCGCCGGCTGGCCCGCCCGGCGGCCTTCCTGGTGCTCACCGGCATCTGCTGGGCGTTGATCGCCAACTCCCCCGGTGTCTCTCTCTTCGTGGGCGCTCCGCTCACGGCCGCGGTGGTGCTCGCTACGCTCGAGAGCTCGGGGCTGCTGGGCGTGCTGGTGGCCAGCGCGCTGGGGCTCACCCTGGCCGGCTCGCCGCCGGCCCTGGCGCCGGGTGCCTGGTACTCCCACGGGCTCGCGCTCGCCCTCGGCCTCACCCTGGCCACCGGAGTGCTGGGCGCCTACCTCGCCGGCCGCTCCGGGGGAGGCGAAAAAAGTTCTGCGGCTTTTTCCCACGCTTGACGCGGATCTGGGCGTAACGGCGGGACCGCCCTTCCGGGCGAGCCTCCCGCTCAGCCAAGGAGCCCAGACATGCGCGTTTTCCAGACCTTCCTCGTTCTGATCCTTCTCGCTGCTCTCCAGGCCGGCGCGGCCCCCGCGGTTCCAGCGCCGGAGCCTCTCGCCGAGCGCGCCGCCTCCGAGCTAGAGGCCCGCTCCGCGGAGCCCTTCCGCCACTTCGTGGCCCGACTGAGCTACCCGCCTGGGGGTGTTGAGGCCAGCTTCGCCCTGGGCTTCGTGGACGGGATGGGCGGTCGTCTGGCCCGGCCGGACAACCCCTTCCGGATGGCCTCGGTGACCAAGACCTTCACCGCCGTGGCGGTGATGAAGCTCGTAGAGCAGGGCCGGATCGGCCTCGATCAGCCGATCGCCGGCCTGCTCTCGCGGGCCTCGCTCGAGGCTCTTCGCCAGGGCGGAGCCGACCCCCAGGCGATCACCGTGCGCCACTTGCTGGGCCACAGGAGCGGCCTCGGGGACTACGCCATCACCCTCGAGTACTTCCAGGCCGTGCTGGCCGACCCGCAGCGGCGCTGGAGCCGCCTCGAGCAGCTCGAGCTCGCCCTGGCGCTCACCCCGCCCGTGCCTCCGGACCTGCGCTTCGCCTACGCGGACACCAACTACATCCTGCTCGGCGAGATCCTCGAGCGGGCCACTCGCCGGCCCCTCGCCCGCGCCCTGCGCGACACCCTCGGCTTCGCCCGGCTGGGCCTGAAGAGCACCTGGCTCGAGAGCCTGGAGCCAGCGCCCCCGGGCATCAAGCCGCGCCTCCACCAGTTCCTGGCGGAGATCGACACCACCGGCTTCGACCCTTCCTTCGACCTCTGGGGCGGTGGCGGGCTGGTGAGCACCGTGGACGACCTCGCCAGGTTCTTCCGCGCGCTCTTCCACGGCCGCATCCTGGCCCCGGCCACCCTCGAGCGGATGACCCGCGAGGTTTCCGGCGGCGGCTTCGCGGAGAGCGCCTACGCCCTCGGCCTGGTGCCGTTCTACCTGGGCAACGCGGAGTGCTACGGCCACGACGGCTTCTGGGGCGTGCTCGCCGGCTACTGCCCCTCGCTCGACTACGCCTTCGCCGTTTCGGTGGGCAACAACCAGCTGCCCGGCTTCCGGCTCGGCCGGGGCGGCTTCGGCGAGCAGCTGGCGAGCCTCGCGGGCATCGACACCACCGCGGCCCCGTTCGGCCCGGCTTTCGCCCGCACCCGCTGCCCGCGAGAGCTGCCCGCTTCGCCGCTGGCGGTGGAATGCGGCACCCTGGCGGTGCCCGAGAGCCGCGGCGAGCCCGAGGGCCAGAAGCTCGAACTGGCCGTGATCCTGGCCCGGCACCCGAGCGCTGCGGCCACGGTGGACCCACTGCTCTTCCTGGGCGGCGGCCCGGGGGATCCGCTCTTCCCCACCGCGGCCGGCCTCCTGGCCGAACCGGAGCTGGCGCTCGGCCTCGCCGAGGGGCAGGACCTGGTGCTCATCGAGCAGCGAGGAGTGGGGGCCTCGAGCCCCAACCTGAGCTGCCCCCAGGCGGTTCTCGACCTCGCCAGCGCCGAACTCTGCCGGGCCCAGATGCAGAGCCAGGGGATCGACCTCTCCCGCTACAACAGCCTGGAAAGCGCGGCGGACCTCGAAACGCTGCGCCAGGCTCTGGGCGCCGAGCGTTTCCAGGTGATCGGCTTCTCGTACGGCAGCCGCCTGGCGCTCACCTTGGCCCGCGAGAGGCCGGACTCGGTTTCGAGCCTGGTGCTCGACGGCGCCTTTCCGCCGGAAGCGAGCGAGGAGAACGCGCTGCATCTGGCCGCGGCCCTGCGCAGCATCCTCAGCCGCTGCGCGCTCGACCCCGGCTGCGGCCCGGCCTTCCCGAGCCTTGAAGGCCGCTTCGTGGCCAGGCTCGAGAGCCTGGACAGGAGGCCGATCTACATCAACGGCAACCTGGTGGACGGCGACACCTTCGTGCGGCTGCTGCCGGCCTTCCAGTCAAGCCCGGAGCTCGTGGCCTACCTGCCGGCCCTGGTGGATGGCCTCGCCCGCCTCGAGCCCCAGCTGCTCGATGCCCTCTTCCCCGCCCGCCAGCCGAACGCACCCCCGCCTCCGGACCTCGGCACGACCGCGATGTACCTCTCCGTGACCTGCAACGAAGAAGTGCCGTTCTGGAACCTCGGCGCGCTGCAGAGCGTAGCCGCGGGAGCGGACCCGATCGCCGCCGCCTTCGCCCGTTCGGACCTGCACCTGGCCGAGATCTGCGCGATCTGGCCTTCCGGGCGAGCGCCGGAGCGCGAAAGCCAGCCGGTTTCGACGGCGCTGCCGGTGCTGGTCTTCAACGGCCTGAACGATCTCCAGACTCCCGCCGAAGACGGGCAGCGGCTGGCCGCCAAGCTCCCCAACGCCCGCGGCATCGACTTCGCCGCGAACGGCCACGTGGCGAGCCGGCAATCCCCGGCCTGCGCCCTCTCCCTGGTGGCCCAGTTCGAGCGCAGCGGAGACCCGGCCAGCCTCGACACCACCTGCGTGGACGAGCTCGGCACTCCGGCCTGGCAGCCGGCTCTCGACGCCGGCTTCTACCAGCTGCTGGGCGGCGGCACCCTCGCCCAGGCGCGCCGCCTGCGCTGAGCCGTAGCGCTCGTCCGTTCCCCGGGGCATTGCCGCTCTCCTCGCGGCGGTGCCCCGCCTGGCTTAGCATGCCCGCCTCGGCGCTGCCGATTCCAAGGAGAATCTGCCATGGTGGTCACCGTGTTCCGCTCCCGCCTTCGCGAAGACGCTCGCGACGAATACCCGGACTGGGCCCGCCGCATGAGCGAGCTCGCTCGCCAGATGCCCGGCTACGTCTCCCACAAGGGCTTCGTGGCCGAAGACGGCGAGCGGGTGACCCTGGTGGAATTCGAGTCCGAAGCCGCCCAGCGGGCCTGGGCCAACCACCCCGAGCACCGCGAAGCCCAGAGGAAGGGCCGGGAGAGCTTCTACTCCACCTTCCGCCTGCAGATCTGCACCGTGGAGCGAGAGACGGCGTTCCCGTAAGCGGAGCGCAGTGCGACTTCCCCGGCCGCCAAGGTGTCCTTCCTGGAGGGACGGATTTCGCCCAAGGTGTCCTTTCTGGAGGGACAGGTTCCGCGAAATGTGTCCTTGACAGAAGGACACCTTGGGCCGCCGGCCCCTCCACCCCGGTGTAGTATTCGCGAATTCGACAGGCTCTGCCGGGCTTCCGGGGGACCTCTCAGGGAGGGTTGCTTGGATCGCATCGAGCTGGTGCCGCGGTACGAAGGGCAGGGCTACAGCGAGGAGCAGATCGCCGCACGGCGGGCCTGGGTGGAAGCGCGGCGGGGTGTTTCGTTGCCGCTTCTGGGTAGTGCGGGCGTTGAGGGAGAGGCGCTGCGGGGCAATATCGAGAATCCCATCGGCATGGCCCAGGTTCCGGTGGGGCTCGCCGGCCCGTTGCTGGTGAAGGGCGAGCACCTGGAGGAAGTGGTCTACGTGCCCCTGGCCACCACCGAAGGGGCCATGGTGCGCTCCTACGAGCGGGGCATGGTGGCGATCACCCGCTCGGGGGGCGCCGTGGCCCGGGTGCTGCGGGACGAGAACCGCGTCACACCGGTGTTCCTCTGCCGGGACGCGGCCGCAGCCGCGGACTTCGCGCGCTGGCTGCCGGGGGAGCTTGCGACGCTCCAGCGAGAGGCTGAAGCCACCACGGGCCACGGCCGCTTGCTGCGGGTGGAGCCGATCGCGAACGGTCTCCAGGTGCTGGTGCATTTCGTCTACTCGACCGGCGATGCCCACGGCATGAACATGATCGTCAAGGCCACGGAGGCCGCCTGCCGGTGGATCGAGGCCAGCGGGCGGATCGAGCGGCATCTGATCTTGAGTGGTGCCAGCGGCGAGAAGCGACCGGCGGGAGCCCTCTTCGCGGGCGGCAAGGGCAAGACGGTGACCGCCTCCGTGCGGCTGCCCCGGCGGGTGCTGCGAGCGGCGCTGCGGGTGACGGCGCGGCAGATGGAGGAGCTCTGGCGGCTCACCGTGCTGGGCCATCTGCACACCGGTACCCTGGGCTACAACGGCCAGGCGGCCAACGGCCTCACGGCGCTCTTCATCGCCTGCGGGCAGGATGTGGCGAACGTGGTGAACTCGGCGGTGGCGGTCTCGAGCTTCGCCGAGGTGGGCGACGGCGACCTCGAGGCCAGCGTGCAGCTGCCCTCCTTGACCGTGGCCACCGTGGGCGGTGGCACCGGCCTGGGTACCGGCCGCGAATGCCTGGAGCTGCTGGGCTGCTACGGCTCGGGCAAGGCCCGGCGACTGGCCGAGATCGCCGCGGCCCTGGTGCTCGCCGGGGACCTCTCGATGGGCGCCGCCATCGCCAGCGGGGAGTTCGTGGCGGCGCACGAAGAATACGGTCGAAACCGGCCCGAGTCCCCCTGAGGCAGCGATGGCCCGGCGACCGTTCCGAGCCCTGCGCGACCGCCCGCCCCACCCGTCCTACGACGTGGTGGTGGTGGGTGCCGGCGTGGGCGGGCTGGTGGCGGCGGCGCTGCTTTCCCGCGCCGGCTTCTCGGTGCTCCTGGTCGAGCAGCACTACATGGTGGGAGGCTACTGCAGCACCTTCCGCCGCCGCGGCTTCACCTTCGACGCCGCCACCCACTTCTATCCCCTGCTGGGCAACCCGCAGGCGCTGACCGCGCGGCTGATGGCCGAGCTCGGCGTGGAGACCCGCTGGGTGGCGATGGACCCGGTGGACACCTTCCATCTGCCGGACGGCAGCCGCTTCGTGGTGCCGGCGGACTTCGAGCTCTACCTTGAGCGGCTCTTCGAGCGCTTCCCCGCCGAACGGGAGGCCCTGAACGCCTTCTTCGCCGAGGTGCGGGAAGCCTATCTGCTGGGCACCCTGGAGTATTTCCGCCTGAGGCCCACCTCCCGCCTCGATCGCTTCCGCTCCCTGACCCTGCGCGAAGTGCTCGACCGCTTCTTCCGCGACCCGGCGCTCAAGCTGATCCTGACCGCCGACGGCCCTCACTGGGGCTCGCCACCCTCGCGCACCTCGTTCGTGTTCGACTCGATGCTGCGGCTCTCCTACTTCCTGGGCAACTACTACCCGCGGGGCGGCTCCCAGGCCTTCGCGGACGATCTCGCCCGCTGCGTGGAGCAAGCCGGCGGCGAGATCCTGATGAGCAGCCGCGTGGAGCGGATTCTGGTGCAAGGGGGGCGGACTACGGGGGTGGAGCTCGAGACCACCCGCGGTCCCCTCGCCGGCCGCCACAGCGTGGCAGCGCGGGCAGTGATCTCGAACGCGGACCTGAGCCTCACCCTGGAGCGGCTGCTGCCCCGCGAGGTGGTGCCGGACTCCGCCCTCGAGCCCCTGCGCCGCCTGCGCACCAGCTTCCCCTGCTACTTGACCCACGTCGGCCTGCGCAACGTGGAAGGAGCCGTGCTCGAGCGCGCCCAGGGCTACTACTGGCAGAGCTGGGATCCGGACACCGTGGGCCGCGGCGGGCTGCGCTTCAAGATCTTCGCTCCCACGCTCTACGAGCCGGCCATGGCACCGCCCGGCAAGCAGATCGTGATCCTGCAGAAGGTGCTGGACCTCGACTACGAGGGCGTCTCCGACTGGCCGAGCCACAAGACCGAGGTGGAGCGCTACCTGCTCGGCGAGCTCGAGCGAGAGGTGCCGGGCATCCACTCCGAGATCGAAGTGGCCACCACCGCGAGCGCCCTCACTTCGCACCGCTTCACCCTCAATCGCCGCGGCGTGATGCTCGGCTGGGAGATGAGCCCGGACCAGCTGGGCGACGCCCGGCCGGGCATCGAAGGCCCGGTGCCGGGCCTCTGGCTCACCGGCCATTGGGTGCGCCCGGGCGGCGGCATCACGCCGGTGATCGTCTCCGCCCAGCAGGCCGCCGAGGCCGTGGCGGCGGAGCTGGGGGCAGGGAGCGGGGCCGCCACCCGCGAGCTCTAGGCTGAGCCCGGCCCCAAAGGAAGGGCACGACGATGCGAATCCTCCATTTCGGCCCGGAGACGGCCCAGCCCATCGAGCTCTTCGAGAGCCTGAAGGCTTCGAGCCGCGAGCTCGGCGCGGGCTCCGGCGAGGTGCATGTGCACGGGGTCCACTTCGAGCCGGGAGGGAAAATCGGCCGCCACCCCACCGGCTTCGCTCAGCTCTTCCTCATCGTCCAAGGCCGCGGCTGGGCCGCCGGCGGCGACGGCGAGCGAGTCTCCCTCGAAGCCGGCCAAGGCGTGTTCTTCGAGCGCGGCGAGGAGCACGAGAAGGGCAGCGAAGAGGGCGCGGTGGCGATCCTGGTGCAGGTGGACGAGCTCCAGGCCGCGACTTGACCATCCCTGGATCGGGCCCTACACTGAATTCCGATCCCTTCTGACCGGCTCCACCTCC
Organism: uncultured Acidobacteriota bacterium; assembly: GCA_937867335.1. Lineage (GTDB taxonomy): Bacteria > Acidobacteriota > Thermoanaerobaculia > Multivoradales > SZUA-115 > JAXLQX01. Next base: position 7,512 of record CALMKX010000233.1, read on the forward strand.
CGAGCTCTGGCACGGCACCCATTCCCTTTTTCGGGCCCTGAACCCGGCCCAGACAAGGAGTCGCCATGGGACGCCTCTCTCGCCTCCTGCTCACCGCTTCCTCGCTCGCCTCGCTGTTCGCGTTCGGCACACCCCTGCCGCTCTCGGCAGGGTGCACTGCCACCTGCACCGGCTCGGCGTGGCAGAAACAAGCTCGCCTCCCGGCTCTCGGATCGGGAGCGGGGTCCGGTCCCGAGGTGGTGATGGTCGGCTTCGGCCGGGCTCAGGCTGACGCGCCGGTGGTCTGCCAGCCGAGCGACCCCAATCCGCCGCTCGGCCAGGCGGACCTCAGCTGGGAGGACTTCCGCTTCTACGCCGACTTGCCGGGCGTGGGCTTGTTCAAGGGGAGGCTCGAGCCCTCTCAGCCTTCCGGCGTGCACCTCGCGGCCCTCGGCCCGGGCGGGCTGTACCCGGCCCAGCTCACCAACCATCTGTTCATCCGGCTCACCTCCCTCGCCATGCCTCAACTCCAGTACCGGACACCGACCGCGCTCGAGATGTCGGCTCCCAGCACGCCCGCGGCGCCGCCACCGGAGAGCGTGGTGAGCCAGCAGGTGCACGCGGTGGACCTGCTGCAGATCGTCAACCCGGTGCCGGGCGCGCCGCCCGAGGTGCAGGTCACGCAGGCGGTGCAACGCTTCTGCACCGGCGCCGGCATCGACCTCACGCTGATCGCCCAGCAGCAGCTGCGCCGGCGGTTCCGGGTGAGCAACCCCTCCGGCGGTGAGCTCGCAGTGGCTTACTTCGGCCATTCCCCGGAGGTGGCGCCGGCGGCCCTCGACGCCCTGGACGGCCTGCTCACCGTGCCGGCGAACGGCAGCGCCGAGTTCGAGCTGGATTTCACCCCCTTGCCGATTCCCGCCGGCAGCACGCTCTATGTCGACGCCATCGTGCTCCACCCCGCCGACCCGTTCTGGTGCCGCCGGTGGACAGAGCGGCTGCAGGAGCCGCCGCTCATTCCGGTGGCGTCGCCGCTCGGGCTGCTGGTGATGGCGCTGGCACTGTTGGCCGTGGGAACCTGGCTCCTGCGGCGGGCCAGGCCGTGATCAGGCGGCTATGAGACACTGGCGGGAGGAGGCTCGACATGGCCCGCACCGCCCACGCTTTGACGCTCGCCCTCGCCCTTCTCGCCGGCCCGGCCCGCGCCGCCGAAGAAGAGCTCACCACCCTGCTCCAGCGGCAAACCCAGGAGCTCTTCGACGCCGTGGGCTCCGGGGATGCCGCCGTGTGGCAGAAGTACCTGGCCGACGGCATGGTGTACTCGGACGAAAACGGCGCGGTGAAAACCAAGGCACAGCTGGTGGCCGAGACGCAGCCCCTGCCGCCCCAGATCTGGGGCAAGCTGGCGGTGACTCAATTCGAGGTGCACGTCTTCGGCGACACCGCCATCACCAACCACGTGGTGGACGAGACCGAAGGCTACTTCGGCCAGGTGATCAAGGCCCGCTACCGCGAGACCGACACCTGGCAGCGCCGCCCCGAGGGCTGGCGCCTGCTCGCCGCCCAGGTGCTGGCGCTCAAGGACGACCCGCCGGCAGTTTCTCTCTCTACTGCCCAGCTCGACGCCTACGTGGGCCAGTACTGGCTCACGCCGGAGGTGAGCTACACCCTGCGCAGGGATGGCAACAAACTGATCGCGGAGCGCACCGGCCGCGAGCCGGAAGTGCTCGAGGCCGAGCTGGCGGACCTTTTCTTCGTGGCCGGCAAGCCGCGGCTGCGCAAGGTGTTCCAGCGCGATGCCGAGGGCCGGATCACCGGCTTCGTGGAACGCCGGGAGAGCTGGGATATCCGCTGGCCGCGTAACGGACCGCCCACCGCCCAGGCCAAGGCGGGCGGCGCCGCCAAGCCGGCCCCGGCCCAGCCCGAGAAACCCTAGTCGCCCGCCTGGCTCCTGCGCAGCTCTCGCCACTGCCGGCTGAGCAGCTCGGCCGCCCAGAGGAGGGCGGCGAGCATCACCAGCCGGCCGAAGTTGTAGGAGAGGGCGCCGAGGCGCTCGTCCCAGTCGAGCAGGTGGAGGCGGCCCAGGAGGTTCTCCCAGTCGTGGTAGCCGGGAGCGTCCCGGCCGGTGACGCCGCCCAGGAGCATCAGCCTCCCGGCGCGAGCGTCGGCGACGTAAGGCCCGATGTCCAGGAAGTTCTCGCCCAGCCACCACAGCGCCACCGAGGCCCCGAAAGGGTCCCGCTGGCGCAACAGCAAGGTGCCCAGGCAGATCGCGGGAATCAACAGCTGCCCGAGGGTGCCGCCCAGGGTGTGAAGGAAATCCCCCAGGAAGCCGAAGATCACGTGGCCGGCCTCGTGGAAAGGCAGGTTCACCAGGTGGAGGAAGGACTCCCCCACCCGGTTGCTCGCCAGCGAAGAGAACGCCAGCCTCCCGCCCCACACCACCAGCACCGCGAACAGCGCCGCTCGCCCCCAGAACTTCGCCGGCGTGAGCTCGCCCGCCTCCTCGAACAGCAGCTCCTGCCAGCGGAAGGCGGGCTCGGCGGGGGGCTTCGGCGCCGGCCGGTAGAGCCCCTCCTCCCCCTCCGCGAGCTCGGCCAGGCGGGCGAAGATCACCCCGCAGCGAGCGCACTCCGCGCCGCCCTCTTCCTGCTCGAAGCCGCACTTCGGGCATTGCATGGTGGCAGAGATCGAATCAGAAAAGCCCCCACCCGTCCAGCCGAGCCCCAGGCGCCGCAGGCAGGCCGGGCGAGTGGCGAGGAGCGGAGCCACCCCGCCAGGGGTCGAGGGCGAGCACCGCAGCAGCTCGCTCGGCCTGGCAGGGTCAAACGCTGCCGTGGAGCTCGCGGAACAGCCAGGCGCGGGCGGTTCGCCAGGCTCGGCTGACGGTGATGGGCGAGCATTCGAGCACGGCGGCGGTTTCCTCCACCGAGAGACCGGCGAAAAAACGCAGCTCCACCACCCGCGCCTGCCGGGCATCCAGCTGCTCCAGGCGGGAGAGAGCCTCGTCCAGGGCCACCACATCCACCGTGGCCGGCGCCGGCGTCTCGTCGGAGAGCTCCACCTGCACCACACCCCCGCCGCGCTTGTCCGCCTGGCGACGACGGGCATAGTCCACCGCCACATTGCGCATGGTTCTCGACGCCACCGCGAAGAAATGCGCCCGGCTCTGCCAGTCCACCTTGCCGCCCACCAGGCGCAGAAAGGCCTCGTGCACCAGCGCCGTGGGCTGCAGCGTGAGGCCCGAGCCGCTCGAGCGCAGCCGCTGTGCCGCGAGCTGGCGCAAGTCGTTGTACACCAGCGGCACCAGCCGTTCGAGGGCCTGCCCGTCGCCGTCGCGCCAGGCGCGCAGGAGGCGGGTGACTTCGCCGCTTTCGGGTTCGGGGCTCTCCATCTCAGCGCTGGCCCCGAAGTGTAGCACCCGCGAAAAGACCTCAGCGGGCCCGGGCCTCGGCAGCCCGGCGGGCCAGCCACCGGAAGCCCTGCCCCCCGGCCTCGGCGGCGAGCGCCGAAAGCTCCGCCCGCCCTCGCTCCCTCTCGAGCCCCAGCAGCACCTCGCCATGCGCCAGCCGGGCCTCCAGCTCCGTGGCCCGATAGCCGTGCCGGGCCGCCTCCGTGGCGATCCGCTCGAGCTCGCCGAGAGCTCGCGCTGCCTCTGCGCCGACGGCCGCGAGGCGTGCGCTGTCGATGCCCACGGCCAGGCGATGGAGGCGGCTCTCCGTGTTCGCGGACTCCTGGGCCAGGGGAGCGGAGGCCGCGCGGGCCTCGGCGAGCTTTCCCTGGCCGAGCAGAGCCCGCACCAACACCCCCGACGTATGCGGCGCCCGCAGGGCCAGCGCGGACCACGGCCGGTGCCGCTCCACCCCCGCCCGCGCCAGGTCCAGGGCCCC
>CALMKX010000234.1 GCA_937867335.1 uncultured Acidobacteriota bacterium
GGGGCCGCCGGGGGCGGGCACGAAGCTCGCCAGGGCGGCTCCTGGAGCGCTTGGCCCGAAGCGCTGCTCGAGGCCCTGGCTCCTTGCCCAGGCGGCGTAGCGGGGCGGCAGGTCGAGGAAGGTGGCGAGCTCCCGCTGGCGCTCTGGCACCTTGCCCACGGCCGGGCGGCCGGTGCGGCGATCCAGCACCACCTGGCGGTGGAAGGTGCAAGGGCCGGGGAAACTGCCCGGCGGCAGCCACTCCAGGAACACGCGGTCGCAGGCCGGCGTGGCCCGGCCGCCGGAGAGGGCGCAGAGGCGCTCGGCGTGGTAGCCCCGGGGCGGCGGAAAGCTCGAATCCGAGAGGCCGTCGAGCTCGCCGGGGTGGAGGCGGCGCATCACCTGCTGCGCCAGCCGAGCCGCCGAGCGGTAGCCGGAGAGTTCGGCCATGGGCCGATAATCCGGATGGCCCACCCACACCCCCACCAGGTAGCGGCGAGACCAGGCCATGGCCCAGGCGTCCCGGTAGTGGGAGGAGGTACCGGTCTTCACCGCCACCGGGAAGGGGTACTCGCTCGCCCCCATGCGGGGGAAGGTGGGCAGGCGGGCCTGGGGATCGGCCAGGAACAGGGTCAGCTCCCGAGCGGTCTCTTCCGAGAGCATCCGCCGCGGCCGCGCGGCCGGCTCGCCCTGGAGCCACACCAGCGGGGCCAGGCGGCCGTCCCCGGCGAGCACGGTGTAGGCGGTGGTGAGGGCCTCGAGGGTGACCGGCATGCCGCCCACGGCGAGGCCCACGCCGTAGGTGCTGGCGGGCACCTGGCCGTCGGCGAGGCCGAGGTCGGTCAAGAAGCCGTAGCCCTGCTCCACCCCCAGCTCGGCCAGGAGGTTCGCCGCCGGCACGTTGCGCGAATTGGCCAGGGCGAAGCGCGGCGGCAGGGGGCCGAGGAATCGGCTGTCGGCGTTGACGATGCCGCCCACGGCGGGCTCGAGATCGTCGAGCGGCGTGCTGGGGGAGAGCTGGCCGCGCTCGAGGGCCAGGGCGTAGACGAAGGGCTTGAGGGTGGAGCCGGCCAGGCGAGGCACCCGCAGATAGTCGATCGCCCCGGCGTGCTCGCGGTCGAAATAGCCGGTGGAGCCCACCGCCGCCAGCACCTCGCGGCTGCCCTTCTCCACCACCAGCACGGCGGCGTTGCCAGCGCCCAGGTGCTGCCATTCGGCGACTGCCTCCTGGGCCTCGGAGGTCACTTGCTTCTCGAGCTCGAGATCCAGGGTGGTGTCGAGAATCAGCCCGGCGCCCCGGGCCCGGCGGGCCTCCGGGGTGCCCAGAGTCTCGCTCCAATGGAGCAGGGCGTGCAGCAGCTCGGGCGGGCGCTGGCCCCGCGGCGGCACGGCGATGCGCTCGATCTCCTCGAGGGCGGTCTGGTGCTCCACGGAATCGAGCACGCCGTCTTCGGCCAGCTGATCGAGGATCCGCCGGCCTCGCTCGATCGCCCGGCCACGGCCGAGAGGGTCGAACGGGTTCATCCGCGCCGGGGATTGGGGAATTGCCGTCAAGAACGCGATCTCGGCCCAGGAGAGATCCGCCACCGGCTTCGCCAGGTAGCGGCGGGCGGCGTAGGCGATGCCGTGGATGCGGTTGCCGTAGGGCACCAGGCAGAGGTACTGGCGCAGGATCTCCTCGCGGCCGTAGCGGGCGGTGAGCAGCAGGGCGGTGAGGGCCTCGGCGGCCTTCTTCAGGTAGGTGCGGCTCCCCGGGCGCTGCAGCCGGGCTACCTGCATGGCCAGGGTGGAGGCGCCGGAGATGCGCCGGCCCTGCTCCAGGTTCTGGCGCAGGGCCCGCCCCACCGCCAGGGGATCTACGCCGGGATGGTGGTAGAAGCGGCGGTCCTCGATCGCCAGGGTGGCGGCCACCACCCGCTCCGGCAGCGCCTCGATCGGCCAGTAGCCGCGCTCCTCTTCGGCACCGGCGAGCTCACCCAGGAACTCGCCGTGGCGGTCCCGGAGAAGCAGGGTGGGGGCCGGGCGAATGAAGGAAGCGCCGCTCGCGGCATAGAGCAAGAAGGCAGCGAGCACCAACGCGCCCAGGCGCAGCGGCCCCAGGCGCCGGAGGAAGCGCCAGGCCGCCGCCAGGGGATGCTGCGGGCCGAGCCGGAAGCGCATGCCCGGCCCGCTAGGGGTTGCCCTTCTTCGTCACCACCTCCACCCGCGCGCCGGCCGAAGTGCCGACAACGGCCGTCTGGTACATCATCTGCGCCTTGGCCGGCGGCTGCTGGAAGGAGCCGGCCACCGTGGCCCGGGTGCGGAAGTAGAAGTCGTAGGTGCCCTTGGGCAGGGTGTTGTAGTAGAAGGCCACCGAGTCGTCCAGGAAGGCCACGTAGCTCGGCGCCAGGGTGAGCTTGCCGCGGCTCTTGGCTTCGGGCGGGGCGGTGGCGAGGGCCGGGTTGAGCGGCTCCATGCCGGCCGCGAGCGGCACCACCACGGCCACGTAGTGGCGATCCTCCGGGTTCACCACCTCCACATGCTCCTCCACCACCGTGCCCACCGGCAGGCTGAGGGTCTTGCCGCCCTCGGTGAGCGCCGTGCGGGTGGGCGGCTCGGTGGTGGTATCGGCCAGCTCGCGGCGTACCACGAAGCCCTCCCGCCGAGGCTCGGCGCGGCTGCCGTCCGCCGCCGGCAGGTAACGGGTGCGGGCGAGCACGCCCACCCCACCCGTCGCCCCGCCGCCCAGCGAGAGCTGGGCCTTGCCGGCTTCGGCGCCCTGGTAGAAGGCTGTGGGCGAGTTCGCGCCCAGGAGGAAGCTCTGGTGGCCGCTGCCCAGGGCGAGGTCCACCGAGGCTTCTCCGCCCCCGGCGAAGGGCGGCTTCACCGTCTCCGCCAGGGCCAGCAGGGCCGAGGCGTTGGCGTTGGTGTCTCCCCAGCCGTCCCCCTTGCCCAGCCGCACCAGGCCGTCGAGCAGCAGCGGCAGGCGGGGGTTCGCGGAGTCCACCCGGGCGAGGGCCCGGGCCATCTCGGCCAGGGTGCGGCTCTCGCTGGGCAGGATCAACGGGTTGGCCGGGCTTTGCCGTTCGTTCAATCCGGCGAAGACCTCCTTGCCGCCGTAGAGCTGGGTGCCGATGCCGGCCACCAGGCCGTCGCGGAGGGCGGGTACGGCGGGCGAGCCCACCTTGCCGCCGCGCTCGAAGGCCACGGCCACTCCGGCCTGGCCCTCGAGGCTCAGGAACTGGCTCTGGCGGGCGAGCTCGTCGGCGTAAGCCGCCTCGAAGTGGCCGGCCTCGGCCAGGGCTCGCAGCGCCCACACTCGCTCACTCCAGGCTGAGCCGGGCACGAAGCCGGGGTAATCCGAGCGCAGAGCCTGCTCGAGGGCGCGGACGAGCGTGGCCTCGAGCTTCTCTTCCACCGGATAGCCGGCGGCCTTGGCCTCGACCAGGAACTGCAGGGACCAGGCGGTGAGCGAAACATAGGGCTCCGAGCCCGGCCAGTAGGCCACCAGGCCCTGGGAGCTCACCACCTGGGGCAGCCAATCGAGGGTGTCCTTCACCCCGCGGTCCAGCTCCTCCTTGCCGCCCGGCAGGTGGAGCAGCTCGCGGAGCCGGCCCAGGGCGAGCTGCGCCCGGGAGCGGCTGAGCCTCTGCTCGGTGCAGCCGTAGGGGTAGCCGAGCAGGAAATCGAGCCCGGCCGCCATGCTGAGCAGGCTCTTCTGGTTCGACAGCAAGGCACTGCGCGAGAGAGTACCCGGCCGCGCCGGCTCGGCCGGCTCGGGCAGGTTGAGCTGCTTGCCCGGGGCGAGTTCGGCCAGGGTCACCAGCTCCACCGGCTCGCGGTCCGGCAGGATGGGGATCTTCACCTCGAAGGCGTCCCCGGCGCGGTCGGAGCTGCGCTCCACGGCGACCTGGAAGGTGGCCTCGGAAGGCGCGGAAGCGCCCGCCGGGCTGGGCACCGAGACGTCGAAATCGAAGCGCTCGGGATGCGCCGGATCCCACTCGAAGCTGCGATCGGCGGGAGCCACCAGCTGCACCCCGGCCACCTTCACCGCCACGCTGCCGGCGCCGCCCGGGCCCTCCACGATGCGGCCCACGGCCGAGGCCGTGAAGCGGTCTCCCAGGCGCACGAAGCGCGGCAGGGCCGGCTGCACGATCACCGGCAGCCGCACCTCGAGGTGGCCCACGGCGAAGCCGAAGCGCTCCGCCCCGGCCACCGCCTTGGCCCGCAGCTTGAAGTTGGTGAGGTTGTCCGGCAGCTTCACCTTCACCCGCGCCTTGCCGCTCGGGCCCACCTCGATCCCCGGGTTGTAGTAGGGCACCGGCTGGAAGTTCTTGCGCACCGTCTGGCGGTCGAAGAGGCCCTTCTTCTCCTTGCCCTCATCGCCGCCGGGCACCGGTGCGAAGGGCAGCTGGCCGAACACCATGCCGCGGGTGTCGCGCATCACCAGGTGGGAGATCACCTCGGCCAGGAAGTCCGGCAGCGGGTCCAGCCGCTGCTCCTCGCCCAGGGCCAGCACTGCCTGATCCACCAGCCAGAGGGTCACCTCGCCGGCGAGCGGCCGGCCCTGAGGGTCGGCTAGGCTGAGGTCGACGTTGATCTCCTGGCCGGGCAGAGCCCGCGGCGGGTAGTCGAGCTTCACCTCCACGCGGTTGTCCGTGGGCTCCACCTCCAGCCAGAGGGTGGCCGCCAGGGTGGCCGGCTTGCCGAGATCCGTCTTGTTGCCGGCGGCCGGCCGGGTTCCGGGCAAGCGGCCGCGCATCAGCAGGAAGTGCACCGGCAGGCGCGGCGCGAAGAGGCCGGCGATGGGCAGGGCGAGGCTCGCCTTGCCGCCCTCCACGGTGAGCCACTGGTAGCGCATGCCCTCGGGAGCCTCCACCACGGCCAGAGCGCGGGCGCTCTGGAACGGGCTCTCGAGCACGATGTTGGCGGTCTCTCCGGGCTGGTAGCGCTCCTTGTCAGCGCTGGCCTTGAACACGCCGGTGCCCGGCCGGGCCCAGGTGACGGCTTCCTCGCCGCCCACGAAGAGGTCCACCGAAACCGCCTGGGAGCGGCCGAGGCGGTCCTGGGCCTCGGCCTCCACCAGGTACACGCCGGCCTCCGGGGTAGCGAGCTTCACCGTCAGCGGGCCGCTGCCGCTGGTCACCTGGGTTTCGGCCACGGGCTCGTCCACCAGCTCGGTGATGTAGCGGGCCACGCCGTCCGAGAAGTCGCTGGCCTTCAAGAGCGAATGCCATTGGCGGTGGATCAGTTTCACCTTCACCGGCACGCCGGCCAGGGGCTTTTCGTCCGGCCCCAGAAGCAGCAGCTGGGGCGCGAGTTCGCCGGCCTTCTCGACGTAGCGCGGCACCTTCAGGCCCACCAGGAACGGCGGTACGGCCACCACCCGGCGGGTGCTGGTGACGGTCTGCTCGTCCACGCCGGTCACCGTCGCCTCCACCACGTAGCTGCGGGGCTGAGAGGTGGGCTCGATGGTGGGGTTGATCAGGATCGAGCCGGCGCCGTCGGCGTCGGTGGTGTCCGCTCGCGACAGCGTGGGCGTGGATTCGAAGCGCCCCGCGGGCGAGAAGCGGCGATCCGAGGAGAAGAAATAGCCGGGCTGGCCGGCCGGGCTCCAGTCGTAGGGGAACTGAGTCACCCGCCAGGCGATCGGGCGGTCCACCACCCGGCCGCCGGCGTAGTAGTTGGCGGTGAGCTTCACCTCGAATTCGCGGTCGAGACCCACGCGATCCGGCCCGTGGAGCTGCACTTCGAACTGCGGCAGCCGGTAGGCCTCCACCCGGAAGGAAACGCCGCCCAGCCGCTCGCCCCCTTTGGCCAGCACGAAGCTCGCGCTGTAAGTGCCGGTGGGTAGCTTCTCCTCGTGGAAGCGGTAGTAGAAGCCGCCGCGGGCGTCCGGCTTCACGGGATAGCGGAAGGTCAGATTGCCCGGGCCGGTGACCACCAGGAAGCCGGGGTCGGTAAGCGGGGTCAAGGTGCGGTCCTGCTGGTAGCGCAGATAGCCCTTGATGTGCACCGGCTCCTCCGGCCGGTAGACCGGGCGCTCGGTGAACAGATGCGCCAGCCGGCGCAGCTGCGGGCCACGGCCTTGGAGCTCCTCCTGGGTCCACTGCAGCCAGGTGTGGTGGCTTTGCAGCCAGGCACCGTCGGCGTAATAGTCCGGCGGATCGGCCGGGTCGAGCACCAGCACGTCGTCCCCCTGGGAGGCGACGATGCGCTGCACGCGGGTGCTGCGCCCGGGCTGGTCGCCCGGGGCGTTCCACACCAGCCGGCCCTCACCGTCGGTGGTGCCTTCGAAGAGGGTTTCCCACTTCACCCCGCGCTCGGTCTTGCCGCCGCTTCGCGACACCGCCCCCTCCACCCGCACCTTGGCGCCGGCCAGGGGTGCGCCGCTCGCAAGCGAGGTGACGGCGAAGACCACCCGATGGGGCTCCTCCACGGTGCTCAGGGCGAGGTCCGTCACCGCGAGGCGCATCCAGGCCCGTTCCTTCGAGCTGTCGAGGGTGCGCAGGCCGAGCAGGTAGGTGCCGGGACGGGCGCTGCCGGCCACCGCGGCGAGCTCGTCTGCGAGGTCGAGGCCGAAGCTCGCGGCCGTGCCCCGCCGGGCGAGCGGCAAGCTGATCAGCCGGGAGCGCTGGGGCGAGCCCAGGGTGCGGATCTGCTCCAAGAGGTCCCCGGCGCTGATCCGTCCCGCGGGGTCCGTGAACGGCTCGGGCTCTTCGCCCGGGCCGGGAGGCCGCTGGCTCTCGTCCGCCACCACGGGTGCCTTGGGGAAGGGCCAGAAGGAACGGGAGAGCGGGTCGATGCGCTGGATGCGCAGATCCACCTGGTCCGCACCTCGGCCCGTGAGTGGCACTTCCTGGGGCCCCATCCGCTCCACCAGGCCGGCGCCGGTGCCCCAGCGCAGATAGCTCGGCTGCGCCGGGAAGAAGAGATAGAGCTGGTTCGCCCCGGCGAGCTCCAGGGGGCGGCCGCTGGTGTCCTGGAGCGGCGTGGGCACCAGGTCCATCCGGTACTGGGTGTCGCGGGCGAAGTCGCCGTACACCCACAGCCGGCGGCCGTCGAAGTGGTAGTCGAGGTTGGCGACCGGCGGCGAGAAGCGCAGCAGATTGCGCGCGGCAACCGGCGACAGCTCGGTCATCGGCGCCGAGAACTCCACGAACACCGTGGCGGTTTCGCCTTCGCAGCGCACCGCCTGCTCCGGGGCGTAGCGGGTACCCTCGAGGGTGCCCGGCAGGTAATGGCCCGGGCAGCCGAAGGAGCTCACCCGGAACGGCTCGAGCGTGGAGAAGGCCACCGTCGAGAGCGCTTCGGGAGCCGAGCTCTCGAGCGAGAGCTGGAAATGCACCACCACCCTCTGGCCCGGGCCGATCGGCTGCTTGAGGGCCAGCTCGTAGGAGGCCGGGGCGTCGCGGCGGGTGCGCTCCAGCACCTTCACGGCGAAGTCGTCGCCGTCCAGCCAGCGCGAGGCCGCGCCGTCCACACCGGGCAGAGGCCGCACCTCGAGGGTGACCACCTTGGCCAGGCCGGCAGCGTCGAGAGGCTCGCCGAACTCGAGCACGATCGAGGAGACCTCGGAAAGCCCTTCCGCACCGTCGGCCGGGTTGGTCGAGGTGGGCGGGGAGAGCAGCGTGGCGAGCGAGAAGCTCTTGCCCTCCACCTTGAAGCTGAAGCGGGCGAGGGGCGGCCAGGGCTCGGCCGGCCGGAACTGTAGGGTGCGGGCGTCGAGCCAGCGGTAGGCGCCGGGATGGGCCGGCGACAGCGTGAGCAGGCGCTCCGGGTGATCCTCCGGGCCGCCCCTGGCCGGGCCGGGCGCGCCGGACGGGCGGGCCGTCGTCGTCATCGTCCGGTCCGAAGAACCAGCCGCTCTGGGCCGAGGCTGGCCTGACGGACGTTGGCAGGGCGAGGAGCACCAGAACGCTGCACAGGGCAAGAACGATACGCAACATGAGACCCCCTGACGGGCAAAAGGACGGACAGTTATGTCGAGCTTTCGAGTGAACATCAAACGAAACGTGAGGTTATTCCCCGGCGCTCAGAAATAAGGTCAATACGCCGCACGGCCGGTAATCGCGGGGGAGCGCGGCCTCGCAACCGCGCTCGCGGCGGCGTATCGTTAACCCTTGTTGTGACGTCGTGGCCTTCACACGCCTTGGCGACGGCGGGTTTCCTGCCTATACAGGACGCCGAACGGTGCCGGACGAGCGCCGATGGTGCGAGCGACACCGACGAGAATTGACAGGGAGGAACGCATGCAAAAGTCCACGAGACGTGGGTTTCTGAAGACGGCTGGCACCGCGGCCGCGGTCGGCGGCGGCGGGCTGGCCGGTATCCTTGCGTCCGGGCGGGCGCCGGCGATTGCGCAGACGATCACGGTTCATTGGCTGCGGTGGAACGATTTCGTTCCCACGTGCGACAAGCTGATCCGCGAGAAGCTGGCGCCCGAGGCCGAGAAGGCGCTCGGCATCAAGGTCAACTTCGAGACCGTCAACGGCAACGACCTGCAGCCGCGCATCACGTCCGGCATCCAGTCGGGCGCCGGTCCCGACCTGATCATGCTGTTCAACAATCACCCGCACCTCTATTCGGCCAGCCTCGTCGATTTGTCGGACGTGGCCGATGAGGTCGGCAAGGAGCAGGGCGGCTACTACGGCATCTCCGAGGGCAACTGCCAGGTTGGCGGCAAGTGGGTCGCGATGCCGATGTGCATCGTCGGCGCGCTCAATGCCTATCGCAAGTCGTGGTTCGCGGCGGCCGGCGCCAACAAGTTCCCCGAGACCTGGGATGAGTACCGCGCCGTCGGCAAGAAGCTGAAGGCCAACGGCACGCCGCTGGGCCAGGCCCTCGGCCAGTCGTTCGGCGATCCGCCGACCTTCGCGTATCCGTTCCTCTGGAGCTTCGGCGGCATGGAGGTCGACGAGAAGGGCGCGGTCGTCATCAACTCCAAGGAGACCGTCGAGGCCGTCAAGTACATGACCGCCTTCTGGAAGGATGCCTTCGACGAGGGTGGCCTCGCCTGGGACGACGCGTCGAACAATCGCGCCTTCCTGGCCGGCGAGATCTCCTCGACGCTGAACGGCGCCTCGATCTACCTGCTGGCCGCGCGTGAGAAGGGCAAATATCTCACC
>CALMKX010000235.1 GCA_937867335.1 uncultured Acidobacteriota bacterium
GCGCCGGACCGGCGGGCTTGCGGACACGGTGATGCACTTCGATCCGGCCAGCGGCCGCGGCACGGGCAGCGTGTTCCTCGACGCCGACGTTGGCGGCCTGCGCTGGGGCCTGGGCCTCGCTGGCCTCCTCGCCTTGGGCCTGGCCTTCCAGCTGCCGCGGGCGGTGGCCCTGGGGCAGTACGGTTTGATCTACCCCCCGGTGAAGCTCAAGGGAGGGCCGGGCTGCGACGAGGAGCTCAAGGCCGCTCTGGACCAGGCTCGCTGCTGCGCCTTCGACGTCGGCGAGGGGGCGGTGGAGCACCGGTTGCTTCTGCGGGGCGACGGCTGCCCGCCCGGCCGGGGCCGGTTTCTCGCGTTTTCCGGCGAGCGCGCCAGCTGTGTGGAAGAAGCAGGCAACCAGCGAGTGGGGGTGCACCATGGCTGTGGCTAAGTCGATCGCGGGGCGGCCCTGGTGGCTGCTCCTCACTCCCTGGCTGCTCGCCCAGGCGGCGCCGGACCCGGGACCCCCGGCACGGATCAGCCTCGACCCGAACGCTCGAATCAGCGCCCGGGGAAAGATGCGGGTCTACCTCGAAGGGCTCAACCGCGGCGAGCGCGTGCAGCTGGCCGTGCACAAGGACTGCGACGGAGACGGCCACGCCGAAACCGAGGGCCGCGAGGGCTGCCCCAACCCGCTCTACCAGCGCGAGAGCACGGCTGCCGACCACCGAGGCACCCTGGAGGAGGCCTTCGACTTCTCCGAGATCCTCGGCCACGCCCCCCTGCCCCTCCAGGAGAACCTGTGGCTGCGGGCCACGCGCAAGGGCTCGGCCCGCTTCGTCGAGAGCCGCTTCACCCTGGAGGGTGGAGAGTGCTCGCTGGTTCGTGAGGTGCTGAGCCTCTTGGGGTTGCCCTGCCCAGCGGCGCCCGATCAAGTGCTGCGGCGGCACCGGGGCGGCACGGACCTGGCCGGTCTCCGCTTCGAAGTTCAGGTGCTGAGCCTGTCGGAGAGCGGCGAGGCGGGGGCTCCTCCGCAGGCCGTGCCCGCCACGGCGGGGGCCACCGGAGTGGCCTGGGCGGGCTCTCGGGAGTTGCTGGTCACCCTGGCCGGCGGCGAGGCAACGCAACTGGCCGGCCTGTACCGGCTGAGCCCGGCAGCGGCTTCGGGCTCGGGCTGGCAGGCCCCCCGGCAGCTCTGGCCAGCCCCGGCGGGCCTGGTGGCGGTGGCGCCCCTGCTTCTCGGCGAGGGGCGCTTCGCTTTCGGCCTCCAGGCTCCAGGGCCCCAGCTTCCCGCCGAGCTGGCCGCCCCCAGCCGGCTCAAAGTGTTGGGCCCCGGGGGCGAGGAGCGGGAGATCCCCCTGCCTTTCAAGCTGCACCAGCTGCTGGCGGCGGATCCCGCCCGGAAGCACCTGCTGGCCCTCTCGCTCGGAATCGAGGACGCCCAGCCCACCCTGCTCTGGGTGAGCCTCGAGACCGGGCAAGTGGAGAACCTGGGCTTCGAGCCGGCTCTCTACCAGGCCGCGCTCACCCGCCCGGGGCATCGCGAGGCCGCGTTGGCCTGGGAGAGCAACTACGGAGCCGAGGGCTGGCTGATCTCGCTCTTCGGGCCGGAGGGCAAGCTGCTGCGCAACCTGGTGGAGCGCCCAAACCGCCAAGACCTCGCCCCCGCCTGGAGCCCGGAAGGCGCCGAACTCGCCTTCCTCGCCGAAACCCCGCCCGAGAAGGCACCCCCACCATGAGAACGTGGATCTTCCTGCTCGGGCTGGCCTTGCTGCAGCTCGGCTGCGCCCCGGGAGCCCTGCCTTCGCCTCAGCAACCGCTGGCTGCAGCGCTAGCATCCGCCCCAAGTGCGGCCGAAAAGCCTGACCCGAGCCGGCAGGCGCTCTACCGGGGAGTCTTCGATCGCCTTTTGGTGCTCCTGGAGGAGATCCCGGAGCGCTGGCAGAAGCTGCCTCCGCCCCGCCCGGAGCCGAGCGGGCGTAGCCCCGAGCAGGTGCTCGAGGCAGCCAGCCAGGAGGAGCGGAGCTCGGCCCTGGATGCCATCTCCAGCCTGGCGCTGGCCCCACTCGAGGAGCGGCCAGCCCTGGTGGAGGCCCTGCTCACCGGCCGCGAGCCCTCGGAAGTGGACCTCTGGGTGCCGTTCGAGCTCTCGGAGGCGGAGAAGGTACGCAGCCGCGAAGAGGCGGCCCTCACGGTGGAAGCCTGGCTCGCGTGGGCGGAGGCCCTGGGCCGGAAAGACGTCCTGTTCCAGGCCGCGTCGAGTGGAGCCGCCCTCGTCTACTTGAGGGCTGACCGGCCCCGGGAACTCGCGGCGGCTCTTGCTTCGTGGGCCACCCTCGAAGCTCCGGCTGGAGAGCGAGGCAAGGCCTCCCTCTTGGTGAGCGAGGCCGACGTGCTGTTCCTTCTGGGGCAGAACCCGGAGGCGCTTGCGGCCTACCGAAGCGCCCGCAGCCTGTTTCAGGCCGTCGGCGACCGGCTCGGGGAAGGCAACACCTGGCGAGGCGAGGCCGACGTGCTGCTGCGCCAGAACCTGCCCGCACCGGCTGCGGCTGCCGCGGAGAAGGCCCGGGCGCTGGCCAAGGCCGTGGAGAGCGGCTGGAACGAGGCGTTGGCACTTCGGAGTCTGGCCAAGGCTCAGCGCGATCTCCAGGATTTCCAGGCCGTGGTGGCCAGCACCGAGCAGGCCCTGGCACTCCGCCGAAGCCAGCGGCCGGGCTTCTTCACCGAACCTCAGCGCCTCGAGCTGGCGGAAACGGCCGCTCCGCTCTACGACCTCCTGCTTCCCGCGCTCTGGAAGCTCGAGCAACGAGGGGCCCTGCTCGAGGCCCTGGAGCAGGCTCATGCCGGCGTGCTCCGGGACTTGCTCTTCGCGAAGGCCGTGGCCGCTCCGGCCACCGAGGAGCTGGACGTCTCCCAGCAGCGGAGCCAATTCCAGGAGGAGCTGGCGCGACTGGAGGCCCTGCTCCGTTCTGCGACCTCCACCGCCGAGCGCCGCGAGCTGCTGGCTCGCCAGGCCGAGCTGGACCGCCAGCTCGAGAGCCTGGGCTTCGAATCGCAGCTCGGGAGCCCCGGCGGTCTCGCCACTTCCGAGGCTCTCTCGGCCGAGCCGATCGCCCAGCTGGTTTCCGCCGCCGGGCCGGCCCTGGCCTACTACGTGGCGGAGGACGAGTGCTTCGGGGCCCTGCTGATGCCAGGCCGCCCGGCCCAGGTGTTCCGGGTGGAGAGCGGCTGGGACACGCTCGGGCGGCAGGCGCGCTCCCTGGCAGAGGCCCTGGCGAACCCCAACTACGAGGAGCGGGCCGCCGAGCCGGCTCGCGCGCTGTGGCAGGCGTTGATCGCCCCGGTCGCGGACCAGCTGCCGAAGCAGGGCTCGTTGATCCTGGTACCCCACGGCCCCCTGCACCAGATCCCCTGGGAGACGCTCCTCGACGCCGGGGGCCATCGCTGGCTGGAGCGCCTGGACCTCTCGGTGGTGCCGTCGTTCTCGGCGCTGCGCTGGCTGCGCGAGCGCCACCGGCCACCTTCCCCGCAGGATGGCCTGGTGGCCCTGGCCGCGGGCCGTGGCCTGCTGCTGCCCGGGGAGGAGATCCGCACCATCGCCGCCCAGTTCGACCCTCGCCGCTCGGCCGAGTTTGGCTCCACGAGCGTCTACTCGCGCTACCAGCAGCTGGCCCCGCGGGCCCGCCATCTGCTGATCACCACCCGGGGCGTCCACACCCAGGGCAGCGAGAGCCACACCTACCTCGAGCTCGACCCGGAGGAGACCCACGACTCCCGCCTGCGGGCCAGCGACATCACGGCCAACCCGCTCCAGGCCGAACTGGTGACCCTGGCGGCTTGCGATACCGGGGCCGGCGAGGCGCTGCTCTCCGACGAGAGGCTGGACCTGGCCCGGGCCTACCTCATCGCCGGCTCGGCTGCAGTGCTGGCCACCCGCTGGAAGGTGCCCGAAAGCCCCGCCACCGGCCAGTTCCTCTTCGACTTCTACCAGGCCTACCGCCACGGCGGCCCGGACGGCAAAGGCCTGCGCAAAGACGAAGCCCTCAGCCACGCCCGGCGCCTGTCGATCGACCGAGGAGACCACCCCCAGCTCTGGGCCGCCTGGGTGCTGATCGGCGACGCCCGGTGAACGGGGGGCCGAGCCCCCTCAAACCCCCAGGAGCTTCTTCAGCGCCTCGACGACCAGATCCGAGGGAGAGCAGTCGCGGTCGAGGGCTGCGTGCTTGAGCTCGCGCTTGAGATCGGGCGGCAGGAAGACGACGGTGCGCACTCGGCCGTCTTTGGTGGTCATCGAGCTCTTCGGCTCTCTCTGCGGCATGGAGTGATTCTAGTGGCCTGATTGACACTGGTGTCACCAATGACATAGCCTGAGCGCGAGGCAACTCGACCCCGAATGCCTTGGCGATGTGGCCGACTCCAACGGCTGCAGCCACCCCAACCAACGGACTGGCGGAGTGTGCGACCACCCCGCCAGCCCTAGCCCACCACGGGAGAGACCCCCATGGCTAGCCACGCGGATTCTAAGCCCCCTTTCTCGCCGGCCTGCTCCGCCACGTTCCGAGAGAGCTTCCTCTGGCGGTTCGAGAGCCCGGCCCACGTGCACGGCCTCGAAGCGGTGGGGGGCATCCTCTGGGAGTACCTCAACGAGCTCCACCAGTTCGGCCCCGAGGAGGGCTCCCTGCCCGCCCTCGAGCTGCGCGCGGCCTGCCGAGAGCTCCAGGCCACCGCGGCCTACCTGCAGCAGATGTACGACGAGCGCCTCTGCGGGGCGCCCACGCCAGAGGAGATGAGCTGGCTCGAGAGGGCGGGAGGCTGGGCGGCGAGGCTGCGCGCGTTTGCCGAGGAGGTCTCCGAGCCGTTGCCGGAGGGGGAAGAGTAAGGCGCAAGGCGAGCCAGCCCGAACCCAGCGCTCCCAAACCACCGCATGCAAGGAGCCATGAAGCCGCGGAATTGCTAGCATTCAAGCGGTGGCCCAAGACAACTTCCAAGAAGCCGAGCGCCGCATCGCCGCGGCGCGCGAAAGCGGCGCCAGGGCCCTCGACCTGGGAGACCTCGGCCTCGAGCGGATTCCGGAGTCGATTCGGGGCTTGGGGAGCCTTGAGCGGCTGAGCCTGGGGTGGGACGTCCTCGAGCCAGACGGGAGCTGG
>CALMKX010000236.1 GCA_937867335.1 uncultured Acidobacteriota bacterium
AAGTGTCACCCATGTCCCGAGGTCCGACTGTCAACTATGTCCCGAGGTTGTACAGCATGCTGCGCCCGGGATGCCCAGGTCGTCGAACCTGCCCTCGAGCCAGCGCCGTCGCCCGCCGGAACAGGGCGCGGAGACCGCGCCCCTACGCGGGAAAGGCGAGGCCCTCCCGGCGTAGGGCCAGGCCCCCGTGCCTGCCCGCGGGTCTCCGCGCACGTCTCCTGCGTTAGCATTGCGCCCGGACCTTGCTCAAGAAGATGCGTTGATCCAGGCATGGAAGCCGATCGCCCGCCGAAGGTATTCATTAGCTACAGCTGGGACTCCGCTGCCCACGAGGAACAGGTACGCGCACTAGTGGACCGGCTGATCGCCGAAGGCATCGACTGCGTGCTGGACCGTTACCAGCATCCCCCGCCCCCGCAGGGCTGGCCCACCTGGATGCGTGAGCAAGTGAAAGAGGCGGACTTCGTGCTGGTGGTGTGCAGCGAGGGCTACAACACCAAGGCCGAGGGTAAGGCGAAGGGTGGCGGCGCGGGCGTGCGCTTCGAGAGCGTGCAGGTGCTCCAGGAGCTCTACGAACACCGCATGTGGAACCAGCGCGTGCTGCCGGTGCTGGTACAAGCCGCTGGCCTGGAGCTGGTGTGGGAGCCACTGCGGCCCTACCACCACTACCGAGCCGACACCGCCGAAGGCTACGAAGACCTCTACCGCCGCCTCACCGACCAGCCCGCCCTGGTGCGGCCCAAGCTGGGCACCCGTAAGGTCCTGCCACCTCGCAATCTGCCCGCACAGCAAGCCCAGAGCGCAGCACCGGGGCCAGCCTCGGCAACAAACCCTGCCCCGCCCGCAGCTCCCGCCCAGGCCAAACCTCCGCAACCCACCCCCGGCCAGCCCTGGACCGAGCCCACCACGGACATCCGCTTCCTGTGGGTGCCGCCGGGTGAGTTCTCGATGGGCTCGAACGAGATCGGCGACCACGAGCGCCCGGCGCATCGGGTAAAGCTCTCGGGCTTCTGGCTGGCCGAGACGCCGGTCACCAACCGGCAGTACGGCCTGTACCTAGGCGGAGGGCAAGGGAAGGTGAAGGAACCCTACTCCTGGCACGTTCGGCGCTTCTCGAGCCCGAAGCAGCCGGTGGTGCAGGTCGGCTGGGAGGAGGCGCAGGCCTATTGCCAGTGGCTTTCCGGGCTGGCGAGCCAGCCGGTGAATCTCCCGAGTGAAGCGCAGTGGGAGTACGCAGCGCGGGGGTCGCAAGGGCGAAAGTACCCGTGGGGGGACAAGCCCGAGCCCAACCCTCAGCTGGCCTGTTTCGCGCAGAACTTGGAAACGGGCTCGCCGGCAGTGGTGGGGTCTTACCCGGCGGGGGCCGGGCCGTTCGGGCACCTGGACCTCGCGGGCACGGTATGGGAATGGTGCCTGGACGTGTGGGACGCTGAGGCGTACAAAGGGCGGAAGGGCATGACGGAGAACCCGGTAGTCAAGGGCGGAGGCAGCCGGACGCACGTTGTCCGGGGCGGCGGGTGGAGGAATTCGGCCGACGGCCTGCAATCGGCCTTTCGCAGCAAGAGCGACAACTGGCTCGGCGACGCCCTCATCGGCTTCCGCGTGGCCATTTCGCCCCCGAGCCCTTGATCCTTTGAACCCTTGTCTTGCCTATTCTCTGGCCTCTTGGGGGTCCAGGGGCGCAGCTCGTCATTCCAAGAGGGCCCGGCTGGCGACCGAGTTTGTATAGACTCGCCGAGCCTAGCTAGGGCGCCGGCCGAGGGTTTGGGGGATGCCCCGATCGCCTAGGACAGCCGGCCCACCTGCTGGGTACGCAGTGGGCTCATCTTCTGCCTTTCGCCCTTCTAGTCAGCTCCTCTCCCTCCCCTCCCCGCGCTAGAATGTCCTCTCAAGTGCGGACACACTCAACTCAGGGTGCCAGGAAGCAGGCGGCTGCTTTTGGCTTGGGCTCGGCTCCAGGATGAAGCCCGACGCGCCGGCTGTGCAGGAGTTCCAGTTCGACGTCTTCCTGAGCCACAGCTCGGTGGATAAGGAGCGGGTGCGGGGGTTGGCGGTGGCTCTGCGCGGGGCGGGGTTGCGGGTTTGGCTGGATGAAGACTCGGTGCCGCCGGGCGGGCATATTCCTCATGCGCTGCAGGAAGGACTTCGGAGCTCCCGCAAACTGGTGCTCTGCCTGTCCCCAGCTGCGATCGAGTCCGACTGGGTGAGCTGGGAGACCTGGGTTCCCCTCTTCCAGGACCCTCTCAACCGCGAGCTCCGAGTGATCCCCGTGCTCCTCGCGAGCTGCGCCGTACCCGCCAGCCTCAAGCCCTACAAGTACCTGGACTTCCGAGAGGAAGACTCCACTCAGCTCGCCATGCTGATCGAAGCCTGCCGGCCGGCGGGGGTGGCTCAGGCCAAACGCCCCTCCCCTGCCCTGGAGGCCGAAGTGGAACGCTACCGGGGCTGGTGCCTGGAGCGGTATGGCTCGGTGGACTTGATCGGCCTTGGGGCCGGCAAGCTGAAGCTCTCGCTGGACCAGATCTACGTTCCCCTCCGCCTCTCCGGCCGCACGCACTCCGGGCCGGAGCGGGAGGCCTTCGGTTCCAAGGCCAGCCCGGAGGCTCAGGCGGGGCCGGGCAGTGAGGAGCTGGAGTTGCCGGAGCTGTTCCGGAGCCTGCCGCAGGGCTGTCGGCATGCCCTGCTGGTGGGTGAGCCCGGCTCCGGCAAGTCCACGGCCCTGCGCAAGCTGCTGTTTCATTTGTGGCACGAGGAGCCCGGGGCGCCGGGGTTGGCCCGCGGCACGGTGCCGTTCCTGGTGCGTTTGCGTCGCCACGGGCGGGAGGTCCTGGCCGGCGATGAGGAACCGGTGGAGCTGGTGGTCCGCGAGCTGGCGGAGGTTCCAGGCGGTGCGGAGTTCGTGGACCTCGCGAAGCAGCTGTGGGCCTCCGGCCGGGTTCTGTTGTTGCTCGACGGGCTGGACGAAGCGGGGGACGAAGCCCTGCGCAAGCGCTTCTGCGCTTACCTGGAGCGGCAGCTTCCTTCCCCGGAGGGGCGAGACCGGCGCGCTGCGCTCTCCGCCCGCTCCGGCTCAGAAGGAGCGGGCCGAGGAGCCATGGACCCGGCCCGGCAGAACCGGGTCGTGCTCTCCTGCCGGCGCGCCAGCCTGGAGGGCACGACGGCCCTGGGGGCGGCTTTCGCCAGCTTCGAGCTCCGGCCGCTCGCCGCCGAGCAGGTGTCCGAGCTGGTGCGGCGCTGGTTCGGGGCCGTGGCCCGCGCCGGCACGGGGCGGAGCGCCGCGGAGCTCGCCGTCCGAGCCGAGAAGCTGATCGAGGACCTTGGGCGCCCCACCTATTCGGTGCAGCGCATCCAGGCGCTGGTGAGCTGGCCCCTGCTCTTGACGCTGCTCTGTGTGGTGGTGCTGGACGGCGGCGCCATCCCCGAGCGGCGCGGCGAGTTCTTCGAGCGCTGCCTGGCGGTGCTGCTGCGCCAGTGGGGCGAAGCCGAGGGCCGGGCGGAGCCCGCTCTGCCGCTGGAGGCCGCCCGCCGGCTGCTCAAGCCCTTGGCCTGGGAGCTCCACCGGGCTGGCCGGCAGGATGGCCTCAGCCTGGTGGAAGTGGCGGACAAACTGGACGTGCAAGGCCGCTCCGAAGCGCCGGGAGAGGTGCTCGAGTGGCTGCACCGGGAAGCTGGGCTGCTGCAACCCACGGGCAGCTACGAGTACGGCTTCAGCCACCTCGCCCTGCAGGAGTTCCTCGCCGCCCTCGAAGTGGGGGATCGCCGCGCCGAGCTGCTGCCCGAGCTCGCTCCGCTGTGGGCCGAGAGCTGGTGGCGGGAGGTGATTCTGCTGGTGGCCAGCGCGGGAGGGAGTGCCCAGTTCGGGGAGCTGGTGGCGGTGCTCCTGGGCCCGTCGCTGCTCGAAAGAGAGGAAGGCCGCGCCCTGTTGCGGGACTGCCTGGCCGAAGCCGCCGAGGTGGAGCTGGCGCCGTTTCTCGCCCTGCTCGATGGAGACGCTGAGCCAAGACACAAAGCCGACGTGTTGCGCCTGCTGCTCGGCCGCCGGGAACCCGCCCTGCTGGAGCGCGCTCGAGTTCTGAGCAGCAGCGACCATGAGGACCTCAAGGCCCTCTGCTTACGGCTGCTCGAGCAAGCGCTCCGCGAGCGCAGCTCGGGCGGCGAGCCCTGCGAAGTGCTGGTTCTGCTTCCCCGGCCCGAGGGCTCCGCCAGCGAGCTCCTCGCCGGAGTTCAGGCCTGCCGCCGCAAGCTGCGCGTGGTGCGGGCGGACGGCGCCTGGCAAGGCCAGCTGCAGCAGATCCAGGCGGAAACGCGAGAGGTCTGGCTGGCAGTCGCCCAGGGCCATCCCTCGCCCTGGAGCGAGAAGCTGGAGCGAACGCTCCTAGGCATCCTGGCGCGAGATGAATGCCGCCTGGTGGTGGTGGGCCAGCCCGGCGAGGGCCTTCCTGAAGGCTGGCCGCAGGGGCTCCCCGCCCCGGAGAGGCCCGCCGAGCCGCCCTGGCTGGAACGCCGCGCGCCTCCTCCCCCGCCGCTAGCTCGCGCCAAGGCCGAACGGTCGCAACCCACCCCCGGCCAGCCCTGGACCGAGCCCACCACGGACATCCGCTTCCTGTGGGTGCCGCCGGGGGAGTTCTCGATGGGCTCGAACGAAATCGGCGACCACGAGCGCCCGGCGCATCGGGTGAAGCTCTCGGGCTTCTGGCTGGGAGAGACTCCGGTCACCAACCGGCAGTACGGCCTGTACCTGGAGGCGGCGCAGGGGAAGGTGGAGGAACCGCTGTACTGGCGGGATCGCCGGTTTTCCAACCTAGAGCAGCCGGTGGTGGGGGTGAGCTGGGAGGAGGCCCGGGCCTTCTGCCGTTGGTTGGCCGGCCTGGCGAGACAGCCGGTGGAACTGCCCACGGAGGCGCAGTGGGAGTACGCGGCGCGGGGGGCGGAGGGGCGCAAGTACCCGTGGGGGAACCAGCCGGGGCCCAACCCGCAATTGGCCCGTTATGCGCAGGACTCGAAGACGGGCTCGCCTGCGGTGGTGGGTTCTTATCCGGCGGGGGCCGGGCCGTTCGGGCACCTGGACTTGGCTGGCAACGTGTGGGAGTGGTGTCTGGACCTGTGGAACGCCGCGGCCTACAAGGGGCGTAAGGGCGTGGCGGAGAACCGGGTGGAGACGCGCGGAGACGCCGAGGTGCGGGCCCTCCGGGGCGGCGGCTGGTGGAGTTCGGCCGAGCTCCTGCAGTCGGCCTGTCGCGGCGGGAGCCCCGCCTGGCACCGCCGCGGCCTCATCGGCTTTCGCGTTGCTGTCTCGCCCCCGAGCCGTTGATCCTTTGAACCCTTGTCTTCGCTTCTTCTACTCTCTCTGTGGGGTCCAGGGGCGCAGCCCGGGGCCTCGACAGGGCAGGCACGGGGCCTGCGCCTACGTCGAGGATGTGATGCCGGGAGCTTGAAGAGCCTTCTGTGCCTCGGCTTGAGGGCGCGGAGACCGCGCCCCTACGCTGGCGTGGCGCAGAAGGCCTCCAGATCTCGCACCGAGAAACTTCGCCGCTCCGCCGGTGCGCCCACCGCCTTGGCGAGTGGCGCCAGGGCCCGTTCCACGGCCGTGCGCGCTGCTCCCAGCTGGCCTTCCAGGGCCTGGCGCCGGCCTTCGGAGAGGGGGAGCTCGGAGCTGTCCACCTGCCAGCGCCCGCCTTGTTTGGTGGCCGGGAGGTGGCCCTGGGCAATGAGGTAGCGCACCTGGCGCTCGGACTTGCCCAGGGCGGTGGCGGCTTCCGAGAGGGAGAGATTCAACGCTGCTGCCTTTCCTGCAGGTCCCGAGGCCTTCGCGGGCCTCCTTTCTTCTCGGTGCCGGCTGTCGACAGAAAGTGACACAGCTCGCCAGATCTGTCGCTTTCCCTCCAGGAAGAGCGACCAGGGGCTGCGCCCCTGGACCCCCAAAAAAGGCCGGAAAGAGAGGGACAAGGGTTCAAGGGATCAACGGCTCGGGGGCGAGACAGCAACGCGAAAGCCGACGCCGCCGCCGCGGCCCCCGGCGCGGTCCCAGTCGCGATAGGCCGACTGCAGGCTCACGGCCGAATCCCTCCAGCAGCCGCACCGGAGGACCCTCCCCACCTCCCCCTTCTCCCACGGCGCTCCTTCCAAGTCCGGTAGCTCGAACTCGTCCAGGCACCACTCCCACACATTCCCCGCCAGGTCGCAGTGCCCGCCTGGGCCGTTCCCGGCCGGGTACAGCCCCACCGGCGTGGGCTCGCCTACGGTGCCGCCGAAATTCGCCAGCTCGGGCGTGGGCTCGGCTTCTCCCCAGGGGTAGGGGCCGCGCGGGTCGGTAGCCGCGGCCTGCCACTCCGCTTGCCAGGGCAGGCGGTGCTTCCTGCCGCCGGAGAGCTCGGTCTTCCAGCAGCAGTAGGCTTCGGCCTCGTACCAGCTCACGCCCACCACCGGCCGGTTGGCGTGCTGCAGCTGCCCCTGCCAATCCTCCGGCTCTTCCCACCCCTCCGCCCCCCGGACGGCCGCCCCCTTCGGGCTCCAGAAGCGCGCCTCCTGGTAGCCCCGCCCTTCCTCCACGAAACGCCGATACTCCTCCACCGTCACCGGGTACTTGCCGAGCCAAACGCCCGCAAGCCCCGGGATGGGCAAGAAGTTCTCCGCGTCCGGCGCCAGGCGTGGGTCTCCCCCCTGGCCGAGGGCTTCGGCCACCGGCAGGCGCTGCTCCCAGGAGAGCTGGGCGGCCAAGGGCAGCTCGAAAATCCCCCGGGAGCGCTCCAGCGCCTCCTCGAAACGAGCCTGGATCTCCCCGGGCGGGCGGTAGTCCAGCACTCGCAGCGGCGCCAGCAGGCGGGCCATCACCCCGGCCACGCGGGCCTGCTGGGGAAGATCCGCCTCCGGGCCGGCCAGGGCGAGCACTCGCTCGAGCAGGCGGTCCACCCGGCCGTAGCCGCCCACGTCGAAGAGCACGCCGGGGAAGAGCTCCACCGTTTCCCTCCAGGCCGTCGTGGCCAGCTGGGGCGCCAGGCGCGGCCACCAGCCGAGCTCGCCCTCGTCCGGCAGCTGGGCGAGCTGCTCGGCGGCGAGGTACTCCTGGAACGTCAAATGCCAGAACTGCAGCCGCCGGCCGGCCACCTCCTCCACGATGCCGCTTACCTGGCATTCGAGCTCCAGCCAGGCCCGGGCGCGCTGCAGCAGCGCCACCTCGCCCTCCCCGGGGAAGGCCCGGGAAAGCAGCGGCGCCACCGCCGCCGCGGCCTCCTCCAGGCCCAGCTGGCGCAGCTTGGCCTCGCCCTCGCCCATCATCCCGAGGGCGAGGTGGCTGAGCGCCTGGCGAGCCAGGACATTCGGCACCCCCAGCTGGGCCCGCTGCTCGCTGCGCGCGCCCACCAGCCAACCCACCACGGCCTGGTACACCTGGGAGCGGCCTTCGGGGAGGCGGCGCTGGTTGTTCCAGTGCACCACGCACAGGCAGGTGAGCATCACCGGGTTCGCGGCCAGCTGGCGCACGGCCGGGCGGGTGGTGAGGGCCTTCTCCAGCGCCTCCCGGTAGCCGGCCGGGGCGGCCCCGCTGGCGGAGGCTCCTTCCTGGTACAGCGCCGCCACCCACTGGCCCACGAAGGTGCGGATCTCTCCCTCCTCGAAGGGGGCCACGCGGGCCACGGCGAAGCCTTCGCGGGTGAGGGGCTTCGGGTCCAGCGGGCGGGAGGTGAGGAGCATGGGCCCGCGCCAGCGCTGGGCGGCGTCCCGCACGATGGCGAGCACCCGCTGCCGCAGGGGCCCGGCCTCCACTTCGTCCAGCCCGTCGAGTAGCAGCCAGGCCTCGCCCCCCTCGAGCCGTTTCTTCCAGGCCGCAAGCGGCGTGGCATGGCCGTTCTCCTGGCAGCGGGCCGCAAGCAGCTCGAGCAGCCATTGGCGGCCGTTCTGGCGGCGGCCGTGCGGGTCCTTCTCCCGGAGATATTCCCCGAGGGCAGCGATGGAGAGCAGCACGGGGAGCGGGGCCGGCAGCGCGGCCGGGAGGCCCAGGAAACGCTCCCGCCAGGAGCGAGCGCCTGGGGGGCCCGGGCCCTCGAGGCGATCCCGCCCGAGCATGGTAGCTATCAGGTGGAGGAAGGTGGTCTTGCCCGCCCCGGGCTGGCCCAGCAGCAGCAGGCGGGGGTAGCGCGGCAGCAGCTCCTCGAGGCCCAGCTTGCGCTCCTCGAGGGCGTGCAGCGCCTCGCCCGCTTTGTCTCCAGCCGGGGCGTGGCTGGTGAGGCGGGTGTAGAGCTCCTCGATCGGCCGGCGCAGCACCGCCTGGCTGCGGGTGGCGATGCCGGCGAGCTCGAGGTGATCCACCTGGGAGAGCAGGGCCTCCAGGTAGGGCTGGAAGCTCGGCTCAGCTGGGCGAGCCGAGGCGGGGCGGGCCGGGGGGCGGCGGGCGGAGGTTCGCTCCTTCTGCGGCCCGGCGATCACGGCCCCGAGAGAGTCTTCCGGGTACTCCGAATCCCACACGAAGGCCGCTTCGCCGCTGCCGCGCAAGGTGTAGCGCAGCGGCCACACCCGCACCCGGCCGTTTTCCTCCAGGGCGCCCCAGCTGTAGCCGCGGAGCCGCTCCTCCCGGCCGGTGCCGTAATGCTCGAGGCCGAGCAACGACGGCGCCTGGAAGAAGGTCCGCGCCTGGCCGCCGGAAACTCGCTCCTCCACCGAGCGGCTGCGGTGCAGGTGGCCGTGGAGGCAGGCGTCGAAGCGGCCGGGCGGGTAGATCTCCCCCCGGTGGACCTCCTGGCCGCGGGGAGAGAGCCAGCTCGGCGGGTGGTGGTGCAGCAGCAGGGCCCGGCGGCCGGCGAGGGACGCCAGCGGGTTCACCCCGGGAGGGCCGGGGAGCGCGGCCAGCAGCTGCTGGGGCGGCAGGAACAGCTTGCGTTCGAAATCCCCCTCGGTGAACTGCTGCCAGGTGGAGTTGAGCCCCACCACGGCCAGGGGGAAGGTGCCGGGAAGCTCGAGCTGGAGGGAGAAATCCCGCAGGAAGGGCGAGAGGTGGCAGGCCTGGGCGCGCTTCTCGAGCCCGGGGCGGATGGCGCGGTCGAACCAGGCGTGGTACGGGGCGAAGAGGGGCTCGAGGAAGGAGCAGTCCTTCTTCTTGCCCCAGAGCTCGTCCTCCAGCCAGGCGACGTCCGGGTCTTCCCTTCCCCCGTGGTAGCGCTCGAGGAAACGGCGAGCGGCGAGCTCCCGGCCGGTGGGGCGGGCGAGGTCGTGGTTGCCGGGCACGGCGAGCACCAGGGGGTCGGCGCCACGCTCCTCCGCCAGCCAGCCGAGCAGCTGGGCGAGGAAGCGGTCCACCTGGGCGAACTCGGCCACCGCGCCGCGGAAGGTCAAGTCCCCGGTGAGCAGCAACAGATCCGGCGGCCCGAGCTTCCCCACCCAGTGCCGCACGCTGGGCTCGAGCACGGTCTCGAGCTGCCACCAATGCTCCTCCCCCCGGCAGCCGAGGTGGAGGTCCGAAAAATGAAGCCAGCGGATAGCCCGCGTTTTCGCCATCCCGAGACCACTCCAATCGCCGTTTCAGCCCTGCCAAAACCAAGGGATTCCTGGCGAAGGATAGCGAAAGAGGGAAAGCCGGTCGAGCAGCCGCAGGGGCGCGGTCTCCGCGCCCCGCCCGGCGGGCCACGATGCCCCCGAGCGGGCGTAGGGGCGCAGCATGCTGCGCCCGCGATGCCGAGAACCCCGAACCAAGGGCCCGCCAGGCACCCGCGTGCCCGATCGGGCCGAGGGCGCGGAGACCGCGCCCCTACGCGAGAGCAGCCTCGAGAGGGCAGGCGCGGGGGTGTAGAGCGGGGGCCGGGCGGCCGTTACGGCACGCGCAGCACCAGGACGGTCTGGTCGTCCTCGCGGGGGGCGTTGCCGGTGTGGGCGGCGACGTCGGCGAGGACGGCGTCTCGCAGCTTCGAGACCGGCAGATGGGCGGCGCGGCGCAGGCTGGCTTCCAGGCGGGGGAAGCCGAAGAGGTCGTCCGAGCCCTCGGGGCGGGCCTCCACCAGGCCATCCGAGAGCAGGAAGAGGGTGTCCCCGGGGGCCAGGCGGGTGCTGCGGGCGGCGACCTCGATCTGCGGCCGCACGCCCAAGGGATAGGCGTCGTACTCCAGGGGGTGCACCTTGCCGTCCTGGCTCACCAGGTAGGGGTAGAGGTGGCCGGCGCTGGCGTAGAGCAGCTCGCGGCGCTGGGGGTCCAGCACGGCGTAGCAGAGAGTGGCGAGCAGGCGCTTGCGGGCGCTCTGGTGCACCACCCGGTTGAGGGTGGCGAGCACCGCCTCCACTTCCGGGTTGAAGGTGACCTGCACGGCGAGCGCCGAGCGGGCCATGGACATCACCAGCCCGGAGGACACGCCGTGGCCGGCGACATCCCCCACGGCCACCGCCAGGCGCCCGTCCTCGAGCGCCAGCACGTCGTAGAAATCCCCTCCCACTTCGGAAGCCGGCAGGTAGGAGTAGGCCAGCTCCACGCCGTTGAGCGACGGCGGCAGCTCCGGCAGGATGGAGCTCTGGATGCGCCGGGCGGTCTCCAGCTCCACCCGCTGCCGCTCGCGCTCGGCGATGCGTCGCACGTGGGGCGGCACATCCTCGTAGCGGTAGACGAACTCCTTGTCGGAAGCGAGGTGGCGCAGGCTCAGCAGCAACGGCAGGCCCGGCAGCAGCAGGGCGAGAGCGGCCTGGCTCTGCTGCCAGCGGTCCTGGGTGAGCAGGTAGGGGTAGGCCGAGAGGAAGAGGCCCGAAGCCAGGTTGGCGGTGAGCGAGGTGAGCAGACCGTAGCGCAGGAAAGCCAGCAGCAGCACCAGGCCGCAGAGGGCCGCGAGAGCGAAGCCCAGGCTCATCGGCACCAGGGTCACCGCGGGATAGAAGAGCACCAGCCCCAGGAGCAGGGTGAGCGCCCCGGCGAGCCAGCGGTTCATGCGCGCTTCGAAGGCCGAGAAGATCAACAGCCGGCCGAAGAGTTCCGAGTAGAGGGCGGTCACCACCAGGTAGAGCACCATCCCCAGGCCCAGCCAGCGGATGCCGTCGTACCAGGGGCCGAAGAGGCTGCTGGTGGGAGTCCACACGCCGAGGGGCCGGAGCAGCAGCAGCGGCAGCACCTGGAGGGCGGTGAGCCACACCCCCAGCACCAGGCCGCGCAGGCTGTCCCGGGCCACGGTGGCGTTGCCCCACTTGCCCTGCCAGAGGCCGTCGAAACCCGCGAGGCGCCGAGGGTAGCGCTCGCGGCAGAGGGCCTCGCCCACCGACCAGGCGAGGAAGGCGATCACCGCCATGGGGAAGAAGTAGAAGATGGAGATCTGGATGCCGGTGATCCAGGTCACCTGGCGACGGGCGAGGATGCCGAAGTCCCAGCCGGCCGAAGCCACCTGGGCCACCATCACCATGAACACCAGGGCCATGCCGAGCATGCCGGCGAGGATCTGCAGGCCCCGTCGCACCCCCACCTCGCCCTCGTGGTAGCGCCGCAGGAAGAAGAAGCCGATCAACGGCACCAGCAGCAGCGGCACCACCCGCCAGAGGAAGTTCGCCAGCACCAGGGGCTGGAAGGCCTTGTTGAACTGCTCGGCCTCGGGGTCCTCGTGCCAGCTGGCGAAGCCGGTGAGCTGGTCCCCGGCGAAGGAGACCCGCAGGCCGTAGGGCACCGAGGCGCCCAGCACGGTGCCCTTCTCGCGGTAGGTCAAGGTGCGGTCGGTGCGGGACTCGAGCTGCACGGCCCGCTGCTCCGGCTCGCCGAAGCGGGCGAGGTCGAAGCCCTGGGAGGAGAGGAAACGATCCGCCGCGGCGCGGGCGTTCTCCGGGCTGATCTCGCCGCCCGAGGCTTCCTTGGGCAGCTTCTTCTCGAGCGAGAGCACCCGGCCGGAGGTGGAGATCTCGGCGCGGTAGGTCCAGTCGGCAGGCTTGGCGCCGGGAGCGTAGACCCGCACCTGCCACTTGAGGTTGGCTTCGGCGACGTCGCTCGTGCCGGGCGCTCCGGGAGGCGGAGCGCCTTCGAGCTGGAGCCGGCGGTCCAGCGCGTAATCCGGCTGGAAGGAGGTTTCCACGTAGGCGTTGGCGACCGGCTCGCCCAGGTCCCGGAACTTCTCGAGGGCCAAGGCCTGGGCGCCATCGCGGGCGAGGGTCCAGTGCTGGGGCAGGGTGGGAAAGGCGCGGGGAAAGGCCCACAGGAAGAGGCCCAGGCCCAGGGCCCCGAGGATCAGCCAGGAGAGCAGGTATCGATTCTTCATAGCGGAAGCCGGTTTCCTCTCGGCGTCGGTATCCTACGCTTGCCTATACGCAATGCGACAGGCAGCGTTCCTCGAGGGTCGGCGGGATTACGATAGGCTTCCGCCACGCCGAGCTTCGCTCGTTTCCCCGAACTTGAGCCCCGCGAGGAAATCCAGCCCTATGAAAAAGCCTCTGCACGTTGCCATCACCGGAGCCGCCGGCAACATCGGCTATGCGATGAGCTTCCGCATCGCGGCCGGCGACCTGTTCGGTCCGGACCAGCCGGTCATTCTGCAATTGATCGAGATTCCTCCCGCCCTCGAAGCCCTGAAGGGCGTGGTGATGGAGCTTCTGGATTGCGCCTTCCCCACCCTGGCCGGGGTGGTGGCCACTACCGAGCTCGCCGAGGGCTTCGCCGGCACCCACGCCGCCTTCCTGGTGGGCGCCCGGCCGCGCGGCCCGGGCATGGAGCGCAAGGACCTGCTCACGGCCAACGGCGGTATCTTCGGCCCCCAGGGCCAGGCGCTCGCCGCCCACGCCGCGAAGGAGGTGCGGGTGCTGGTGGTGGGCAACCCGGCCAATACCAACGCGCTGATCGCCGCGAGCAACGCCCAGGGGCTCGACCCGCGGCAGTTCCACGCCATGACCCGCCTGGACCACAACCGCGCCCTCTCCCAGCTGGCCGAGAAGACCGGCGCCCATACCACCGACATCCGCCACATGACCATCTGGGGCAACCACTCCTCCACCCAGTACCCGGACCTCGCCCATTGCACCGTGAAGGGCCAGCCGGCGCTCTCGCTGGTGGAGGAAGGCTGGTACCGCGAGAGCTTCATCCCCACCGTGCAGCAGCGGGGAGCGGCGATCATCAAGGCCCGCGGCGCCTCCTCCGCGGCCTCCGCGGCCTCGGCGGCCCTCGACCACATGAGGACCTGGTTCAACGGCTCGCCCGCCGGGGATTGGGTGTCCATGGCGGTGCCGAGCGACGGCAGCTACGGCATCGCCCCCGGGGTGGTCTACTCCTACCCCTGCACCTGCCAGGGCGGCGACTACCAGATCGTCCAGGGCCTCGACCACGGCCCCTTCAGCCGCGAAAAGATGGCCGCCACCGAAGCCGAACTCCGCGAGGAGAGGGCGGCCGTCGAGGAATTGCTGTAGGGGCGCGGTTTCCGCGCCCTCCGCTCAGGAGCCTGGCTTGGCGGGCAAGTCGGCCACCCGAGCACCGCCGAGCGGGTCGGCCGCTCGGAGGCTCCGGAAGCGGGAGGCCAGCTCGAGGAGCGCGGGCTCGGTGAGCGACAGGCCCTGGCCGGAGGGGCCTTTCTCCTCGCGCCAGGGCCGGGCTGAGGTCGGCTTGCCCGGCAGCCGACCTTCGCGCCTCAGGGCCGGCAGCAAAGCCTCGGTGAGCGGTTCGATCTGCCAGGCGAGCTCCGGCTCGAGCTCCGCTCTCCCTTTGCCCAGGAAGACTCCCTCGAGCCAGCCGAGCGCCTGCACCAGGCTCTGGGGCAGAGCCCGGGCCAGCTCGCGACCGGCGGACTGCCTGGAAAGCCAGTGGCCGAAGCCGGCGAAGTCGACCTGGTGGCCTCGGGGCGGCAGCGTCCGCGCGAGGCTCGGCCCCAGGCTGCTGCTGAGGCGCAGCGGGGCGGCGAAGTTCCAGGGTGTGCGCTCCTTCGCCAAGCAGCGATGGTAGGCGGCGTTGTCGGCGCCGCCGCAGCCCGTACCGCTCGCCACCTCCACCCAGCTGCCGTCCGCGTCGGCGGCCAGGCGATCGCTGCGCTGGCCGGTGCGGGCGTTGACCGAACTCGTCAGGATCAGCCGCTCTCCTCCCGCGAGCTCGAGCAGAACGCGGGTCACCGTGCCCTGGGGGCCGTTCTCGAAGAAGCGCAAGCCGCCGGCCCGCTCACCGCCCGTCGGCGCGACCAGGGCGAAGCCAGAGTGCGCCGAGAGAACCCGATTGTTCTGGAGCGAATCCTCGCATGCGCTCGTTCTCTCCCTCGTTGAGCCGCCTCCTGGGTCCATTGGCCAGGGAGGACCCGAAGGTCATCCCGAACTGCTCGGGCGCTCGCGACCCGACCCGTCCGGATCGTATCTCGAAACAGAAAATAGTTTCGCCTGGAGAGAACCCGCAATCCACCCCGGCGCGCTTCTGCCGCGGCAGGGCGCGCCGGAACGGGGGGAAGCGCCGCCGGCTCGGTGGCTAGGGCTTCGCCGCCAGCACCAGCCAGCGGGCGGCGGTTCCGGGGTCGGCTCCCGGAACGTATTCCTGGAAGGGTGGCGGCGGGGGCGGGATGGGGCAGATGCGGTCGTGGCAGGGGCGCACGGACCACACGCCGGTCAGCGGATCGCGGCCAAGGAGCGCTTCGGGGGTCAGGCGGAAGACGGCCAGGCCCTCGGCCTTTCCCGGCTCGATCGAGAGCTCGTCGAAGCCGTAGTGGAGCCGCGCCGGGGCCTCCTGGCCGTTCTGCAGGGCCGGAGGGCTGGCGTCCGCCGTGGCGACGGGCGCCAACAGGAAGCTGGTGCCCTCCGGATTGTTCGGCGGCAGGTCGAAGGACAACTGCGAGCCGCTCTGCTTCCAGTCGAAGCCGAGCTGCTGGCTTTCCGCGTAGAGGTAGCCTCCCAGGAAGCCGGCGGCGAGAGCTCCGGCGAGCAGCAGGAGTCCCAGGCGACCCGAGAGCGGGGAACGGGCAGCAACAGGGGCGAGTCTCATTTCTTTCCTCCTTGAATCGACGTCATCGATCGAGTGTCTGTCTCACCGGCTCCGAGCAGGACGTACCCCGCCCAGGAACGCACCGGCCGGCCGGCGGCGATGGCCTGCCGCGCCGCTCGGCTGAGCGCGAGGCCCGGCCTCTCGGAGCCTCCGAGACGGTAGAAATTCTCCACGAATTCCCGGCTGGCGGCGTCCTCCACCGACCACAGTGTGGCCACCACCGAGCGGGACCCGGCCGCCAGAAAGGCTGCTCCGAGCGAGGCCCAGAGGCCGCGGGAGGCCGGCGCCGCCGAAGCGCAGCTGGCGAGCACCACTTCCCGGGGCCCGAGCCGGCGGCTCAAGAGCTCGGCGGGGCGCAGCTCGGCGTCCG
>CALMKX010000237.1 GCA_937867335.1 uncultured Acidobacteriota bacterium
GGCCTGGAGCCCGGATGGCCGTCGCCTCGCCGCCGGCGACGCCGGCGGCGGGCTATGGCTGTGGGATGGAGAGGGCGATCGCCACCTCGCCGGCAGACTCGCCGAGCCGGGCGGATCGGCGGCGAGACCGCGGACCGGCCTGAACCCGACCGAACAACCACCGGCCGCAGCCGGTCGTGGCGCCGAGGTGATCGCGCTGGCCTGGAGCCCCGACGGCCAAACTCTGGCCGTGGCCGGCCGCGACCGTTCTCTGCGCCTGTGGCAGGCCGGTGCGGGCAAGGCCCGAGCGCTCGCGCTGGTCGAGCCAGGAACCAGTGGCATGGCTCCGGTGATCGCGTTGGCCTGGGGCCCGGACGGCCGGACCCTGGCCGGGGCCACCCTCGACCGCCAGATCCTGCTCTGGGACACCGCTCGGCGGCAGCTCCTGGCCGGCCCCTTGCGGGGTCATCGAGACACCATCACGGCGCTCTTCTTCGACCCCCCGGGGAGGGTGCTCTCCTCGGTGGGAATCGACGGCGAGCTCTGGCGCTGGGACGTCGACTTCGACTCCTGGCGCGAGCGCGCTTGCCGACTCTCCGGGCGGGACCTCGGCGCCGAGGAGCGGCGCCTTTTCCTGATCGACGCCGCAGGGCCGCCCCTCTGCCCGGCCGAGCGGCCAGCCGCAGCCAGGAGGATGCACTCATGATCCCGAATTCGCGCAGGACGTTCCAAACCCTGTTCCAGCCTCTCGCAGTCGTCGCGGCGCTGGCCGCCGGAACGCTGGCGGCAGCGACCATCCGCGCTCAAGAGGCTTGCGAGGGCTGCCAGTTCCGCGAGCGGGGCGATCGCTCGGAAGGCGTCTGGAAGGCCGCCTCGATGATCTCGGGCGGCAGCTTCGAGCTGATGTCGGTGCGCTACCGCCAGCCAGCTGAGAGAGGGGTTCCCGGTGCCCAGATGCATCTGTCCTTCTGGCTTCCCGAGGCGGCCGCTCTGGACGAGCTGCTGGTGTGGAAGCCCCTGCCGTCGGTGACCCACGACAAGGTCGCCTACCGGATGCAGCCCAAGCAGCGGCAGTTCGCGGCCGGGAGGGTCCAATTCGCCTGGCCGCGAGGCGAAGTGCTCGACCGCCTCGAGATCCCGCCCGGGGCGCTCTACGCCCGGATCAAGCTCGGCGAGAGCTACCTGCCGGCCCTCTTGGCTCAGGGCGAGGCGACCGCTCCGGCGGGCGGCTACACCTTCGTCTTCGACAGTGGCGCCGGGATCGACGCCCGCTGCACCGTAGCCCGCTTGCAAGCCGGCGCCGCGCCGGCGCCGGTGAAGAGCTTCGAGTGCTACCAGGAGCTCGGCGGCGCTGTCACCATCGAGTGGGACGGCCGCGACCAGCAGGGCCGTCCGGCGCCCGCGGGCCTGTATGTCTTGGGGATCGAGGGAGACATGCTGGCCGAAGTCCTGCGACCGCTCGAGGCGACCATCCGTTTCTGGCACCGCGACCGCTTCGAGTAGAAGCAGTGCGGGCGAGAGCGAACCACCTGACATCGAGACCACGAGGGAATCCCATGAGTGCGCCAACCCTCCCTGCCCGCCTCACCGCCATCGCACTGGCGCTGGTCGCCGCTGCAGCGACCGCCCAAGACCGCAGGCTCAGCGAAGGGCTCAAGGAGAAAACCGTGATGATCACGGTGAGCTTCACCAAGGGTCAGCCCCCCGAGGTGGGCTCGGGCGTGGTGATCTGCCAGCAAGACGACCACGCCTGGATCCTGACCGCGAACCACGTCTTCGCCGGCAAGTCGGAAGAGGCTTGGAAGCAGATCCGCCTGAGCACCATCGAGAGTGCAACCATCAGCTTCTACCGCAACTTCACCGCGCCGCTCACCCTCGCCAGCGCTGAGCTTCGCAAGCAGATCACCTTCTACACCTTCAAGCCGGAGGATCTGCTGCTGTTGTCGTTGCCGCTCCCCCAGCGGCTGCCCTCGACCGCCTCGCTCGCGTCCCCGCCGAACGACCAAGAGGATGCGACCATCAGCACGTTGGGCTACTGGAAAGACCGGGGGCTCAGCTGGGAGCAGCAGGCCGGCGCCCTGGTGGGGGAACGCAGCACCAGCTCGAAGTACCTCTATCACGACGGCGAAGTCCATGAGGGGTTCTCCGGAGGCCCGGTGTTCAATGCGGCCGGGCAGCTGATTGCCATCAACCTGCAGCGAGTGCCGGGAGAGCGGGTTCCAGGGGGGGCGGCGGGGCAGTGGTACGGCCTGGCGCAGGCTCTCGGCCACGCCGAGGTTCTCTCGGTGATCGACAAATGGGTGCCGGCGAAGTGCCTGCGCAGCGCGGGCCAGTTGAGCGAGTTGGCCCATCTGACCTATCGCAAGGGGATGAGGGCGATCAGCACGCGGCGCTGGCCGCAGGCCGAGGAGCTGATGCGCCGGGCTGCGGAGCAGCAGCCCCTGGAGGGCGGCAGCGTTCATTTGGAAGGCATGCGATACACCCAGTACCTGCCCCTTTACCACCTGGGCCTGGCCCTCTACCGGCAGGGCAAGTACAGCGAGGCGATCCGGCAATGGGAGGTCTCCGAAGCCCAGGGTGAGATCCAGCAAGACAAGCGCTATTCGACCCTCGAACGGCTGCGCCAGAAGGCCTACGATCGGCTCCGCCGCACCCCCGCCGGCTGATCCGAGTCCTTGGTACGGCCGAGAGACCGTACCTGGGTGCGGCCTATCGGCCGTGCCTCGGGCGTAGGGGCGCAGCATGCTGCGCCCGGGATGCTGAGGTCAACGGACCCTGGGCGCAGCATGCTGCGCCCCTACAGCCGCGGGCTCTGGCAAGAGGCTGGCCCGGGGTGGGTCGAACCCTGAGGAACAGCTCGCAGGGGTCGGCCCGCGTTCCCCACGCCCGGCCCCTCCTCATGGCATGATCGACAGCGATGCTCTCGAGATGCCGCCAGGCCTCTTCTGCGCTCCCCGACCCGCGGCTCGCCCGGTCGCCGAGGAGCGGTGGGTGGGGGCTGTGGCGGTGAACGACTCTCAGCGTCCCAGGGCGCCGCACGTAGCGCGGGCCATCTCGCAGGCGGCCCAGCCCAGGACGGCAGCGGCGCCGAGCGGCAGTCGGCCTTTG
>CALMKX010000238.1 GCA_937867335.1 uncultured Acidobacteriota bacterium
CATCGTGCAGCTCGATGTCGACGCCGAGGTCGTAGGAGTTCAGGCGCAGCTGGTAGTCGGGGCGCAGGCCACCGTCGGGGTCGACCCGCATGGTCACGGTGGCGACGGCGCCGTCGATGTCCACCGACCAGTGGCGCCAGGAGGACGGCTCCCGATCGAAGCTGATCGGGCCGGGCGGTACGACGGTGTGCGACGTGCTCACGAGCGTTGGACCCCTTTGCCGGCGGGTGCAGCGACCCCTGGCCGGGACCACCCCCGAGACACCCGTCGGAAGTGACCTTCATTCTACAACGACCTATGCATGCGTCAAGAGAATGTGGAACGTTGATCGCGGTGGGGTGGCCTGGCAAGCTTCCGCTCCGTGATCGCCGAGCGGATCGGTTGGACCCGTTCGATCCGGGTGCTCTCGGGTCGGGTGGTGAACGAGTCTGGAGAACCTCTCCCTGGCGCCACGGTTCACATCGCCGGTACCAGCCTGGTCCGCATCACCGACGAAGAGGGCAAGTTCCGCTGGGACATCGCCCGGTCGAACTCTCCCCGCGGCGACCTGATTCTGGAAGCCCGCCTCTCGGGATTCGAACAGACCTCGACCGTCGTGACCGAGGGCGACGAGCAACCTAGGCAATTGGTTCTGTTGGTGGATCTGGGAGCTCTCCCGGTGACCGGCGGAGCCATCGTGGTGGGTGTGGACTCCAGCGAGAGACCCCCGGGGAGGCGCTAGGCGGGCAGGAGGGGGGCTCCAGGGCCGGGGAGCGACCCTGGAGCCGGGGGAAGGGGGATCCTGCAGACACCCTCGATTGGGGCTCGAACCGGCTCCGTCGTTACCACCTCTTTGTGGCTCGAGGCTGTGGGCGGCATCCCTTTGCCGGAGGAAGCTGCCCCGGGGCTGCGGTCGTCCCTCGTTATCGCGAGTGGCTGATATGGTCTTATACCATATTTGCCCCGGAGAGAGGAAGCGCTCCCTCTGCTCGCAACAGGGGCGCGGGAGTCCCCTCGCGAGGGACTCGCCCGGGCCGGCGGTAGGCCAGCCGGACCCGGGTTGGAGCAACGGTGCGCGGAATCAGTTCTTGGGAGCGGGCGGCGGGGCGGGGGCTTCGGTCTTGTTCTCGGCGATCGAGATCAGCTCGACTTCGAACACCAGGGCCGCGCCCGGCGGGATGGTGCCGCCCGCGCCGCGGTCGCCGTAGGCGATCGCCGCAGGGCAGACCAGGCGGGCCTTGCCTCCCACCTTCATCTTCTGCACGCCTTCGGTCCAGCACTTGATCACACCATCGAGCCGGAAGCTCGCCGGCTCGCCGCGGTCGTAGGAGCTGTCGAACACCGTTCCGTCGCGCAGCGTGCCCTTGTAGTTCACCGTCACCGAATCGGTCGCCTTCGGGCTCGCGCCGGTGCCGGGAGCAACCTCGGTGTAGATCAGTCCGGAATCCGACTTGACGGCACCGGGCTTGGCGGCCTCTTTGGCCAGGAAGTCGGTCGAGGCCGTCTTCTCCTTCTCGGCGGCGACGGCGATCCGGGCCTGGGCGAATGCCTGGATCTTGGGGCCGTACTCTTCGAGCTTCACCTGGGCAGGGTGCTTGAGCACGCCGTCGACCAGGCCGGCAGAGAGGACTTTCACCTCATCCTCACTAAAGCTGAATTGGCCGAGGTTCTGGGCGATCGCGAGACCGATGGCGTAGATGGTCTTCGAGTCTTCGGTGGCCAAAGCGGGCGCCTGGGCCTCGGCGGGCAGATGCGACGCAGCCAGGCCCAGGGTGAGGCCGAGAAGGGTTGCGCAGCGAAGGAAACGGTTCATGGAATGGACTCCTTGGTTGGAATGATGACGAGAGACCATAGCACAACGTCCCGGGCGAGCCGGGGCCGCTAGAGGCTGGCCCGGGCGGCCGGAGGCGGCTGGCTCTCGGCTGGTTCTCGGCGCCAATTTTCGGGGGCGAAATCGAAGCGAGAAAGGGCCAGGGTCGAGTCTCCGGCCCAGCCGAAGCCGGGCATCGTCGCCGGGGGTCTTGGCGGAATCGAAACCGCTGGCAGGCCGTTGCCCACCCGGACCACCTCCACTTTGAGGGGCACGGGCCGGGCGAGCTCGAGGTCCAGCGTGGCTCCAGTGCCAGGAGGATTCCAGTAGACCAGCCGTCGCGGTCCCGCGGGCCCACCCGGCGGCAACTCCACCCTCGCTCCGTCGGCGACGAGGGCCAGGAGCGCATCGCCGGCGTCGAGCTTGAGCAGCACGCGAGCTGGAGGACTGGGCCAGCCCAGTCGCAGGCGGGCGCCGCGGTCGGTCTTCTCGATGGCGAGGCTCGTCTTGCCCAGATCGACCGCCGGAGCCGGGGCCGAGAGGGCCTGAACCCTCCAGGGGAAGGCATCCGGAAGCGGCGCCTCTTGGGCTCCCGGCCCGAGCACGCTCTTGAGCCAGGCACCGGGGCGGCGGCTGGAGCTCCACCAGCGCGCGTCACCTGTGTTCTCGTCCACCGCATACCAGAGGCTCGCCGGCTCGCGGTTGATCGCCGAGAACCGGGAGAACGAATGCACGGCAAGGACCAGCACGAAGCCGGCCGCCACCAACCCGAGCGGCAGGCGGTAGGCGCGAGCGAGCGGCTTGCCACGGACCACCAGGGGAGCGAGCAGGCCGACCAGCAACAGGAAAAGCACTGCGGCCAACACCGGAGCTGCGCCACTTCCCAGCGCAGACCCGAGAAGGAGCAGAGGAGGAACCCAAAGCAGAGCGGCCATGGCCCCGGTCGTTGCCAGAAGCAGTGGGTAAGTCCAACCCTGGGCTCCCGCGTCTTGAGAGCTCAGGCGCAGCCAGGCTGCCACCAGTCCGGGAATCAGAGGAAATACCAGAAGGTACCCGGCGCCAGGAGCGAGCCAGCTCACGAGCGCCCCGCTCACCAGCCAGACCAGGAGGCCGCCCAGGTAGATACCCTCGCGACGAACCTCGCCCGCCACCACCGAAAGCAGCGCCAGGGCCAACGCCGCCGAGAGGAAGGCGATCGCCACCAGGGACACCGCCACACTCGAGAGGCCGGCCGGGAGCTCGAAGTTGTACGGTGAGCCGAAGATCCAGCCACCGAGCAGCTGAGCCGCTCCCGCCACCAGGGCCATCCCCAGTACCAGCCGGAGGACCCCAACCGCCAGGCTCCCGACCGTAATGCGGCCGAGTCGGAAGGCGCGCCCCAGAACCAGGCCGGTACCGACCGCAGCCAGCAGCCACAGCGGCAGAACCCAGGAAGTCGGGAACCGCGCGAGCCAAGAACCGGGCAAAGGGAAATAGACCGACTCGCCCGCCGGCCGGAGCTGACCGAGATCCGTCGTAGCCAGCGCCCGGGCCAGAGAAAGGGCATAGCTGCCATGGTGTTGGAGGCTCCGCAGATCGAGGCGAGAGAGGTCGTCCTGGGCGGAATGGTAGGCGCTGGTGTTGCCGATGTAGGCGAAGTTGAGCCCGGCGAGGCCGGCGCGCTTGAACACGGAAAAGTCCGTGTCGTTGGGCATGCGCTTGTAGACCTCGTAGGCGAAGGAGAAGGCCACTGGATGGGGAGCTCGGCGCGCCAACAGGGACACCAACGGGCCTGCGCCGGGGCTGGTCTCGAACATCACCACCGGGCCCTCGTTGCCCCGCGCCTCGAAGTTGAGCACTACGGCCACCCGCTTCATCCAGGGATGGCTGGCTGCGAAGGCTCGCGCGCCCAGCAGGCCGGCCTCCTCGCCGTCCGAGAGCAGGAACAGCACGTCGTTGACGGCTCGAGGCGAGGCGGCGAGCGCCCGGGCGGTCTCGAGCAGCGTCGCCACGCCCGCGCCGTCGTCGCTCGCTCCGGGCCCTGCTGGAACCGAGTCGTAGTGGGCCACCAGGAGCAGCGCCTTGTCCGAGTTCGCTGTTCCCGGCAGCCGAGCCAGCAGGTTGGTGACCCTCGCCACGCTGAGGGTGCCGGAGCGATCCGTCGCAACCGCTGTTGCCGGCTCCTCGCTCGCTTCGAGCCCCAGCCGCCGCAGCTGCCCGGCCAGCCACGCTCGGGCCTGCTCGTTCTCGGGCGAACCCAGCGGCCGGGGCGCCCGGGTGAGTTCGCGCAAGGTCTCGAGCGCCCGCTCCGCGGAGAACTCGGTGAGAGCCGCACTGGCCGGCACCACGGCCGGAGGCTGAACGCTCTGCCAGCCGAGCACCGCTGCCAGCAAGGTGACCACGAGGGCTAGAGCGGCGCGAGCGTTTGCGGGCACGGGAGCCTCCAGGCGAGGGGTGGACGTTTGCAGGAGGCGATTGTACCGCCCTCACCGCCGCAGAGCGCCGAGGGCGCGAGCTTCGGGCTCTGCGGTGGGAGCGGCCGAGGGAGAGGGCTCAGGGCCGCCCGCGCTGGGAGCCCGGGGCCCGTTCTGAGAGGCGCCGGGACCGCAGGTGGAGTTTCCAGGCCTTGAGCAGCAGATCCACCTGATGATCTTCGGCGAGTGCTCTTGCGTTCTCCTCGGCGCGGCGGTCGAGGGGGTGCCCCGAATTCCCCTCAGCCACCCAGGCTTGCTCCGTGAGCGGGCTCTCCGAATCGAACCTCGAACCGAGAAGCGGCTGGCGCGACATGAATTCCTCCTTTTCTTGACCCTGAACAGGTAAGAGAGCTGTCTACCAAAACAGGACAGTTGTTCCCCGAAGTGGACACGGAGCGTTATCGATCACTTTTCGAGCAAGTAGTTGAGCGCCGGTTCTTCAAGCCGAAGACCTCCTCGAAGCTCAGCTGGCTGCGACCGGGGTCGGGCGGCCCGCCCACTCGTTCTTCATCCGCAAGAGCTGCTCGAAGCCCGAAGAGCGCACCAGCTGGAGGGCCATCTGGAGCGCGTTCGCCTCGGCCTCTCGGGCGGAGGCCAGCTCGAACTCGAGCAGCTTCTCCACCGCCTGGCGGAACCGCCGCCGAGCGCGATAGCAAGCCTTGGCGTAGGCCTCCGCCGAGGTGAAACCGAGCGGCGAAGGGCAGCGGAAGGCAAAGCCCTCCTCGCGCAGGTCGAGCAGCTCCACCAGAAGGTCGTGGTCCTTGTCGCGCAGCGTCGGCAGGGCTTCGGCGAACAACCGGAAGCAGGTGGCCAGCACATCCTCGGCCTGAGCCAGAGCCAGCAGCCGCTCCGCCTCGCCGTAGCTCGAGGGATGCGCCTCCGGGCCGCGCAGGCCGGCCGGGTGCAAGGCGGGGTCGAACGGCACCAGGCGCTGATGCTCGCGTACCAGGCGCTTCTTGTCGCGCTCGAGCAGGCGAAGAAGCGTCTCGGCCTTGATTTCGGCTGGAATGGCTGCGTCGAAGAAAAACGAGAAGTTCGGGTGCAGCGTGGCGGCCACGATGTCCTCGCAGTCGTCGTGGCCAAGGCCCTGTCGATGCCAATTCTTGATGTACTGGAGGCACCAACGGAAGAGGCGATCGTAGGCGATCGGAACCGCAAGGCCGGGCAGGCTTCGGAACAGCTCGGTGAGCCTCTTTTGAGTCCGACGGCCAGTCGGGTCGTTCACGTTCTATCCCCCTTTGGGGTCCAGTGGGAAGGTGGCGCGGCGGCGGTTCTCCGGGTGGAAGTCGACGCTATCTCGCGGCAGAGCGGTCGGCCCCTCGGGCCAATCGGGACGATCACCGAGAGGTTCTGCTGGCGTCATGGGGTCCCCCTTTCGTACCGATTCACGGCTTTCCCTCTACACTTCCAGGACAAAAAACCTTTCGCTCGGACAGCTGCCCGCCGCGAGCCCGTCGACTTCCTCGAACCCTTGGGCAAGGTGGATGCCAACCAGAGAAGAGCGCCTCCCAGCCAGGCGCTCCCGCGTTAGCATCGAGCGGCGCTCGGTCTCGTTCCGGGCTGCCCGACTCGCCATGGCGCTCCCGCTCCGCGGTTTCATCCTGCAGCCGACCTACCGCATCGAGCGGGGGCGCACCGTGGTGCACCTCTACGGCAAGCTCGAGAGCGGTGAGCCTTTCCTGGTGCGGGACCACCGGGAGAAGCCTCATTTCTATGTAGCAGCCCGCCACACCGAGCGGGCTCGAGAGCTGGGGGCGACGCCGCTTGCGCCCACCGCGCTGCGCTCCCTCGCCGGCGAGCCCGTGGTGCGGATCGAAGTGCCCACGCCGCCCGATACTCCACCGCTCCGGGATCGACTGTTCGCAGCCGGCATCCCCTGCCTCGAGGCGGACGTTCGCTTCGCCATGCGCTACCTGATGGACCGCGGCATCCAGGGCTCGCTCGCGATCCGTGGCGAAGGCAAGCAGCTGCCCGGCGTGGGTTGGGTGTTCGAGGACCCGGAGCTTGCGCCCGCCGACTACGCGCCGCGGCTGTCGGTGCTCTCCCTCGACATCGAGACCGACCCTCAGGGGCGCCGACTGCTCTCGGTGGCCTTCCACGGCCCCGAGGTGCGAGAGGTGCTGATGATCGCCTCCCCCTCGGGCCAGGTGCCACCGGCAGCGACCCTCCTGCCCGGAGAGCGAGAGCTGCTGCGGGCTACCGTCCGCCGCATCGTGGAGCTCGACCCGGACGTCCTCACCGGCTGGAACGTGGTGGGCTTCGATCTCGCCGTGCTCGCCCGCCGGGCGGCGGATCTCCAGGTGCCGTTCGCCATCGGTCGAGGAGCGGGGACGCTGCGATTCCAGAGCGACCGCGGCCCGCGGGGTGGCCAGCGGGCGGTGCTCCCGGGCCGCATGGTGCTCGACGGCATCGACCTCCTGCGTGGCGCCTTCGTGCGCATGGAGGAGTTCTCGCTCGACTTCGTGGCTCGCGAGGTGCTCGGTGAGGGCAAGCTGATTTCTGGCCACGACCGCGGCGAGGAGATCCTGCGGCTATGGCGAGAGGACCCGGCCCACCTCGCCGAATACAACCTGAAGGACGCGCGGCTGGTCTCCCAGATCCTCGAGCGGCTGCAGTTGGTAGAACTCGCCGTGGCCCGGAGCCTGCTCACCGGGCTACCACTCGACCGCGTTTCCGGCTCGATCGCCGCCTTCGACTTCCTCTACCTCTCGCGGCTGGGCAAGCGCGGCTACGTGGCCCCCTCGGTGGCGGCCGAAGCCCCGGAGGACCTCTCGACCGCCGGGGGCCACGTGCTCGAGCCGCTCCCGGGGCTGTACCGGAACGCCCTGGTGTTCGACTTCAAGAGCCTGTACCCCAGCCTGATTCGCACTTTCGGGATCGATCCCCTCGGCCTGGTGCGCCGCGGCCAGACGGACCCGGATCCGGTCGTCGCGCCCAACGGCGCGGCCTTCCGCCGGGAGCCGGGGATCCTGCCGCAGCTGCTGGAGGAGCTCTTCCCTCGGCGGGAGGAGGCGCGGCGAGCCGGCGACAAGATCAAGAGCCAGGCGATCAAGATCCTGATGAACTCGTTCTACGGCGTGCTCGCCACACCGGCCTGCCGCTTCGCCGACCCGCTCCTGGGCAACGCCATCACCAGCTTCGGCAAGGAGGTGTTGCTGTGGTCCAAGCGACGCCTCGAGAGCTGGGGCTACCAGGTGCTCTACGGCGACACCGACAGCCTCTTCGTGGCTTCCGGCCAGGAAGACTCTCAAGCCGCACAGGCCCTGGGCGAGGAGCTGGTGGAGCGGCTGAATCGAGAGCTGGCGACTTACATCGAGGGCAAGTGGCGGGTGCCCAGCAAACTCGAGCTCGAGTTCGAGCGGCTCTATCTGGCGCTCCACCTGCTCAGCGTTCGGCACGGCAGCGGCGGTGCTCGCAAGCGCTACGCCGGCTGGGTGGAAGAGGACGGCGAGCGCCAGGTGGTGTTCACCGGCCTCGAGTCCGTGCGACGGGACGCCACCGAGCTCGCCAAGAGGGTGCAGAAGGGGCTCTACGAGCGCCTCTTCACGGGCCAGCCGGTGGAGCCCTTCCTCCGCGAGACGGTGGCGGACTTGCGCGCCGGGCGGCTCGACGAACAGCTGGTTTACCGCAAGGCCCTCAGAAAGCCCGCGGAGGCCTACACCGCCACTACTCCTCCCCACGTGGCCGCCGCCCGCAAGGCCGAGCACTCGCGCAAGCGCGGCCTGATCTCCTACGTGATGACCACCGCCGGCGCCGAGCCGGCCAGCGAACGCCATCACCCCTTCGACTACGACCACTACGTGGACAAGCAGATCCAGCCCGTGGCCGAACCCGTGCTCGCCCTGCTGGGCCTCGAGTTCCGCAAGGCCACCGGCGAGGACCGCCAGCTGGCGTTGTTCTGAAAACCGCTCCAGCCCCCTCGTGGAACAACCTTGACAAACAGGACTGACGCGGTCCAGAATC
The DNA here is from genome assembly GCA_937867335.1 of uncultured Acidobacteriota bacterium. Lineage (GTDB taxonomy): Bacteria > Acidobacteriota > Thermoanaerobaculia > Multivoradales > SZUA-115 > JAXLQX01. The sequence goes on from CALMKX010000238.1 coordinate 8,206, forward strand.
TTGGACGCTGTTGAGACTAAATCTCAATAAGAATCCAGAGCCCGCATCCAGCAGAGTCGCTCCCGTGCTGCCGACCGCTCTTCTCCTGCTCGCTTCGATCCCGGCCTCCGCTGTCGGGGATCCGGCCGAGCCTCCTGTGCGGGTGACACGCCAAGTGCCGATGATGGGCACAGTGCTCGTTCTGACCGTGGAGGGAGCGGACTACGCACAGGCCCTGGCCGCGAGCGAGGCCGCCGTGCGGGCGCTCGAGGCCGCTGAAGCCCGGCTCTCCACCTGGCGGCCGGAAAGCGAGCTCTCCCGGCTGAACCGGGCTCCGGTGGGCGAGAGCGTGGCCCTTTCCCCCGAACTCGCCGCGGAACTCGCCGCGGCGCGCCGCTGCTACGAGCTCACCGGCGGCGCTTTCGACCCGGGAATCGGCCCGGTGCTGGACGCCTGGGGCCTGCGCACCGGCGGGCGGGTACCCGGGGCCGCAGAGCTCGCTGCGGCTCGGGCGGCCTCCGGCCTGGATGGGCTCGAGCTGCTGCCGGGAGGTCGGGCGGTACGCCGGCGCGAAGGGCTCCGGCTCGAGGAAGGCGCCTTCGGCAAAGGAGCCGGCCTCGACCGCGCGCTCGAAGCTCTTCGCACCCTGCAACCCCCGGTACGGGCCCTGCTCGACCTCGGCGGCCAGGTGGCGCTGCTACGCCCCCGGGCGGACTGGCGAATCGCCCTGGCAGACCCCGCGGATCGCGGCCGGCCGGTGGTGGAGCTCTCGGGGATCGAGGGATCGGTCTCCACTTCCGGCAACGGTGAGCGTTCCTTCGAGGTGGCGGGGCATCGACTCGGCCACCTCTTCGACCCACGCACCGGCCGCCCCGCGGAGGACTTCGGCTCGCTCACCGTGGTGGCGAACTCGGGTCTCCTCGCGGATTGCCTGTCCACCGGGCTCTATGTGCTGGGCCCGGCTCGGGCCTTTGCCTGGGCCGAGCGGCATCCGGAGGTGGAGGTGCTCGTGCTCGAGCGGCGAAACGCCAGGCTCCGTGCTCGTGCTACTCGGGGACTCACCGGAAGGCTCCGGAGCCTCGATCGGCAGCTGGAACTGGAGGTCGTCGCGGGCGGAAAAACAACGACGGCGGATTCGCCCAAGAGCGAAGGTCCGCCGTCTGATTCGTGAACTCGCCGTGCGGCTCACCGCCAAGAGAGGACGCGCGGCTTTTCCACAGGAGGATTGTACGTGTTGACGAAGAATAAGGGAACGAAGAACTGGATCGGCCGAAGCGCTCTGGTTCTGCTGTTGCTGGCTCTGCCGGCAAGCGGAGCCGAGGACCGCGTGGGCGAGCTCGAGAAGGAGATCGCCCAGCTGAAGGCGGAGGTTGCCGCTCTGAAGGAAGCGGGCTCTTCCCCGGCCACGGCCGAGCTCGAACGGAAGATCGAAGTGCTCGCCCAGGAAATCGAACAGCTCAAGCTCGGCGAAGCAGCTCCCCAGGCGAGCGAGAGCGTGAACGGGCTGGGGCCCGCGGCGTCGAAGGTTTACCACTCGCGCTCGGGTGTTTCGATCGGCGGCTACGGCGAGATGGTCTACCAGGCCCCGGACTCGAGCCGGGACGACGGCTCGGCCTCTGGCGAGAAGAAAGAGCTCGACTTCCTCCGTGGCGTGTTCTACATCGGCTACAAGTTCAGCCCGAAGTGGGTGTTCAACTCGGAAATCGAGTTCGAACACGCCAAGGCCGGGGAGGAGTCCGAAGGGGAGGCGGCCGTGGAGTTCGCCTACCTCGAGTACTTCTGGCGGCCGGAGCTCGGCTTCCGTGCCGGCTTGCTGCTCTTGCCGGTGGGGCTGATCAACGAGCTCCACGAACCGCCGGTGTACCTGGGAGCGCGCCGGCCGGACGTCGAGCGCGTGATCCTGCCCACCACCTGGAGGGAGAACGGTGCCGGCGTCTTCGGTTCCGCCGGAGGCTTCGACTATCGCGCCTACGTGGTGGCCGGCTTGAAGGCCGAGGGCTTTTCCGCCGAGGGGTTGCGCGAGGGCCGACAGGAGGGTTCGGAGAGCCTGGCGGAGGACCTGGCCTTCGTGGGCCGGTTGGACTATCGCGGCCTGCCAGGGCTCCTGGCCGGGGGCTCGCTCTATCTGGGCAAGTCCGGCCAAGGCCTCGAGGCGGCTTCCGGCGGCAAGATCGGTGCGCGAACGCAGATCTTCGAGGGGCACCTCGAGTGGAAGTACCGTGGCCTTCAGCTGAGGGCCCTGGCCGCACGAGCCGAACTCGGCGACGTGGCGCGGCTCAACCAGGCTCTCGAACTCGAGGGGCCGGATTCGATCGGCAAGCGGCTCGAGGGCTACTACCTCGAGGCCGGGTACGACGTGCTCTCGAGGCTCGGCCGCGGCGGTGAGCAGCAGCTGATTCCTTTCGTGCGCTACGAAGCCGTGGACACGCAAGCGGCGGTACCGAGCGGCTTTGCCCGTAACCCCGAGAACGATGTCGAGAGCTTGACGCTCGGCCTCTCCTACAAGCCCTTCGAGCGGGTGGTGATCAAGGCCGACTACCAGAACTACGACAACGGCGCGGGCTCTGGCCTGGACCGGTTCAATGTGGCCCTGGGCTACACGTTCTAGCAAGCCGCTCGTTGCCGGCTTGCTGCTGCTCGGCCTGGCGGCCGGGGCGCAAGGAGCGCCACTGCTTTCGGTGGAAGAGGCCCTGAAGCTCGCCTACCCGGGCTGCCAGATGGAGCGTCGCACCGTGTTCTTGACCGACGCTCAGCTCGCCCGCGCGCGGGTCACCGCCGGAGTGGCGGTCGAGAGCGCTTTGGTCTATCCCTATCGGGCGAGCTGCGACGGCAAGCCAGGAGGCACGGCCTACTTCGACAGCCACCGGGTGCGAACGGAGAACGAAACGCTGATGGTGGCCCTCGATGCCGAGGGCCGCGTGCTACGCCTCGAAGTGGTGGCCTTCGCCGAGCCGCCGGATTACCTGCCCCGCCCGCCGTGGTACCAGCAGTTCCAGGGCCAACGGCTGGGGCCGGAGCTCGACCTGGGCCGCGGGATTCGCGCCGTCACCGGCGCCACCCTCACGGCCCGGGCCACCACCGAGGCCGTGCGCCGAACGCTGGCTCTCGACCAGGTGCTGCGCGAGGTCGCCGCGCCATGAACCGTTTCGAAGCCTGGGCGGTCCATCTTGGCAACTTGTTGGTGGGCCTCACTGGCCTGGTCTACGCCTGGATGCGCTACCTGCTGAGCCCGGCGGACCCCTACGCCGTGGTCAACCACCCGTGGCAGCCCGCTGTCCAGCATGCCCATGTGCTGGCGGCGCCGCTCCTGGTGTTCGCCTGCGGGTTGATCTGGCGGCACCACGCGTGGAAGCAGCTGGCGACCGGCGTACCCGTGCGCCGCCGGAGCGGCCTTGCCCTGCTGCTCACCTTGGCTCCGATGGTCGCCTCCGCTTACCTCCTGCAGACGGCGGTCGATCCCGCCTGGCATCGTGCGTGGGTGTGGCTGCACCTTGCCAGCTCGGGCCTGTGGCTGGTGGGATCCCTAGCCCACCTGCTCGCTCCCTCACGACCTCGCTCCCGGTAGGACCACCCGCCCTGCCACTGTCCCGCTCCTGGCAGGTGGTTACATCTTGGGTGTGGGAGCGCCCCGAGAGGCGAGAGCGCGTGCTATCCTGGCCGAGGACCGCCTCCGTTTAGGCGCATAACGGTATGAGCTCGGTGATCCGCTCGACGTTCCGCTACGTTGGTCTCCTCTCCCTTGGCTCTGGCCTCGCTCTGTTCGTAAGCGCCTGCGGCGAGCGCACCGACGCTGCCAGCGGCGTGGCCGCGCCGTCGGCCGTGGCCCACGTCTTCGACGATGTGGCTCAGGCGGCCGGGATCGATTTCACCCACCACCGGCCGATCCTGGATCACAAGCTCGACCGCATCATGCCCTGGGTCTCGAGCGTGGGCGCCTCGGTAGCCGCCGGCGACTACGATCGCGACGGTTTCATGGACCTCTACGTCTCGGATTCGAACCTCGGCCAGCCCAACCGGCTCTACCACAACAACGGCGACGGCACCTTCACCGACGTCGCCCAGAAGGCCGGCGTGGCCTTCGTGAACAACCAGGACGGCGCCACCATGGATGCCCTCTGGGGCGACGTGGACAACGACGGCTGGGAGGACCTCTACGTCGTGCGCTGGGGCCGTAACTTGCTATTCCACAACAACGGCAACGGCACCTTCACCGACGTCACCGCCCGCCGCTTCCGGCGCACCGACGGCAAGCCCGGGACCGATTGGAAGAACGGCAACGCCGCCGTGTTCCTCGACTACGACCACGACGGCCGGCTCGACCTCTACGTGGGGAACTACTTCAAGGACCACGATCTCTGGCATCTGACCACCACGAAGATCATGCACGACAGCTTCGAGACCGCCCGCAACGCCGGTACCAACGAGCTTTTCCACCAGGAGCCCGACGGCAGCTTCCGCGAGATGGGCGCCAAAGCCGGAGTGGCCGACGTAGGCTGGACGCTGGCCGTGGGCGAGGGGGACCTCAACAACGACGGTTGGACGGACCTCTACTCCGCGAACGATTTCGGCCCGGACCAGATGTTCCTCAACCGGGGCGACGGCACCTTCGAGAACATCACCCAGACCGCCATCGGCTTCGACACCCGCAAAGGCATGAACGCCGAGATCGCGGACTTCAACAACGATGGCTGGCTGGACGTCTACGTCACCAACATCACCACCGCCGAGTACCTGCAGGAAGGCAACATGCTCCTGCTCAACAACGGCCTGGATGCCACCGGCAAGCCCACTTTCACCGACATTGCGCTCGAGGCCGGGGTGTACGACGGCGGCTGGGGCTGGGGCGCCAAGTTCCTCGACTACGACAACGACGGCGATCTCGACTTGATCTCCGGCAATGGCTTCATCAGCGCCGGCGAGGGCAACTTCTGGTACGACCTCGCCACCTTCACGGTGACCGGCAAAGACTCTTCGGACGCCGCCAACTGGCCGCCGATCGGCGACCGCTCCTTCTCCGGCTACGAGCAGGTGCGGTTCTTCGTCAACGACGGCCAGAGCGCCTTCACCGAACGGGCGACCGACGTCGGCCTGGACACCACCCGCGACGAACGCGGCGTGGCCTATGTGGACTTCGACAACGACGGTGACCTCGACCTCTACCTCGCCAACCAGCACCAGAAGCCGGAGCTCTATCGCAACTCCGGAACTCCCGGGCAGCACTGGCTGGCCGTTCGGCTGGAGGGAGACCCGACCCGAGAGACCAGTCGCGACGCGATCGGCGCACGGGTCACCATCCTAGCCGGCGGCAAGCCCCAGATGCGCGAGCGCGACGGCGGGAACGGCTTCTCCGGCCAGAGCGATCCGCGGCTCTATTTCGGCCTCGCAACCGCCACCCAGGTGGAGCGAGTGGAGATCCGCTGGCCCGACGGCGGCATCCAGGCTCTGACCGACGTGCCGGCGGATCAGCTGCTCGCGGTGCGTCAGGATCCGAGCCACTACACTGGCGAAAGCGCCATCCACTTCGGAGCGGCCGAGAAGCGAACCACCAGTCACGAGGCAGCGCCGCAGCCGAAGATCGATCCGAAGGAGCTCGACCGCCAGCTCGGCCTGATGGAGCAGGAGCTCGAGCAGAAGGGCCTCGGCTTCTCCCAGGCCAGCCGCTATCGCGCTCGTGCGGTGGACGGCAGCCAGCATGATCGCTCCATCCGCTTCTTCGAGCGCTTGGTCGCCAAGGACCCGAAGGACCCCGCTGCACACCTCCAGCTCGCCTGCGCCTACGTGGACAAGATCCCCACCTGCGGCGGTCTGGCTGCCGTGGTGTGCAAGGGCCGGCTGGCGCGCCGCTCCCTCGACCAGCTCGACGTCGTGCTCGAAGCCGATCCAGACAACTGGGCCGCGCGCTACTGCCGGGGCATCAACCACCTGCACTGGCCCCGCGCCCTGCTGCACAACGACGCCGCGGCCGAGGACCTCGCCTACTGCACCAAGCTCCAGGCCCGGCGTGGCGACGCCCAGCCCTACTACCTGAGGATCTACGTGGCCCTGGGCGACGCCTACACCAAGGCCGGCGAGGTGGCCAAAGCCCGCGAAGCGTGGCAACAAGGCCTTGCACTCTTCCCGACCGCTTCGGAGCTGAAGGAGCGCCTGGCGATCGCCGACGAGGACGCCCTGCTCAAGTTCGTCGAGAAGCACTGCAGCCTCGAGCAGCCGATCGACACCGACCTCTCCTTCCTCGATCGGCAGACGGGCGTGCCGGTCGAGTGAGGGGCGGGGCCCGCGTTGACACCCTTCCGAGCCCTGCCGTACACTCCGGGAGCGTCTTCCGACGGGGCGTGGCGCAGCCTGGTAGCGCACCTGCCTTGGGCGCAGGGGGTCCTCAGTTCAAATCTGGGCGCCCCGATTTTGGAACCGCGATCTGGCTGCCTGTAGCTCAGATGGATAGAGCGGCGGCCTTCTAAGCCGCGGGTCGGGGGTTCGAATCCCTCCAGGCAGGCCACCGGTTCCTGCCCGCCCGCGCAGCAGCAGGCGATCGTGCAGCCTTAGCTCAGCTGGATAGAGCGACAGCCTCCGGAGCTGTAGGTCAGAGGTTCGAATCCTCTAGGCTGCACCACCTTCCGTTCTCCCGAAGCAACCGCCTCCCCTGCGCCGGGCCTCTCGCGGTTCGAGGTCTCCCTCGAGGCGGCTTCTTCGCGCCGCCTTCCGTGCTAACTTCTAAGGCACTTTGACGAGCCCTGAAGTCGCCGACGCTGTCCCACGGCTGGTCGAGGCCGGAGAGATCCAGCCCGGCCAGGCGGAGCTTCTTCTACGCGATGCGCGCGCTGAGGTGATCTCGGTTCGCGGCGAGCTGCGGGCGCTTCTCTACCTGGGCGTGCTGCTGGTCACCGCTGGCGTGGGCTGGTTGGTGAAGGAGAACCTGGACCGCATCGGGCCGCTGGGAATCGCCCTGGGAATCGGCCTGGGGGCTGGGTTCTGCCTGGGCTGGGTGTTGCGAAGGGCGGAGCCGTTCAGCTGGGGCCCGGTAGGCCCACCCCACCTGGCGCTCGATTACCTGCTCTTGCTGGGTGTCTTGCTCGCGGCGGCGGATCTCGGCTACATCGAGTGGAAGTTCACCACCCTCGGCGAGGCTTGGCCCTGGCATCTGCTGATCGTGGCCCTCGGAGCGGGCTTTGCCGCGTTCCGCTTCGACTCCAAGATGGTCTTCTCGCTGGCGCTTTCGAGCTTCGCTGCCTGGAGGGGAGTCTCGGTCTCGGTGATCGGCAGCCAGCTCTTCGCCCGCAACACGCCGCTGCTGCGCTGGAACAGCGTGGCCTGTGGCCTCCTCTTCGTGGGCCTGGGGGCCTGGCTGGTGCGCAGCGGCAGGAAACCCCACTTCGAGCCGGTCGCGGTGCACCTGGGCTGGCTGCTCATCTTGGTAGCAATCGCCACGGGGCTCGGAGCTGACGGCTCCCTCGGCCAGTGGTACGGCCTCCTGCTCCTCACCGTGGGCTCGGCCCTCGCCTTCTTCGCCTTTCGGCGGCAGCGGTTCCCGCTCTTCGCCTTCGGCGTGCTCGGGGCCTACGCGGGCCTTTCTCGGCTGGCGATCGAGCTCTTCCGGGAGGGCCTCGGCTGCTTCTGGTTCGCGGCCACCTCGATCGCCCTCATCGTGCTGCTGATCGTCGCCCAGCGGCAGCTGAAGAAGGCGCCGTGAATCCGCAACTGGTGGCGGCCGAGCGTCGCTTCGAAGTGCGCCGGGCCGCCGAGCGCTGGCACGAGGCCGGAGCGATCCCTCCGGAAGTGCGGGATCGCATCAACGCGGCCTATGCAGACGATCGCTTCCGGGTGGGACCGGTGTTCCGCACGCTGCTCTTTTTCTTCACCCTGATCGCGAGCTGGGCTCTGTTCGGCTTCTTCCTCACCGTAACGAACTTCGCCTTCGAGAACGCGCAGGAGATCGGCACTGTTTGCCTGCTCCTGGGTGGGCTGCTTCTAGGCCTCGGCGAGTTGCTCCGCAGCCAGCGCTTCCGCTTCGCCCGGGCCGGAGTCGAGGAAGCCGGCACCCTGCTGGGATTCGCCTGGCTCGTGGCGGCGGTGTGCTACTGGATCAGCGCGAACGCCCCGGACGGCTCCCGCTCGTTTCCCGTATGGACCTTCCTGGTGCTGCTCACGGCGGGCTCTGGTTTCCTGATTTGGCGCACGGGCCTACCGGTGCTGGGCGCGCTCGGGGCCTGCGGCGCCCTGGGGCTCCTCGCGCGGCTGCCGGCCGGCCGAGCCCTGTGGGTTCTCGCCGGCTTTGCCCTGGGGGCCTGGCTGCTCCGGCTCGCGGCGTCTCCGCAGCTTGCGCCTTCCCAACGCCGAGCTGGCTTGTTTGCCGTGGCGACTCTCCTCACGGGAGCCTATGTTGCGATCCATCTGGGCTCCTTGGACGTCGGGCTGGTCGAGATCCTCGGCGGCCGAGCGACCCTCGGGACGCAGCGGACGGTCTCCCCTCTCGGGCGCCAGGTCTCGATCGTGGCAATGGCGCTCTACCCCTTGGCGATCTTGGCGTGGGCCTTCGGCCGCCGCCACCGCCTGCTGCTCTGGCTTGGCCTCGGTTCGGCGATCGCTTCGCTGGTGACGCTGCGGGTGTACGTGCAGCTGGCGCCGCTCTGGGTGGTGTTGACGGTTTCCGGAGCCCTGCTCATCGCTCTGGCTCTCGCTGCCCGTCGGTACCTGCACCACGGCCTGGACCACGAGCGTCGGGGCTGGACGGCGGAGCCTCTCTTCGAGAGCGAGCAGGCCCGGGCGCTGCTCGAAGCGGCCCTCAGCGTGACCACCCTGGCACCGGAGGCTCGGCCCCCCGACGCGCCCAAGCCCTTCGAGGGGCAGGGCGGCGACTTCGGCGGCGGCGGGGCCTCGGGCACTTTCTGAGGCGCTTGGCCGAAAACATGAACGGGCGGGGTTTCCCCCGCCCGTCGGCCCTTCTCGAAGCGCTCCGCGCGCCTACCAGGAGCTGTCGAGGAATGGCTTGAGCTTCGAGGCCCGGCTCGGGTGGCGTAGCTTGCGCAGGGCCTTGGACTCGATCTGGCGGATCCGCTCGCGGGTAACGTTGAACGAGCGGCCTACCTCTTCGAGGGTGTGTTCGGAGCCTTCGCCCACGCCGAAGCGCATCTTGAGCACCAGCTCCTCGCGGGGGGTCAGCGTCTTCAGCACGCCGCGGGTCTGCTCCCGCAGGTTGGTGAAGATCACCGACTCGATCGGCGAGGCGGCGTTCTTGTCCTCGATGAAGTCGCCGAGATGGGAATCCTCTTCCTCGCCGATCGGCGTTTCGAGGGAGATCGGTTCCTGGGCGATCTTCATGATCTTGCGCACCTTGGAGGCGGGCAGGTCCATCCGCTCGCCGATCTCCTCGGCGGTGGGCTCGCGACCGAGCTCCTGGACCAGCGAACGGCTGGTGCGGGTGAGCTTGTTGATGGTCTCGATCATGTGCACCGGGATGCGGATGGTCCGCGCCTGGTCGGCGATCGCACGAGTGATCGCCTGGCGGATCCACCACGTGGCGTAGGTGGAGAACTTGTAGCCACGGCGGTACTCGAACTTCTCCACCGCCTTCATCAGGCCGATGTTGCCTTCCTGGATCAAGTCCAGGAACTGCAGGCCCCGGTTGGTGTACTTCTTGGCGATCGACACCACCAGCCGGAGGTTGGCCACGATCAGCTCTTCTTTGGCCCGCTCGCAAATGCCCTCACCGGCGCGGATCTTGCCAATGGTGGAGGCGATCTCGGCGTGAGTGGTGCCGTAGCGCTCCTCGAGCTCCTTGAGCTTGGTGCGGTACTTCTCGATTCGCCGCTTGTGCAGGGCCTGGAGCTCGGCGTTGCCTTCCTTCTTGAGCGCCGCCTGAGCCCGCTTGATGTCCTGCTCGAAGCGGGAGAAGTCGCGGTCGATGTCCTTCAGGAAGTCCACCAGACGGTTGCGGGTCTGCACCGAGAAGTCGATAGTGCGGATCTCCTTGGCCATCTTGCCCAGGATGCGGTCGATCTCGCGCTCGAGTTCCTTGTACTTCTCGGAGTCCGGCTTACAGCGCTTCTGCTTCTTGCGCAGGCCGTCGATCTCCAGCTGGGCCACGGAGATCGCCTCGAAGGTGCGGAGGTTGGACTTGATGCGGTCCGAGGCTTTGGAGTCGAGCTGCTCGTCCGGGTCGGCGTTGACCAGCTCGCGCATCAGGACTTTGTCCTTCTGGGCCAGCTCGTTGAGTCGCAGCAGCTCGCGTAGAACCACCTGGTTCTCGCACAGAGCCTCGTAGATCATGCATTCGCCCTGCTCGATGCGCTGGGCGATCTCCACCTCACCCTCTCGGTCCAAGAGAGGCACGGTCCCCATCTCGCGCAGGTACATGCGCACGGGGTCGTTGGTCTTCTCGTGGGGAGAGAGGTTGAAGTCCGCGGTCTCGTCGATGATGTCCTTCTTCTCGAAGTCGACGTTGACCGGGTCGTAGTCGTCGCGGTTGAGGTAGCGCTCCGGACGGTCGATGACATCGATGCCCAGATCATTGAAGCGCAGGTAGATCTCGTCGAGCTCGTTGGGGAGGGCCACAACCTCCTCCGGGAGCATCTCGTAGATCTCGTCGTAGAGCAGGTAGCCTTTCTCGGTGCCGAGCTCGATCAGCTGCTTGACCGATGGGTACCGCTCGTCGATCGTGGAAAAAGTGGCGCTATTCAAGGTCATCTCCTGGTGACACGGTCCATCCGGCCAGGCCAGAGACTAAGAAAGTGTTGCCCGCCCCGCGGTTCCGGGGCGGCCACGGCCAGCATGATGTCTCTTGCTCAGGTTCGTCTTTTCCTGGAGAAGCTGCGCGAGATGCTCCCCATCTCCACGCCGCTCGGCCGCTGCGATCTCCCGGGAGAGGTCCTCGATCCGCTTCTGCCGCCAGCGATGGCTCAAATGGTCGAGAAGGTCGGAGAGGTCCTCCGATCCCGGGGTAACTGGGCTTTCTAGCACAATCCGCCCCAAGCGGGCAAGCTCTGCATCTCCTTCTACGGCTTGAGCGAGGTCTCGGCCGGAGACGACCCCGCCCTGGTTCTCCCTATATAGAGTGCAGAAAGCGAGAAAAATATTCCGGCAATCTTCCTCCCAGAACACTTCTGCGGGTGGGAGCACTTCGAGCGGCGGAACCGCCGCTTGCCCCGAGAGAAGGAGCTGCAGTACTCGCTCCTCGGCGCTCGGCACCAAGCGAGCTTCCGAGGCGATCGCCGGCTTGGCTGCCTCAGGAGCACGGGGAGGCTCCTCGCGCCTCACTCCGGAAGTCATCCGCTGGCGCAAGAGCGACAGCGGTACGCCCAACCGGGCCGCAGCCATCCGGCCGTACCCGAGCCGAACGATCGAATCCGGTATCGCAGCAAGCAGCTCGGCGACGGCCGAGGCGGCCCGGGCCTGGGTGTGGGGCGAGGCGGCCCCTTCGCTCGCCAGCCTCTCGATCTCGCTTTCCACCAGGTCCTGGGCTTGAGCCACGGCCAAGGCCACCGCCTCTGGCCCCGCGGACAGGCGCAGGGAGTCCGGGTCCTCGCCTTCGCCGAAGCGCGCCCGGCGTACCGAGAGCTTGGCGACGGTGAGGATTGGCAGGGCCCTCCGTGCCGCTGTTTCCCCGGCCGAATCGCCGTCGTAGCCCACGATCACCTCGTCGCAGTAGCGGGCAAGCAGCTGGCTCTGCTCCTGGGTCAAGGCCGTGCCCATGCTGGCCACCGTGGCTTCCACTCCTGCCGCCACTGCTGCCACCACATCGAAGTAGCCCTCCACCAGGAGCAGCCGCCCACTCTCGCGGGCCGCGCGCTTGGCCAGGTGCAGGCCGTAGAGCAGTCGGCTCTTGTGGAACTCGGCGGTTTCCGCGGTGTTGATGTACTTGGCGCGGTCGTCCCCCAGCGTGCGCCCACCGAAACCCACCAACCGGCCGGTGGGCCCGTGGATCGGGAACATCAGCCGGTGGCGGAAGCGGTCGTAGGGGCGCTCGGCCCGCTCGCCGCGCGTTGCCAGGCCAGCAGCCTCGAGGTCGGCCAGCGGCACCTTGCCCTCGAGAGCCGTGAGCAACTCCCGCCACCCTTCGGGGGCGTAGCCGAGGCCGAAGCGCTCCACCAGCTCGGGGGGCACCCGCCTGCCCTCGAGGTAGCCCTGGGCCACCGCCGAGCGCTCCAGGCTCTTGCGGAAGAACTCCTGCGCCGCCGCCAGCGCCCGCTCGCGCCCCCGCTCGGCGTTCGAGCTCCCACGCTCGGCCGTGGCCGCGGCTGGCAGGGAAACGCCAAACTTGAACGCCAGCGCTTCGATCGCGGCGGGAAAGTCGTCGCCGGTGGTGAGCATGTGGAGCTTGATGGCATCGCCGCCGGCACCGCAGCCGAAGCAGTAGAACAGGCCCTGATCGGCGTCGACCGAGAAGGACGGCGTCTTCTCTTTGTGGATGGGGCAGATCCCCACCCACCGCCCGCCCCGCCGTGCCAGACGGGTGTGTTCAGAGGCCACCGAGACGATGTCAGTGGCTTCGCGCACCGCCTGGACCAGCTGGGGAGTGAGGTGGATGTTGCGCACGCCCGAGTGGCCCCTAGCTCGCTCGCAGACTCACGACCGTGGCTCCGTTGCCGCCCTCGTTGGCTTCGCCGGGCCGGATCGACGCCACGCCTGGATGGCGCCGCAGCACATCGCGCACGGCGTCGCGCAGCCGGCCGGTGCCGTGGCCGTGGATCACCCGCAGCTCGTTGCGACCGGCAAGAAGCGCCGTGTCCAGGTAGCTGTCGAGCTCGAGCAGGGCTTCTTCCACCCGACGGCCGATCAGGTTGAGCTCGCTCGAGCCGCCGAGCTCGGCCACCGCCGGCCGCGAAATACCCGCGCGGCGCTCGGCCCGGTCCTCTCTAGAGCCGGCGCCTTCGAGGTCGGCAAGCTCGCACTGGAACCGCTTGCCGCGCACCACCACGTGCGCTCGCTCGCCGCTCAGCTTCTCGAGCACCCCCTGCCAGCCGAGGGTGCGGTGGCGCACCTGCCCTCCCAGAACAACCGGCCGGGGAGCTTCAGGCTCCGCTTCCGAGGCTACCGGGGCAGCGGCGAAGAGACGCGTCTCGGCCTCGCCCAGCAGGCCGCGGCGCCGCCCCTTATCGAGCTCCGCCTTGAGCCGCTCGAGCTCGTCCCGCAGCTTCTTGCGGGTTTCCGCGCGGAAGGTCTCGAGCTCGGTCTTCATCCGCTGCGAAGTCACCTTGCGCTCCGCCTCGAGCGCCGCCTTCTCCCGCTCCAGCCGCGCCCGAGCGAGCTCGGCAGCGGCGGTTTCGGCACTCAGGCGCTGCCTCTCCGCGGCAAGCTCCACCCGCGTCCGCTCGAGCTCGCTCACCAGACGGCGTAGGTTGCGATGCTCGCCGGAAAGCCGGGCTTCGGCGCGGTCCAGCCACTCGGAAGGGAGCCCCAAGCGGCGGGCGAGAGCGATCGCTTCGCTGCCGCCGGGTGGGCCCGGGAGAAGCCGGTAAGTGGCCCGGCCGCTGTCCGGATCGAACTCCATGGCGGCGCAGGCGGCGCCTTCGAGCTCGAGGGCCGCCGCTGCCAGTGGAGTGAGGTGGGTGGTGATGAGGGCCAGCGTCTGCTTCTCGAGCAGGCCCTCGAGCAGAGCAGTCGAAAGCGCCGCTCCTTCCTCGGGGTCGGTCCCCGAGCCGAGCTCGTCGAGGAGCACCAGGCTCCCGGGCCCGCTGCCCTCCCAGGCTTCCTTGAGCCGCAACAGCCGCCCGCTGAAGGTGGAGCGATCGGCCAGCAGGTCCTGCTCGTCGCCCACGGTCGCCACGACGTAGGCAAGATGAGGTAGCCGACTGCCCGGGCCGGCAGGCACCGGCAGCCCGCAAAGATGCAGCAGCGCCAGAAGACCGACCGTCTTCAGCACCACCGTCTTGCCTCCGGCGTTCGGCCCGGTCACCACCAGGATGCGCCGTTCGGCTTCGAGCTCGAGGTCGAGAGGGATGATCGGCTTCTCGTGCCCCGGTGAGCCGAGAGCCTGCCGGCGCAGGTCGGCGAGCCGCGGGTCGAGCAAGGGATGGCGCGCCCCTTTGAGTTCCAGCGCCTGCGCCGGTGCGAGCTCGGCCAGACGCGCGTCCGCCTGCTGGGCGAAGCGGCCCATGGCCTGGAGCAGATCCATCTCGCCCAGGAAGGCCGCGTGGGCCGCGAGCGCCTCGAGCTCCTCTCGGGCCCGGCCCAGAAGCTCGGCGAGGATGCGCTGGCGCTCGGCCTCCTCGTCCTCGGCGGCCTGCTGCAGGTCGTTGTTGCTCTCCACTACCTCGATCGGCTCGAAGTAGAAGCTCTTGCCGGTGGCCGAGCGGCCGTGGACCAGCCCCGGCACACGCCCCCGCGCGCCAGCGGCCAACACCAACACCAGTCGGCCCCCGCGCATCGGGATCGTTTCTTCGGAGAAGCTGTCGCGCTCGGCGTCGACATGCCGGCGCAACTGGCTGTAGAGACCGTCGCGGAGCGAGCGGATCCGGCCGCGCAGCTGGGCCAGCTTGGGGCTCGCGTCCTCGCGTACCTCGCCCCGGCGGTCGAGCGCCTTGGCGATCGCTCGCGCCAGCTCCTTCAAGTCCGGCAGCTCGGCCGCCAGCAGGGCGAGGCTCGGGCTCGCAGGCTCGGGCTCGCGGCAACGCTCGGCGATCTCGGCGGTGGCGCCGAGCAAGTCCGCCAACCGAACCAGCGAGAGCCCGGCGTTGGTAGGCCACCCGGAGGCGACCTCGTCCAGAGTGGCGGCCACGGAAAACTCGAAGCCCCCCACCAGCCTGCGGGTGGCGAGCAGCACTCTTGCCTCCTCGAAGCGCCGCCGGCGCTCCTCGAAGGCTTCGAGGTCCACGAGGGGCGAAAGGCTGCGGCAGCGCTCGCGGCCGAGATCCGTGGCGGCGAGCTCCGACAGCACGGCGAGAAAGCTCGGCAGCTCCAAAGCCGCCGCCGTGGCTTCGGAGGCGACGGCTTCGAACGGGCCGGAGCGGGCTCCGAACGTGGTGGGAAAAGCTCGAATCGCAGTCGACATGGTGCGCTGACTCGGAGTGTAGTGCTAGTTGAGACGAGACGCCCAAACGCAGAAAGGGCGGAGCTTACGCCCCGCCCTTAGCTTCAGACGTCGGCCGGCTACGCCTGCTACTGAAGTCCGGCCTTTCTCTCTTCGGCAACCTTGCGCGCCATCTTCTTGCGCGCCTGGATGGCTTTCCGCTTGCGTTTGACCGACGGCTTCTCGAAGTGCTGGCGCTTGCGCAGCTCCGTCAAGATCCCCGCCTTCTCCACTTTCCGTTTGAATCGCCGCAGCGCATTTTCGAAGCTCTCGTCCTCTCTGACATGGACGACCGGCATCGGTGAATCACCTCTCTTCGGACCTGGCTGGTCTGTCGACCTCTGGCCTACGATCTCGCCTGGGCTCCTGTCTAGACACTCTCTCCAAGCGACCTCGTCGAGGCCGGGCCCTGTGAATTGTCGCTACAGCGACGAAAAAGTCAAGAGGGTCCACTCGCCACTCTCGCGCAGCCGGCTGATCGCCGAATACCCTTACAGCGGTCCTAAATGCCCTTCTTCAAAGGCTTTTCGGCCGCAGGTTTGCTTGACACGGCGGAACCAGGCGAGAATAATCGAATTTCTTAAGGAAGACCCCCTTCGAGGCCGGCGTGGAGGTTCCCGGATGGCACTAGGCGACTTGGCCGCTTTCGCCGAACGAGTTCAGCAGCTCGACCGTCAAATCGCGGACTCGGTGCGAACCGCCCTGTCTGGGTTGCGCTCCGATTTGCAGTCCCGGCTGCGCGAGAGCACCTCTGCGCTCGAGGAGCGGCTCGCGGCGCTCGAGTCTGCGCTGCCGGCCTCGCTGGTCACCGAGCACGACCTCGCGGCGATCGCTGATACCGCAGCCAGCTCGGCCCGCGGCGAGACTCGACAGGCGGTGCTCGCTGACTTGAGAGCCCTGGACCGAGCGAGCTCCCAGCAGGAAATCCTCACCTCTCTGCTCGAGCGCGGCCAGGCCTACGCCTCCCGGGTCGCCCTCTTCCTCACCCGACCGGAAGAAGTCGTCGGCTGGCAGGGCCGCGGCTTCGAGGAGGGCTCGGCCGAGCTCTCCAATCTCCGGCTCGAGAACCAGGAAGGCTCTGCCTGGCAGCGGCTGGCTCGGGGCGAGGGGGCTGTGCGGCTCGGCAGCGCTGAATTCGCCCGCCTGGCAAGCCAGCTCGAGGCGGCGATTCCCGCCGAGGCCGTGCTGGTGCCCCTGGTGATCAACGACAGCCTCGCTGCTGCCCTCTACGCCGACCGCATCGGCTCTCACCCTCTCGACCTCGCCTCTCTCCAGCTACTGGCCTTCGCTGCCGGCCAGGCGATCGAGCTCCTGCCGTTGCGGAGCCGGGCGGCGACACCCACTCTCTACCTCGAAGGCGAGCAGCCGTCTCCGGAGGCAGCGCCGCTTTCGCTCTGGGCGCCCGCCGCGGGGCCCGCGGGCGAAGCGGCACCGTCTGGCCCCGAGCCAGCCGTCGTCGAGCCGCCCGCAGCCGAAGCAGTGGTCAGCCACCCGGAGGCCGACTTCGAGCCGGCAGCGGCCGACGCCTGGGCTCGCCCCTCGATCGCCCACGAAGTAACCGGTGGCTTGGCCTGGGGAGAGGCCGAGGAAGTCGAGGAGCCGCCTGTCGAGCCCGCCCCCTGGGTAAGCCCGCCCGAGCCGGAGCCTGCTCCGTGGACCGCCGAACCGGAGCCCATGCCCTGGACGAGCGCTCCCGAGCCCGCTCCGGAGGCCCTGGCCCCGGAGCCCGAGGCGCCCGCGGCCTCAGAACCCGAACCCTGGGCCCCCGTGGAGCTCGAAGCCGAGCCGGCGGTGGTCGAACCGGAGCCGGCTCCGCAGCCCGAGCCGATGGCCGAGTGGCAAAGCCCGACCCGCCCGGTCGAGGCCCTACCCTTCGAGCAGATGGTAGAGGCCCGGGTAGAGCAGGCCCTGAGCTTCGAGCCCAGGCCGGACCTCGACGAAACCAGCGCAAGGCCTCCGGCTCTCACGGGCCCGTCCTCCCTCGGCGACGTCGAGCTGCTTTCCTCTCTGCCGAACCTCGACGTAGAGCCCTTCGCTCCGCCCAGCTTCGAGCCCGAGCCGCCGCCGGTCGAGCTCGAAGAGGAACCTCCGTTCACTCCGCCGCCCAGCCCGGCCACCACAGCGATGGGCTTCGAGCCCCCTCTGCCCGGCCCGCTGGCGACCGCCGGATTCGAAGCGCCTAGCATCGACGTCACCGCCGACGAGACCGTGCTGCTCCGCCGGCCGGCCGAGCCGGATGTGATGAGCGACGAAACGGTGCTGCTGCGCCGCAGCCCGGGCGAGGCCGGCTCTGAGCCGTCGCCCGCGAGTGCCGCAACGCGCATGATGCCGCGCGTCAGCGACAGCATGGAGGTCCAGGCACCCAGCGATTTCCAGGGCCGTGGCACGGCCTTTCTGCGGTCGGCTGCCGCCCAGCCCCAGGGGGATCCCACGCTCCACGAGGAGGGCCGGCGACTCGCCCGGTTGTTGGTGAGCGAAATCCGCCTCTACAACGAGGAGGAGGTCGAGGAGGGTCGGCGCAACCACGACATCCTGGCCCGGCTGCGCGAGGAGATCGAACGCTCCCGCAAGATGTACGAGGAGCGCATCCACGCCGACGTACGCGCGCAGCGCGACTATTTCCAGGAAGAGCTGGTGCGAATCCTGGCCGATGGCGACACCGCCCTCCTGGGATCCTGAGCCGGCTCGGACCTTCGGGGCGAGCCCTTCTTGGCAGGGTTCGGCTCGCCTCACGACCTGATTGCTGACCGTGCGTCGCCGCTTCGGGTTCAAGGCTTCCTTCCTCACGGCCCTCGCCGTCATCGCCCTCGCTCTGGGCGCCGGGCCTCGCGGCGGGGAGCGACCCGTCGAGCACCCGATCGTGCTTTTCACCCTCGAGGGTCTGAGGCCGGATGTGGTGGCGGGGCTGGGAGGCGAACCGGGCTGGACTCCCAACTTCGATCGCTTTCTGCGCTCGGCAGATTGGGCCGGTCGGGCCGTGGCGCCCTCGAGCGCTCTGATCCCTTCGACCGTCTCTCTCCTGACCGGCTTGCGACCCTGGCAGCACCAGGTGATCGCCCCGGGCGAGAAGGTGCTCGACCTCAGCCTGTTCACCCTGGGCGAGCGCCTCTCAGACCTCGGCTACCAGGCTCGCGGCTACACCGACAGCACCGATCTGGCAGCCGGCTTCGGCTTCTCTCGGGGCCTCCGCTCCTTTACGGCCCTTCGCCGCGGGGCACGGGCCGCTTCGGACCTGGCCTCGCTCGGTTCCCGCAAGCAGTTCGTCTGGATCCACCTGCCGGCTCCCGCGCCGCCCTATCTGCGCAAGCCCTGGATGGTGAAGCGTCTCGGCACGAGCGGGCCCGAGCTCCCCCAGCGAGTGGACGCCGGCGACTTCGAGCCCTACCTCGATCCGGCCGTGCCGCTGCCGGCAGCCCGCCGCGAGGAGCTGTGGGCCATGTACCGCCTCAACGTGGTGAACGCCGACACGCTGCTCGGGCGCCTCCTCTCGGCCCTCGACAGCCGTCCGGACGGCCAGCAGGCGATCGTCGCGGTCACCTCGCTCTATGGACAAGAGTTCCGTGAGCAGGGCCAGATCGGCGCCGGCCTGGGGCTGGGGCGTAGCGAGATCGAGGTGCCGCTCGCGATCCGCTTGCCCCGGGGCTTCTCTCGCAAGCTGGCTCCGCCGCCGACCGAGCGGGTGGAACTCTTGCGGCTTTCCTCGACGCTGCTCGAGGCCGCCGGGGGCGAGGCCCCGCCGGCTCTGCCGCCGAGCCTTTTCCACCGCAGCTCCACACCGCTTCTTTCCGAGCTGTACCAGGTGGCGGGAGCCAACGAGTTCTCGCTCGTCGAGGGGGATCTGCAGCTACGCTGGCGGGCCCGCTTCGCGGATGCCGAGAGCCTGTACTTCAAGCTCAGGCGGGAGAGCCTCGGCCAGGAGCGGGAGTCTCCCGCTCGGCAATCGCTGCGGGCCCTGGTCGGCCGGCTGAACAGCCTGTTCCGCCGCTCACTGCCTCTTTCGGGCGCGATCGGCCCGCCCCAGCTCAGCCTCGAGCGCTGGCTCGCCCAGGGCACCGAACGGGTGGAGGATCCGGACCAGGCCCGAGCGATGGCCGAGCGGCTGCGCCTTGCCTGGGGGCGCTCGGTGGGCGCCGAGCGGCCGCGGGAGCAGGAAGAGCGGGAGCGGCGCTAGCGCCGACTACGCGAGCTGGCCGGCACTGGCCTTGGCCAGCTGCGAACGGGCCGCCGAGAGGTTCCGCGGGTGGCCCTGTCCGGGGCCCTGCGTCGATATATACTCGCCGTTCGCGACCTCCCGAGGCCGCATAGCCGGGTCCATAGCTCAGCGGTGAGAGCAACCGGCTCATAACCGGCAGGTCCCTGGTTCGAATCCAGGTGGACCCACTCCGCCGAAGGAAGTTGGATGACCAGCCACCTCGAAGACATTGTGAAGCTGGAGGCAGCACTGACCGAGCTCGCCTCTCGAGAGAGTCAACTGAACGAGATCCCGGACTGGATGCGCGAGCTCCACACCGAGCACGCCGCGAGACTGGCCGAGATCAAGGCCCTTGAAGACGCCGCCGAGGCCGCCCGCGAAGAGCGCCGTACCGCCGAAGCGGCGATCGCCGAGGCCCAGGAGCGGCTCAAGAAGTACCAGCAGCAAATCCACCAAGTCACCAACCAGCGCGAGTACGGGGCCCTGCTCCAAGAGATCGACTCCGCCAAGACCAAGATCAGCGAAGCCGAGACCGTGGCCGTGGGCGCCCTCGAACGGCGGGAGATGGCGGAAACGCGGCTCGCCGAGGAGCGCGCGGCCTTTGCCGCCCTGGACACCCGCTACGCCGTAGAGCTTTCGCGCTGGGAAGGCGAGAAGCCCGGCATCTCGGAGCGGATCGGCGAGCTGCGGGAGCTGATCGGCACCCTCCGCGACCGGCTGCCGAAGGGCTCGGTGTCCCTGTTCGATCGCGTCCGCCAGCGCTATAACGGCACCGGGATCGCTCAGATCCTGGAGGTCGAACGCGGCGGCCGTGGCCCCAAGGTGTGGCATTGCGGCGCCTGCAACTACAGCGTGCGACCGCAGGTGGTGGTGCAGGTCCGAACTACCGGCGCGTTGCTCCAGTGCGATGGCTGCAAGCGCATCCTCTACGTCACGGTCGAGAGCGCATGAGCCGCAGCGGGCGGGCGTGGATCGATGGCGGCTCGCGGGGCAATCCCGGGCCGGCCGGGTTCGGAGTCTTGCTGGAGACGGAAGAGGGACGGGAGGAGATTCTCGGCTACCTCGGCAAGACCACCAACAACGTGGCGGAGTACACCGGCCTCCTCGCCGCCCTGACACGCGCCACCCAGATGGGGCTCGAGGAGCTCCAGATCTCGAGCGACAGTGAGCTCCTGGTGCGCCAGATGAGCGGCCGCTACCAGGTCAAGGCTCTTCACCTGGTGCCGTTCTACCGGCGAGCGCTCGAGCTCAAGCGGAGTCTCAAGCGGCTCACCTTGAGGCATGTGCCGCGGAGCGAGAACTCCGAAGCCGACGGCCTTGCCAACCAGGCGATCGACACCCGGGCTCGGGTGCCGGAGTGGCTGGTGCTGCCGGGCCATGGCTGAGACCGGAATCGCCGACAGGCTGGCCCGCATCGAGGAACGGATCGCTCGGGCCTGTGCTCGGGTAGGCCGCCATCCCGCCGAGGTGACGTTGGTGGGCGCGAGCAAGCAGCAGAGCCTCGAGACCCTGGCCGCGGCGCACCAAGCCGGGCTCAAGATCTTCGGCGAGAACCGCGTTCAGGAAGCCATCACCAAGGCCCGAAGCCTGCCTTCGTCGATCGAATGGCATCTGATCGGCCCGCTCCAGACCAACAAGGCCCGAGTGGCCGCCGAGCTCTTCCACACCGTGCATTCGGTGGATCGGCTGCGCGTGGCCGAGGCCCTGGCCGCGGAGATCGGCCGGCTGGGCAAGCGGTTGCCTTGCTTCCTAGAGATCAACCTGGGCGAAGAGGAGTCCAAGCACGGCTTCTCGCCGGTCGACCTGCCGGCCCAGCTCGAGCCCATCGCTCGCCTCGAGGCCCTGCGAGTGGTCGGTCTGATGGCCATCCCTCCCTTCGGCGACACCCCGGAAGACTCCCGCCCCTGGTTTCGGCGCCTGCGCAAGCTCGCCGACGAGGTCGCCGCGACGGGTCTCTTCGACTCCTTCGAGAGTCGCCTGTCCATGGGCATGAGCGACGATTTCGAGGTGGCGATCGAAGAAGGAGCCACCCACGTGCGCGTGGGGACGGCCTTGTTCGGCGCTCGTACGCCCCGCCCCGAGCAGGCATGAGCGGCATCGCCTTCGAGCTGCCGGCCGGCCCGGCTCGACTGCTGGCCCACGATTCCCTGCCCCTGCCTGCCGACGCCACACCCTGGCTGATCGCGCGCCTGCTCGAGGACGGCGACCGCGTGGACCTCGCCTGGCTGTTCTCCACGGTGGGTCGGCGGGATATCTGCGCCTGGTTTCGCCTGCATGGCGGCCGCCGGCTGTCTCGCCGGAGCGCGGCCTATTGGGCCGCGGTACTGGGCGAGCCGCCGGTGGACCCTCATCCTCTGGCCGAAGAACTGTGGTCGCTCTGAGCCCGGCCCATCCTCAGAGCCTCACGGCCGAATCTCACCGGGTCCTCGCCCGGCTCGCGGGCGCGAGCTTCGCCCCGGAGGTCTACCTGGCCGGCTCCGCCGCGCTCGCCCTCTACCTCGGCCACCGCCCGGTCCGCGAACTCGACCTGATGAGCGCCACCAACCGGCTGGCCCCCGCGGATCGTCGGGATCTGCTCGCCGAGGTGCTGGCACTGTTTGCCGGCACCCAGGTCGAAACCGCCCGTGACGGCTACTTCTTCGCCTCGCTCGAGGGCGTCGGCCTGCGCATCCACTACTACCCCTATCCGCTGGTCGAGCCGCCGGCCGAAGTCGATGGCCTTGCCGTGGCCTCCGCGGTCGATCTTGGTTTGATGAAGCTCGGTGCGATCATCAGCCGAGGCACGAGGCGGGATTTCCTCGACCTCTACCTGCTCTGCCGGCAGCTGCCGCTGGCCACTCTGCTCGACGCGGCGTCGGGGAAGTTCGGCCATGTGCGGGATTTCACCCTCCAGGCGCTCAAGGGGCTTGTCGATTTCTCCCAGGTGGCCGGCGAGCCCATGCCCCGGCTGGCGCGGCCGGTGACCTGGGAAGAGGTCGAGAGCTGGGCGCTGGCCGAGGTCCGCAGCCTCTCGGAAGCCTTCACCGGAGCGGCCCCATGAGCGACTTGCTGATCGTCAACCTGGCCGAGGTGGCCACCCCCGAGGGCAAGACCCCGGCCCACGGCCACGCCCAGGGGCGGCTACGGCGGTACTCAGGGGCCGAAGTCCTGTGCCGGGAAGGGCGCATCGCTTTCGTCGGCTCCCCCGCGGAGCGCGAGGCCCGCTTCGGCGAGCTTGGGGGGCTGCCACGGCTGGACGGCGCCGGTGGCACGCTGGTCCCGGGCTTCGTGGACGCGCACACCCACCTGCCCTGGGCCGGTAGCCGCGAGCACGAGCTGGCGGCACGGCTGGCCGGCAAGAGCTACCTGGAGATCGCCGCGGCGGGAGGCGGCATCCTCTCGACGGTCGCCGCCACCCGTGCGGCCAGCGAAGACGAGCTCGCTCTGGCCACCCTCGGCCGCCTCGACCGCATGCTCGCCTGGGGCACCACCACGGCCGAGGCCAAGAGCGGCTACGGGCTCTCGCTGGAGGACGAGCTCAAGCAGCTGCGGGCGATCCGCCGCGCTGGGGCCGCGCATGTGGTGGAGGTGGTTCCGACGCTGATGGCCGCCCATGAAGTACCGGCCGAGTACCGGGACCGGCGAGAGGAGTACCTGGATCTGGTCTGCCACGAGATCACCCCTGCGGCCGCCGAAGAGGGCCTCGCCCACTTCTGCGACGTCTTCTGCGAACGGGGTGTGTTCAGCGTGGAGGAATCCCGCCGGGTGCTCGAGGCGGGGCGCCGGTGCGGGCTCATCCCCCGTCTCCACGCCGACGAATTCGCCGACTCCGGCGCTGCCGAGCTCGCGGCCGAGCTGGGTGCAGCTTCGGCGGATCACCTGATCGCGGTCTCCGAGCCCGGCATCGAGGCCCTGGCTCGCGCCGGGGTGACCGCCGTGCTGCTACCGACGGTGAGCTTCTTCCTGCGCCAGGACGCCTACGCCCCGGCGCGCCGGCTGGTGGCGAGCGGCGCCCCGGTGGCCCTGGCGACCGACTGCAACCCCGGCTCCTCGCACACCGAGAACCTGCTCTTCTCCTTCTGGCTCGGGGTGTTCAAGCTCCACCTGACGATCGGCGAATGCCTCACGGCCATCACCCTCAACCCCGCCTGCGTGCTTGGCCGCGGCGGCGAGATCGGTACGATCGAGGAAGGGAAGAAGGCAGATCTCGTGCTGCTCGACGCCCCCAACCTCGACCACCTGGCCTACCACTTCGGGATCAACCCGATCGCAGCCGTGGTCAAGGGCGGGCAGCGGGTGGTGTGAGGCGCCGCGACGGCGGCCGCTTCAGGACGCTTCTTCGCGGTGGCCGACGCGCCGCTCGAGCTCCAGCACGCTCTCCTCGAGAGCCTCGAACCGCCGGCCGAGCTCTTGGTGGCCCAGGCGAACCAGCGACCGCACTTCCGTGAACTCGGCCAGCGTGCCGCTCGCAAGGCTACCGAGCTCCTCGCGAGTCGCCGAAACCCCCTCGGCCACCAGACGGAGGTCCCCACGCAAGCCTTCCGCCACCACGTCGAAGTGGCGCCGCGTGGCGGCAAGCTCACTCAGCAGGCGCTCGAAGGCATGGGCATCCATCGTGGGCTCCTCTTCCAGGGTGTCGGCGCGCTGACTGGATTCTGCCCCACCTCGCAGGACTACTTCAAGGCCGTGGCGGGTAGGTTGTTCGCCGGTCTTGGCTAGCGGCTCAGGCGCCCACGAGTTCGTTCAGCCGGGTGCCGGAGACCACCTCCAGGGGCTCCTGGCCGCGGCGGAAGAGGCGGGCTCCCTGGGTGCCTCGGAGCCAGATCTCCTCGCCGCGGATCGACAGCATCGCTCCCTCGCGCAGGCCCACCACGGGCGGCTCGTTCTCTTCGTGGAACTGGCGAATGCGCTCTTCCCGCGTCTCGCCCATGTGGGTGGAGCTCGGGTCGGGGTCCAGGTAGTGCGGGTTGAGATTGAACTTCACCAGCCCGAGAGCCTCGAAGCTGGGCGGCTCGAGGATCGGCATATCGTTGGTGGTCTTGATCGAAATCGTCGCCACGTTCGAGCCGGCGCTCGAGCCGAGGTAGGGCATGCCGGCTGCGACCCGCTGGCGGATGGGCTCGAGCAGGCCCAGCGCGTAGAGCTTGTCGAGCAATCGGAAGGTGTTGCCGCCACCGATGAACAGGCTCTCGGCCTCGCGGATCGCCGCCGCCGGGTCCGAGGCCTCGTGGATCCCGGCAACTCTCACCTCGCGCAGGGGGAAGTGGCGGGCCACGTTCTCGGTGTAGGCGGCCCAATCGGCCAGGGCGTAGGGCACGAAGAGCAGGCTGCGCGCCCCGCCCAGGGTGGCGCGGATCTCCTCCGCAGCGTGCTCGAGGTAGCCGCTGCCCCAGACCCTGGAGCTCGAGACGAGCAGGATTCGCCGCTCCACGATCAGCCCTGGCGGCTCCGGTAGCGGGCGCGGATGTCCACGGGAACGTCTTCCAGCCGGGCCAGCGCCTTCTCGAGTTCGGGGCCGGGCTTGCCCCAGCGGTCGAGGAACTTCTGCGTACCGGCATAGTCGCCGTGAGCCTGGAGCAGCAGCATCTCGCCGAGCAGAGAGCGAATGGCGCCGGGGAACTTCTCCGGCACGGCGCGGAAGCGGCCGTCCGGATCCACCTTCAAGGCTCCCTGGGCGAGCAGATAGTTGAACTGGGTCACCACGCCCTTGCCATGAGCCTCGTGCACCCCGAAACGGGCCGCGCGGAAGAGCCCGGCCACGTAGGTGGGCTCGAGCTCCGCCTGCAGGCTCTTCGCCACCACGCCCTTGTCCATCAGGGCGAGCAGGTTGTACACCCCCATCACGTCCGCCTTGGCCTCTTCGAGGGGCGAGAACAGCTCCTTCAACTCCTTCCTCACCTCGGTCTTCTGGCCGTCTTTGGTGATGGTGCCGGGGCCGAGTCCGTGGGAGAGCTCGTGGTGCAGCACTTCTTCGAGGAAGGCGTCGAAGGAAACCCGGGGCAGCTCCTCGCTCGCCAGGACCCGCTGGGCGATCGGCTGTAGGATCTTCTCGAACTTGGCCCGCATTACGTTGCGCATCAGCACCTTCTTCGATCCCTTGGCGTCGCGCACCCGCTCGTCGTTGGGCAGGTTGTAGGCCACCGCGGGGATGCCGGCACGGGCGTCGCCGGCGGCCAGAGCGAGGTCCACCACGCGGATCGGGCTGTCGGTACCGCGGCTCAGGTTCTTGAAGCGGTCGTCGATCGGCAGGTTCCGCTCGAGCCACGGTAGCTCGCTCTTGTAGCGGGCCAGCTTGGCCGACTCCTGGGGCAGGTTCACTGTCAGGTAGGCCTCGAAGGCCGCCTTGTAGCCGAACAGTCCATCCTCGTAGGTTTCGTAGGGGCCGATGGTGATCTCCACCGGTGCGTCGAGGTCCATCCAGGCGACCTCGCTCGCGAAGTAGTCGTCCGAGAGGAAGGCCTGGGCGCGCTTGGCGAGGAAGTCCTTGAGGCTGGCGTTGTCGGTAGCCTTGGCGGCCTCGATCAGCAGGTGGCTCGCCGGCGCCAGCCACTGCCGGTAGGCCTTCGAGTAGGGCACCGCTTCGAAGCCGCTGCCCTGACGCTCGACCACGGTGTAGAGCGAGGTGAGCGCCTCCTTCTGGTCCGGATGATGGGCGATCCAGCTCTCGAGCTCCTCGCGGCTCATGTCCTCGGGGTAGTAGCCCGCCCCCGGAGGGTGAGCGAGCTCGCCCAGGAAGGGCTCCATACCGGAGAGGCGATCCCAGGGGCCGAGGTTGAAGTCCAGGTAGTAGGCGCGGGCGGCGTCGGCGAGCGGCCCGCTGAGCGTGTCGAGACGGGCGATCACGCCGGCGTTGTTGCGCCACACCTGCTGCTGAAAGACGCGATCGATCAGCCCGGACGCCTCGCCGAGGAGCGAGAGGACCTTGAGGTCCTGCGGCGAAAGGGCGCTCTCGTCGGCCGCGATTTCCACCGGAACCAGCCGGCCGAGCCGCTTTTCGATGTCTGGGGCGATCTTCATGGTGGGTACTCCAGCCAGGGGAGCGGTGTTCTGAGCGATGGCCAGGGCAGGGAAGAGAACTGCGAGGGCAAGAGCGAGTCGGGAACGCATCCGGCGGGCCTCCTGTTGTTATCCTACCGCGGCGAGGGGCCCGACCATGAGCTGCTGGCTGCTCAAGACCGAACCGGAAGACTACTCCTTCACTGACCTCGAGCGGGACGGCCGCACGGTATGGGACGGCGTGGCTAACAACCAGGCCTTGATCCACCTGCGCAACGCTCGGCCCGGCGACGAAGCGCTCATCTACCACACCGGCGACGAGCGCTCGGCGGTGGGCCTGGCGCGAGTGGTCTCCGAGCCCTACCCGGACCCGCGGAGCGACGACCCTCGTCTGGCAGTGTTCGATGTCGAGGTCGGGCGCCGGCTACCGCGCCCCGTCACCCTTGCCGAGATCAAAGCCGACCCGGCCTTCGCCGGTTTCGACCTGGTGCGCAACTCGCGCCTGTCGGCGATGCCGGTGCCGCCCGAGCTCTGGCGGCTGCTCCTGGCCCGCGCAGGGCTCTGAGCTAGTTCGGCTGGCGGGCCGCCTTGCGCATCAACTCGAGGTAGCCCTCGCCGTTGGTGAGGTAGGTCCGCCGGCCCTCGGTGGCGAACACCAGCTCGATGCCGCCCTCCTGCTCTTCGGGCTCGAGCAGGGGTCGCAGAGCCGCGGGGAGATCCTCCGGCGCATAGCCCCAGACTTCTTCGCTGATCAGCCCGGTCCGCCCTCCCGGGTGGGCAGCTCCGTCCGGTGCGGCGAGAGCTGGCACCGTGCGCTGGCGGTAGCGCAGCACCCGGGGCGGGCCCAGCAGTACCAGGGCCCGGCCTCGATCGCTCAGGCTGCCCCGGCGGTTGCCTTCGGCATAGAGGCGATCCGCGGCGATGGCCCGCTCCTGGAAGGTGGTGCGGAAGGGGTTTTCCTGATCCTCGGGGGTGGGGTCTCGCCGGCGCCAGAAGGCTTCGATCTCCGCCACCGCCTGCACGTTGTCGCGCACCCGCCGGAAGCCACGCACTTCCTCGGGAGTCATCAGCCAGCGCACCGGCCCCTCCAGCCAGACGTCGAGCCCGGGGGTGAGGCTGCGGGTGGCCGCCGAGCTACAGGCCAGGACCAGCAACGCCGACAACAGGGCGGCGGCCAGAACCCCCTGGCGCGAGCAGGGGCCAGCCAGCGGAGTGGACCGCACGCGACCTCGAATCGGGCGGATGATGGGCTCCTTGCGAGGAAGAGAGCTCCAGTGTATCCCAAAGCCCGCGGCTCTTCGGATCTGCGAGAAGCCTCAAGCAGACGGCTTGCGCCAGCGCACTCCACCGTCGGCGCCCCAGGCGTGCTCGGGGAAGTAGAGGCCCACACCGCGGTCCTGGGCGGTCACCGAGAAACGGATCACCCCCTTGCGGTAGTCGTAGGGGGCGCCCTCCCGGGAGTGCACCGCGGCATCCACCAGATACTCGCCGGGGGCCAGCCTCAGCGAGGGGCAGCTCAGACGAATCCGCGCCGAGCCCTCGAGCCGCTCCGGCACGAAGCCGGCGAGGTCCGTGTTGGTGCCCCAACACTCGACGCCCCGCGGCGTGTGGAGAGCGATGCCGAAAACGAAATCCGCGAGCGCCTCGTGGGCGCGCACTTCGAGCTCGAAGGTCACGGGCTCGCCGCTTGCCAGGTAGTAGCGCTCTTCGCCGCCCACCTGGAGGCGTACTGCTTCGATCTCGGCCACCTGGCTGCCCCAACGTGTCGCCTCGGCCAGCGGCTCTTCTTGCTGCTGGCGGTGCGCTTCGCCTTCCGCTTCGGCCACGGCCTGGCGGTAGGCGTCGGTGACCCGGCGTGGGGGGCCGATCAGCCGGGCCCGGCCGCGGTCCAGCCAGAGCACCCGGTCGCAGTACTGTTCCACCAGGGCCAGGGAATGGCTCACCAGGAGCAGCGTTCGCCCGGCGGCGAGAAACTCCTCGATGCGCGCCAGGCAGCGGTGGGCGAAAGCTTCGTCCCCCACGGCCAGCACCTCATCCACCAGCAGGATGTCCGGGTCGGTGTGGATGGCGACTGCGAAGCCCAATCGCACGTACATGCCCGAGGAGTAATTCTTGACCGGCTCCTCCATGAAATCGGCCAGCCCGGAAAACTCGACGATCCGCTCGTAGCGCTCGGCGATCTCCTTGCGTGAGAGGCCCAGGATCGCGCCGTTGATGAAGACGTTCTCGCGGCCGGAGATCTCGGGATGGAAGCCCGCTCCGAGCTCGATCAACGCGGCCACCCGCCCCGCCACCTCGAGGCTCCCCGAGGTGGGGCTCAGAATCCCCGCCACCACCTTGAGCAGGGTCGACTTGCCCGAGCCATTGCCGCCGATGACCCCGAAGGCCTCGCCCTTCGCGACCGAGAAGCTCACGTCTTCGAGGGCGGCGATCGCCTCGCCTTCGCGGGGCCGAGCCCGGCGCCGCTCGAGCAGAGCGCTTTTCAGCGTGCGCAGCCGCTCGCCGGGAGAGACCCGCCGGAAGAACTTGCCGAGGTGTTCGGCGCGGATGGCGTCGCTCATCGCCTACACCGCCTCCACCAAGGTGTCGCGCAGGCGGTGGAACACCCAGCCTCCCAGCGCACAGGCGGCGAGGGCCGCCCCGAGCATCTGCAGCCACACGGTGACGCCGGGCAGCTGGCCATAGAAGAGCAGCTGCTGGTAGGCCAGGATGAAGGGTGTGACCGGGTTCACCCGCACCACCAGCGAGAGCGCGCGAACGGGGATCGCCTCGAGCGAGTAGAGGATGGGGGTGAGGAAGAAGAACAGGGTGAGCAGGTTGGCGACGATGTCCTTCAGGTCCTTGAAATGGACGTACAGCGCCGCGAGCCCCAGCGCCAGGCCGGAGAGGAGTGCCAGCTCGAGCAGCACCACTACCGGCAGCAGCAGGCAGCTGAGGCCCCCCACGGCGTAGCCCAGCGCCCGGCCCACGGCGAGGGCGGCGCCCAGGATCGGCAGGGCGAGAAGGAAATGGGCGCCGTTGCCGAGAACCGCCACCAGCGGTAGCAGCTCGGCCGGGAAAGCGGCCTTGCGAATCAGCCCGGAGTGCGTGGCGAGCGAGACGACGCCTTCGTTCAAAGAGCTCGCCACCCAGATCCAGGGGAAGAGCCCGCAGATGAGGAAGAGGGCATAGGGCTCCGCCGCGGAGCCGCGGGCCGGCCGGAAAGCCATACCGAAGACGAAGCTATACACCCCGAGCAACAAGAGCGGGTTCACCAGGGACCAGAAGAACCCCAGCACCGAGCCCCGATAGCGCGCCTTGAGTTCGCGCACGGTAAGCGTGGCGAGCAGGCTGCGGGATCGCAGGATGTGGCGAAAGGTTGTCAGCATGGGGGATCGGCCTGCGCCGCTCGCGTTTGTAGCGCGGGAGGGGGGGGAGGGTCAAGGTCGGGGCAGGGGCCGTGATGCCCGCGATTGGATCCATCCGGCAAGGGGGCGGCGGGCTGCTAGAGTTCGCCGGTGCCTTCTTGGAGCGTCGCGGATCTCGTTCCGGGCCTGGTCTTCCTGGTGGGAGCCGGCGGCCTGAGCTGGGTGCTGCGCCGATTCTACGACCCGCTCCCCCGCCTCCTCCTCGCCTTGTTCGCCCTCTCGGTGCTGGTGGCTTTCCGGTCCGTGCTCTTGGGTGGCCAGATCCTCCTGCCCCTCGACCTTCTTCGCGCCCAGGTGCCGTTCCAGGGGGTGACGCCGGTCGAGCCCCATGCCAACTACCTCCAGGGGGACCTGCTCCAGCTCACCGCCGCGACCGCGGCGGAGGTGCATCGCGCCGTGGCCGCCGGCCATTGGCCGCTGATCTCGGACCGCGCCGGCGGCGGTATGCCGCTGCTGGGCGACCCGCACTCTCAAGCGCTCCAGCCCCTGGCCCTCGCCGACTGGCTTCTGCCGGCGGAGCAGGCCGCGGGCGTGATCGCGGCGCTTCGGATCTTCGCCTGCCTGGCGTTCACCCTGGCGTTTCTTCGCCGGCAGGGGCTCGAGCTCGGGGCCGCCCTCGTGGGGGCCGTCGCCTGGAGCTTCGGCGGCTTCCTGATGCTCTGGCTCGGCTGGCCCCACGCCAACTCCGCGGTGCTCCTGCCGGCCTCGCTCTACGCCCTGGTGCTGGTGGACGAACGCGGCTCGAGGGCCGACTTCTGCTTGCTCACCGGTGTGCTGGCGGCGCTTGCGCTCGCGGGTCATCCGGAAACGATCCTCTACATCACCCTGCTACTGCTGGCCTTTCTCCTCGCCCGGCTGCGTCGCGCACGGAAGGCCGGCGAGCCGGCGGCCGGAAGGGCTGCGGCTTCCGTGGCCGTCGCGGCGGGGCTGGCCTTCGCCCTGGCGGCTCCAGCGCTGCTACCGGCGGCCGCCGCGCTGCCGGAGTCGCTGCGTTCCCGCAACGTTCGAGAAGGGGCCCCTCCCTCGGCACCGAGCCCCGAGTCTCCTTCGCCGACGGCGGCCAAGCGCCTGCTGCCCTTGCTCGCCCCGAACGCCTTCGGCAACAACCTCCACGGCCCGTACTGGGGGGCATCGAACGTCAACGAGGACGCCTCCGGCTTCCTCGGCACCGGGGCGGTCTTGCTGGTGCTCCTGGCTCTCGCCCGGCGCCGCGGCTCGCGCCGGCCCCAAGAGCTCTTCTTCGCGTCGATCGCAGCCCTCACTCTTCTGGTGGTCGCCCTGCCCGTCTGGCTTGGCGGCGCTCTCGACGCCTCCCCCTGGACGCGAATCTCGGACCATCACCATCGGCTGATCCTCCTGGCCGGTTGGAGCCTCGCCTACCTCGCCGCCTGCGAGGTGGACCGCTGGCAGCGAGTCGGCGCGGCCCGCTGGCGCGCGATCGCAGCGGCGGCGCTGGTGGCGCTCGGCCTCCTCTGGGCCTACGGCCGGGCGAGCGCGGACGGAGCGGCTGCCGAACTCGAGATCTTCCGCCACGGCATGATGCTCTGGCAGCTGCGCTTCCTCGCCCTGGCCCTGCTCCTGCTTCTGGCTCTGGCACGGCGGCGACTGCTGGGCCCCGCCCTCGCGGCCTGCCTGGCGGGCGAGTTGCTCCTCACCCACCTGCCGGCCTACCCGCCGGCCCCCGACCGGCTCTCTCCCGGTCGCATCGCCTCCCCCGCCCTGGCTTTCCTGCGGGCGAACGCCGGGGGCGATCGCGTGGTGGCCCAAGACCTCGCCCTCCTGCCCAACCTCGGCATGCTCTTCGGCCTGGCCGATCTGCGGGTCTACAACCCCATGGCCCCGGCGGCGTACTTCGACACCCTCCGACCGCTTCTCACCGGCTGGTCGGTGGAGGTGCCGATCCTCGGCCGCTTCGACCACCCTCTCTACGACCGCCTGGGCGTTGGCTGGGTGCTCGTCCCTCACGGCACGGCGCCGCCACCTGGGCTGGCCATCGCCTTCGAGGACCCTTCCGGGGACGTCTGGCGACGCCCCTTCGCTCGGCCACGGCTCTTCCTGGAGGGGCTCGAGGGCGCCGCCGCGGCAGACTCCTTGGCCCTCGAGAGCCTGGAGCCCGCCCACCTGCGGGCACGAGTCGAGGTGAGCCAGGACCGTCTGCTGGCGACGAGCCTCTACCAGGACGGCGGCTGGCGAGTGCTCCGCAACGGCGCACGCCTGCCCGGAGACCGCTCGGGCGGTGTCTTCCTCGGCGCGCGGCTCGCTTCCGGCGAAGGGAGGCTCGACGTTCTCTATCGCCCGCCCGGCTTCGCCCTCGGGCTTGCCCTGGCGGCGCTCGGCCTGACGACCTTGACAGCCTTCTGCCTGCCTAGGCCGGAGCCGCCACCCCTCTGAGCCCCAGGGCGTCTACCTCGGCCTGAAGGGCTGCGATGACCGTGGCGATGTGCTCGTCGAGATCGACACCGAACTGCTCGGCGCCCTGGTAGACATCCTCCCGGCTCACGCCCCGGGCGAAGGCCTTCTCTTTGAGGCGCTTCTTGACGCCGGTCACGTCCACATCGAACAGCGACTTGCTGGGCTTGATCAGCGCCACAGCAGTGACGAAGCCCGCAAGCTCGTCGCAGGCGAAGAGAGCCTTGGCGAGGAGGCTCTCCCGCGCCACGCCGGTGTAGGGGGCATGGCCGAGGATGGCGGTGCGCATCTCTTCCGGGTAGCCTCGCTCGGCGAGAATGGCCACTCCGCGGTAGGGGTGATTCTCGGCGTCCGGCCAGCGCTCGTAGTCGAAGTCGTGCATCAGGCCGGTCAAAGCCCACAGCTCTTCGTCCTGCCCGAGCTTGCGGGCATAGCCGCGCATCGCGGCCTCGACCGCCAGGGCGTGCTTGCGCAGCCCGTCCTTCTGGGTGTACTCGCAGAGAAGCTCCCACGCGTCTTGCCGGTTCCATTGGCTCATGGCGGGCAACCTTAGCAGGGAGGTCGAGGGGCGGGCTAGAATGTCCGGGTCATGAGCGAAGCCCGCAAGCTCACGGTGCGCTGCCCGGACTGCGGCAGCGATCTCACCGTGGACGCCGTCACCGGGGAAGTGCTGTTTCACAAGAAACCCAAGGGCGCTCCCGCCGGAGGCAAGGACTTCGACAGCCTGCTCAAGGGCATCGACGACGACAAGGCCCGCGCCTCCGAAGTCTTCGACCGCGAGTTCGCCGCCTTCCAGGATCGTGATCGGCTGCTCGAAGAGAAGTTCCGGGAGGCCCTGAAGCGCGCCGAAGAAGAGCCCGACGAAGGCCCCCCGCAACGCCCGTTCGACCTCGATTAGAAGCGCCGGCCCGTCCTGGCCGGGTTCAGTCTGCTTCGTCTGGGAGGCTGGAAGCCGGCACTCGGCAAACGCTAACCAGCTCGACCGTCTCTGTGTCGTAGGTGAACACGACCAAGAACGAACCGTGGGGAGTGTGGATGGGGCGAGCGGCGCCCGGTCGGTTCCTTAAGGCCGTGCTGCTTTCGGGGTTGCGAGCGATGATTTTCTCGAAGGCCCTGAGCGCTTCTTCCCACTCTGGAACGCCCTCGCGGCAGTTCGCTGCAGCCCGAGCGAAGGCCGGGCTACGCAGTACCTTACGCGGACCGCTTCTCCTCGAGGTAGGCATCCCAGGCCCCTTCCGCCCAGGCTTGCTCGTCGGCGGTAAGAGCTCGCGGTTCGCCCACGAAGACCGTCGAGTAGGGGATCTCCTCCCCCATCTCGGCGGCCAACCAGCCGGAGAAACGATGGGAGAGGTCGCTCACTTCACGGGCGGTCATAGACCAGAGGTCTTGTACGGTGCGGGCGAGGAGGTCGATCTCCTCTCCTGAGAAGAGGTCGAGATTCGGTTCGCGCAGGGCCAGGAGTTTCTTCTGCCGATAGCCGAAGCAATCCCGCTCGGCCCAAGCGCAGAGCCCCTCCGCCACTATCTCTTCGATGGCAGCGCTCGCCTGGTCCGGCACAGGGCCGAAGTCGGCCTTGCGATAGGTCCAGCCGGTGATGGCTTTCCTTCGTCGACGGTAGGCGGCGAAGTCGGCGTAGAAGAGGATCTTGAAGAGCTTGGTCTTGCCACAGCGGGGGTCTTTCTCGCTCTCCCGCGCCACGTAGAGCACCGCTTCTCGGAACTTTCTCTGAGCCGTGGCGCTATACCTCATGGACCCTCCACAATGGTCGAATTCTAGGGCGGTGTGTAGCAAAAATCCAGCGTAAGAGAGCCCCGGGGCATCGGCTCCGCCTCAGCTCTCCAGCCGGAACCAGCGCGGCGCCGGCAGCGCTTCCACGCTCTCTCCCTGCGGCCCGAGGGCTGCCCCCTCGAGCTCGAAGGCCGCTTGGGCGGGCCGTGGGAGGGTGAGCTTCTGGGGCCCCGGGCCGGTGGACCAGGCGACGGCTAGCTCGTGGCCGTCGGCGAGCCGGAACCGGTAGAGCCGGGTGCCGGTGGGTGAGGGGAGAGGGCCTAAGCTGGTGGCGCCGGGGAGGCGCCGGGCAAGCTCGGCGAGCGCCCGAAAGGCGGCCCGCCGGCGGAGCTGCCCGTTCTCTTCCGGGCAGATCAGCCCATAGCCGCGAGCCACCAGCTGCCACCAGTAGATGCGTTCCACCTGGCCGGTGGCGAGGAGCTCGAGGTAGTAGCGGGCCAGGTAGCTCGCTTGTTCTTGCTCGCTCACGGCCACGCTCTTGCCGGCCGGAGAGTGAGGGCCCTCCCAGAGCGGCCAGTTCACCTCGGTCACCCACAGCCTGCCACGAGCGTTTCGTGCGGTGTCCGCGATGGCCTTCATCAGGAGTGCCTTGCCCACGGCGTCGAAGCCCAGCTGGCGGTTTTCCGGCGCGCCCCGGCGGTCCACGTAGAGCAGGCTCGCCACACCATCCAAGGCGAAGTCGCGGCGGCGCAGATTGAGCAGGCCGGCCAGGGCCTGAGGCTCGAAATCGATCACGGCCGGCCCGAAGGCCTCGAGCCCCGGCCGGGAGCGCAGAACCTCGAGCGCCGCGCGGGCGAGCTCGATGTACTCGTCCGGACGCCAGACGCCCCATTTGCTGCGGTTGATCGCCTGGCCGATCTGGAACTGCCGACCGAACGGCGAGAAGCGCTCCACCAGCTCGGCCACCGCAGAGCGCCAGCGGGGGAGATTCTTCACCAGCTCGCGGTTCTGGGGCAGGGCGAAGGCGAGCTCATAGCCGCGGGCGTGGAGCTCTCGGGCCAGGGCTTCCTCCTCGCCATGCTCCAGCTGCCAGGGGTGGAGCCGCAGCAGCAGCTTGCGGACGCCCAGGTCCTCGACGGCGTCGAGGAGGGCCTGGGGATCTTCCGGGTAGGGCCGCAGCGCCAAGCCCACGCCCTCGAAGGGAACCTCCTCGCGGTAGAGCTCTGCCTTCAGCCTGCG
This sequence comes from uncultured Acidobacteriota bacterium, assembly GCA_937867335.1. GTDB lineage: Bacteria > Acidobacteriota > Thermoanaerobaculia > Multivoradales > SZUA-115 > JAXLQX01. Next base: position 43,136 of record CALMKX010000238.1, read on the forward strand.
GTAGCGGGCCCGGATGCGCGGAGCCGCCGCCGCGATGGCCAGCAGCTGTTCGAGGTGGCTGGGTGCATCCGCCAGCCGAACCAGGAGCTTCTCGAGGCGCCCGGCGTGCTGGTGGGGCTGGTCGGAAAGGCGATCCCAGACCACTTTGTCGCGCCGGCCGGCACCGCTCGGGGCCTCGGGGATGTGGGCATGGGCGCGGCGAGGTGCGAGACTCTTCAGGGCGACCGCCAGGCTCTTGCCAGGCTTCTTCCAGCGGTTCTTGGCCTCGAAGGCTCCCTGATAGAAGTCGAAGAGCCGGCGATGGGCCGGACTGAGCTGCGCTCCGAAGTAGCCGGCGAGCAGGGCTTCGCGCAGCTCGGGGCGGTCGAGGGCCAGGCGAGAGAGATCCCGGAACCGCTCTGCTCGGCTGAGCGGCCGGCCGAGCCGGGCCCGGGAGAGGTCGACCAGGGTGAGCTCGAAGTGGGGCGGCCTCTCTTGCGGCACGATCAGGAAGTTCCCCACCGAGGCATCCCGATGCCAGACGCCGGCCTCGTGGAGCCTCCGGAGCAGCCGGCCGAGCTCGGTGAGGACCTCCTCGGCGCGCCATCGCGGGTAGTCCTTCTCGCCCGTGCCGGCCCGGGCCGAGCGCAGCAAGTAGCGCAGCTCGGTAGCGTTCTCGACATGGCGGCAGACGTAGAAGGACGGCCCACCCGGCCGCGCGCTCTCGGCGAAGAGCACCGGCTCGGGCGTGGGCAGACCGGCGGCCAAGAGAGCTCGAGCAGCGTTCCAGGCCCGGCGAGCCTTGCTGCCCTTGAGCCGGCGCGAGAGCCGTCCCCGCCAGGAATCCTCGCGGAATTGTTTGACCACGACCGGCAGCTCCTGCTCGGCAAGGGCGAGCACCGCACGGTAGAGGTAGTTGCGCCCCCAGTGAATGCTGGCGACGGCGGCACCCGGGTCGGTCAGCCGGGCGAGCTCGGCTTCGAGGTGGGCCGGCCGGAACCGGCTTTCGATCTCCCCGCGCAGCCCCTCGATCCGGAAGGGCTCAAACGGACTCAATGTGGAAGCGCTCCTGATGCAGCTCCGGGTCGCTGCGCAACAACAGGCCCAGGCCGAGCTCTCGCTCGATCTCTTCCAGGATGTCGCGCTCCTCCTGCTGGAGCGCTCGGGCCACTTCAGGGTGGACCCGCAGCAGGATTTCCCGGCCGTGGGTTTCTCCCTTGGTGCGCAGCAGCTCGTGGCGAATCGCCAGGCAGATGGTGGCGATCGACTTGATACGCCCGGTGCCACCGCAGTAGGGGCAGGCCTGGGTGAGCAGCCGCTCGAGGTTGGTGCGGCTGCGCTTGCGGGTGATCTCCACCAGCCCGAATTCCGAGATCGAGAGCACCTTGGTGCGGGCGCGGTCTTTGTGGAGCTCCGCTTCGAGGGCGCGGAACACCTGCTGGCGGTGCTCTTCCTCGTTCATGTCGATGAAGTCGACCACGATGATCCCGCCCAGATCTCGAAGGCGCACCTGGCGCACCACCTCGGAGACCGCCTCGAGGTTGGTCTTGAGAACCGTCTCCTCGAGGTTGCGCTCGCCCGTGTAGCGGCCGGTGTTGATGTCGATCGCCACCAGGGCCTCGGTCTGGTTGATCACGATGTAGCCGCCGGACTTGAGCCAGACCTTGCTCTTGAGCGCCGCTTCGATTTCGGCATGGATGCCGAAGCGGTCGAACAGCGAGCCTTCGTTGTTGTAGAGCTTGAGCCGCGGCACCAGAGCCGGTTGGACCTGGTCGAGGAATTCGACGATCCGGGTGTAGGTCTCTTCGCCCTCGACCAGGAGGTTCGAGAACTCGGCGCTGAAGACGTCGCGCACCACGCGCAGGGCGAGGTCGTGGTCGCGGTGGACGAGAGTCGGTGCCGAGACCCGGTTCGCCCGTTCGCGGATCTGCTGCCAGAGCCGAGAGAGGTAGGCGAGATCGGTCTCGAACTCGGCAGCACCTCGCCCTTCTCCCACGGTGCGCACGATCAAGCCGCAACTCGGCGGCGCGATTCGCGACAGGAGCTCGAGCAGCCGGGCCCGTTCGGCCTCGCTTTCGATCCGCCGGGAAACGCCCAGATGGTGCACCGTGGGCAGCAGCACGAGGTAGCGCCCCGGTAGGGTGACCTGGCTGGTGATGCGCGCCCCTTTGTTGGGCAGGGGAGACTTGATCACCTGCACCAGGAGCTCCTGCCCCTGCTTGAGCAGCTCGTCGATCGACGGCAAGGTGGCGAGCGGCGTGCCGCCGCCGGGGCCGCGGGTCTCTTCGAGGTCGTAGTTGGATTCCTCGCGCGGGCCGCTCGCGAACTCGTCCACCACGTCGCTGACGTAGAGAAAGGCGTCGCGCTCGAGGCCGATGTCCACGAAGGCGGCCTGCATTCCGGGCAGCACGCGGGTGACCCGGCCTTTGTAGAGGTTGCCGACGATCGAGCGGTGGCGATGCCGCTCGATGTAGATCTCGGTCAGGCGGTCGTCCTCCAAGACCGCGATCGCGGTCTGGTGCGGGTCGCTCTCGACCAGCATCTTGGCGCGAGGAGCGACGCTCATCGGTTGACGTGCCGGCGCAGGTCGACCGAGAGGATCATGCCCGCCCCGACGAAGTTGAGCAGCGCGAAGGAGCCCCCGTAGGCGAGGAAGGGCAACGGGATGCCGGTATTCGGCATCAGGCCGATCACCATGGCCGTGTTGTAGAGGACGTGAGCGGCGAAGCCCGAGAGCAGGCCTGCCACCAGGAGGATGCCCGCGCGGTCCCGGGCGCGGGCGGCGATGGCGGCGGCGTTGGCCATGTAGAGGGCGTAAAGCCCCAGAACCGTGATCACTCCCAGGAAGCCCCACTCCTCGGCCAGCACCGAGAAGATGAAGTCCGTGTGGCGCGCGGGCAGGAAGCGCAGCTGGCTCTGGGTGCCCTGCATATAGCCCCGGCCGGCGAGCTGGCCGGAGCCCACGGCGATCTTGCTCTGGTGCACCTGGTAGCCGGCGCCGAGGATGTCCGTTTGCGGAGAGAAGTAGGTGAGGATGCGCTGGCGCTGGTAGTCCTTGAGGCCGCCGTAGAAGAGGCCCAGGCCGCCAAGGGCACCAACCAGGAGCAACACCACCAGGGTGCGAGCGCGGACTCCCGCCACCAGGATCATGCCGCCCACGATGGGCAGGAACATCAACGCTCCGCCCAGGTCCGGCTCGATCGCGGTGAGCACCATCGGGAGGCCGACGACCGCCGCACCCACGGCGATTTCCGGCAGGGTCAAGTACTTCTGATGGGTGCGGGAGAAGTAGCGGGCCAGCACCAGCAGGGTGGCGAGCTTCATGAACTCCGAGGGCTGCCCGCCGAGCGAGCCGATCCCCAACCAGCTGCGCGCTCCGCCCCGGACCTGGCCGACGATCAAGACCAGGATCAACGCCAGGATGCCGATGGCGTAGAGCACCAGGGAGATATCCATCAGCACCCGGTAGTCGAGGTAGACGAAGATCGCCAGGAAGACGAGCCCGAGGGCGATCCAGAAACCCTGCCTCGCGGCGAAGCCTCCGCCCAGCTCCGAGGTGGCGCTGTGGATGGTGGCGAGCCCGATGGCGGCGAGCAGCACCACCGCGACCAGGAGCGCCCAGCGAACGTTGGCGAGCTGCTTGCTCGCGGTTCTAGCCGCTCGTGACGGGCTGATCGGTAGCGTTGCTCTGGAAGTGGTACTCATAGAGGGCTTTGGCCACGGGAACGGCTGCTTCCGAGCCCTTCCCGCCATGCTCGAGGAAGACCACCACCACCAAAGATGGGTCTTCGAAGGGCGCAAAGGAAGCGAACCAGGCGTGATCGCGCTGTTCGAAGGGGAGCGTGTCGCTGTCGGTCCAGGTTTCTTGCGAGATCACCTGCACCGTGCCCGTCTTGCCGGCGATCTCGAGGCGCGGCAAGCGGGCCGAGCGAGCCGTGCCGTCGCCCTCGTTGACCACGCCCCACAAGCCCCGCCTCACCAGGCTCAGGGCTTGGGGGTTGATGCGCAAGCTGCCCGGCGGCGGCAGGGGCTCGTCGCGCACCAGATGGGGCGTGATCAGCCTGCCGCCGTTGGCGATCGCAGCGACCATGCGGGCCACCTGAAGCGGCGTCACCAGAAGAGGCCCCTGGCCGATCGCGGTCGAAATGGTCTCGCCGGCGTACCAGGGGTGCTTGCGGACTCGCTCGCTCCACTCCTCGTCCGGCACCAGACCGGCCTTGTCGCCCAACAGGTCGAGCCCGGTCGCGCTACCGAAACCGAAGAGCCGGGCGTAACGGGCCATGCGGTTGATGCCCAGCCGCTGGCCGAGCCGATAGAAGTAGGAGTCGCAGGAGTACTTGATGGCCTCGTGCAGGTCCACCGTGCCGTGTCCGCCCCTCTTCCAGCAGCGGAAGCGCCGGCCGTAGAACTCGGTCGCCCCGGTGCACACCACCGTATCGCTCGGGCTGACCACTCCTTCTGAGAGCCCGGCCGCGGCCATGACGATCTTGAACACCGAGCCGGGCGAGTAGGTGCTCTGAATCGCCCGGTTCTGGAGCGGGTGGTAGGGAGCCTCGATCAGCTGCTGCCAGTCTTCCAGGTCGAGGCGGCGAGCGAAGAGGTTGGGGTCGTAGCTCGGCGAGGAGACCAGCGCGAGGATCTCCCCGTCCTTGGGGTTGAGGGCCACCACCGCGCCCACCTTGTCCTCGAGCAAGCGGGCGGCCTCCTGCTGGAGGTCGAGGTCGAGCGTGAGTCGGAGCGTCGCGCCGGGCTCGGCGTTTTTCCGCCCGGCCTCCGACAGCAGCTTGCCCCGGCTGTCCACCACCACCACCCGCTCACCATCCCGGCCTCGGAGGGCGGCGTCGTAGGCGCCCTCGAGCCCCTTGCGGCCCACCAGATCCCCGGGCGCGAAGCGCTCCGGATGCTCCGCGAGCTCGCTCTCGTTGACCTCCCCGAGGTAACCCAGCACGTGGGCCGTTTGCGGCCCCTGGCGGTAGATGCGCTGGTGCGAAACCTCGATGTCGAACTCGGGATGCTCTCTGCCGGCCACACCGAAGCGCGAGACCTGAGCGAGAGAGAGGTTCTCGGCCACCAGGGCGGGCCGGTAGCCAGCGGTGCGACGGATCCGGGGGAGCGAAGCCAGCATCTGTTCGGCCGGCCGGCCCAGCACCTCGGCCGCGAAGCGCAGGGCGGAGGCGAGGTCCTTGGTCTGGGCGGCGTCGATCAACAGATTGTAGGAGGGGACGTTCTCGGCCAGCACCTTGCCGTTGCGATCCTCGACCAGGCCACGGGGGGCTTCGATGGGCAGGCGGCGGAGCCGGTTGTTCTCGGCCAGCTCGCGGTAGTGGGCGCCGTTGACGATCTGCACCACCCAGAAGGCCCCGGCGATGCCGAGCAGCACCAGGTTCAGCACCGCGGTCAGGCGCTCTACTCGGGCTCGTAGCTCGTCGCGATACTCTCGGGCGATCATGCTTTGCCGATCTTCAGCTTCTCGATGCGTTCATGTCGGCGATCCCGCGTTTTCTTGGCCGCTCCGCTCGCCACATAGATCAGGCTCCCCAGGAGCCCTCCGGCCAGGGCCTTGAAGGTCCACCACAGCGGCTCCGGCGGCGCCGCCGTGCCCAGCAATCCATAGTCGAGCAGGAAGAGAATCCCTTGTTGGGCGAACGTGGCCACCGCGATGGTCAACAGCACGACCGCCGCGCGATCCACAATCAGGCGCTGAGCCACGCGCGCCGTCACGTAACCTACGATGGTATCAGCGAAACCGAGCCTTCCGTACAGTCCTCCGCTCAAGGCGTCGGCCACCCATCCCGCGGTGAGCCCGCCCATCATCCCGGCCATCGAGCTGCCACCCGCCCCCGTGAGCACGGTGAGCACTAGGAAGAGGTCGATCGCGCGCGGGAAGTCCGCCGAGAAACGCGCTCCGGCGAAGTGGGCCAGAGCCACCAAGAGCAATGCTGCCAAGTACTTAGCGACCCGCACCGGTGAGATCCTCGGGTAGGTTCTCGCGCGAGAGGAGAAACACTTGCGAAAGGGCGGCGAAGTCCACGGTGGGCTCGACGTCGATGGCGTAGAAGAGCTCGCTTCCCGGGCTCACCCCGGCCACCGTACCGATCAGAATGCCCGGTGGATAGACGCCGTCGATACCGGCGGTGAGCACTCGCTCCCCCAAGGTGACCTCCGTTTGCCGGGGCACGTACTCGAGCAAGAGCCTTCCGCCGCCGGCTCCGCGCAGCACGCCTTGCCGGCGGCTGCCTTCGAGCAAGGCGCCGACGCCTGCTTCAGGGTCCGAGAGCATCTGCACTTTGGCATAGGAGCCGGCCACCTTGACCACCCTCCCCACCAGGCCGCTCGAGGCCAGAACCGGCTGGTTCACCTCGGCCGAGGCTCCGGTGTAGAGCACCAGCGTGCGCAGCCAGGACTTCTGGTCGAGATAGACGACGGTGGCGGGGCGCAGCTTGCTCGGCTCCCGCCGCACCTGGCTGAGGGCGTCCGCCAGCTGCTCGGCCTCGCGCTCCAGGCCCTGGAGCCGAGTGCTTTCCAGGCGCAGCCTCTCGACCTCCTCCCGCAGCGCCCGGTTCTCGGCCAGCAGGGCACGGCGCGCCTTGAGGCCCTCACCCACTCCCGAGAAGGCGTCCGCCGCCGCCGCGGTCAGCCGCCCGAGGGGTGCCACGGCCCTCAAGCCGGTGGTGGCGAGCAGGCTGCGATCGCTGCCATCGACCGGCGCCCGAGAGGCCAGCATCACCAACTGGGCGCAAAGCAGGACGACGAAGATCCAGCCGATCCGCCGTTCGCTCACAGGGCGCCTTTCCCACTCAGAGGGCCCGCCATGGGACCTCAGCGAATGGAGACTTTGCGCAGCAGCTCGATGTCGGAGAGGACGCGCCCGGTGCCGAGCACCACCGAAGCCAGGGGATCCTCCGCCAGCACCACCGGCAGACCGGTCTCTTCGCGCAGCCGTTGGTCGAGGTTGCGCAGCAGGGCGCCACCGCCCGAGAGCACGATTCCCTTGTCCATGATGTCGGCCGAGAGCTCCGGCGGAGTCCGCTCGAGGGCCATCCGCACCGCCTCGACGATGGTGGCCACTGGCTCGGCCAAGGCTTCACGGATCTCGGCGTCGGAGACCGGCAGGGTTTTCGGCACGCCTTCCACCAGGTCTCGTCCCTTGATCTCCATGCGCAGCTCTTCTTTCAGAGGGTAGGCCGAGCCGATCTCCATCTTGATGCGTTCCGCCGTGCGCTCGCCGATCAGCAGGTTGTACTTGCGCTTCAGGTACTGGATCACAGCGAGGTCCATCTCGTTGCCGGCCACTCTCACCGAGCGGCTGTAGACGATGCCGGCGAGGGAGATCACCGCCACGTCCGTGGTGCCGCCGCCGATGTCGACGATCATGTTGCCCGAGGGCTCGGTGATCGGTAGCCCGGCGCCGATCGCCGCCATCATCGCCTGCTCGACCAGGAAGACTTCCGAGGCCCCGGCTCGCATGGCCGAGTCCTTGACCGCCCTCTTCTCGACCTGCGTGATCTCGGAGGGAACTCCGATGACGATCCGCGGGTGCACGTACATCTTGCGCCCGTGGGCTTTCTTGATGAAGTACTCGAGCATTCGCTCGGTGACCTCGAAATCCGCGATCACGCCGTCTTTCATCGGTCGGATCGACTCGATGTTGCCGGGCGTGCGGCCGAGCATCTCCTTGGCCTCGCTGCCTACGGCTTCGATGCGGTTGGTCAGCTTGTTGATCACCACCACCGAGGGCTCGCGGACCACGATGCCCTGGCCCTCGGCGTAGACCAAGGTGTTGGCCGTGCCGAGGTCGATGGCCAGGTCCTTCGAGAAATAACGCAGCAGAGAAGCTATCGGCATGAACTCTTCCTATTCGTTCGATTCTCTTCCCGAGAGAGGCTAGTACAGCTCCACGAAGACACGCTGGCGGCGCTCGGTCTCGTTGCCCGAGGCGTCGCGCGCCCGGATCGACACCACGTTCCATCCTTCCTGAGTGAGCTGGATGGTCTTGCGGAAGGCACCGTCTGAAGCGACGGCCACCGGCTCCCCGTTGACTTCCACCTGGGCACCCGGCTCCGTCGCACCGCCGAGGATGAAGATAGTGCCATACGATTCGGGATTCTGCAGCGCCAGGTGCGGCGGTTCCTTGTCGCCGGCATCACCGACTCCGAAAGACGCGACGCGAAACCGGCGCGGCTCGCTCCACGCCCCCGCCACCCCGGCTCGGTTCACGGCCGCCACTCGCCAGAAGAACGTGCCCTCGCCGCGCAGCCCCAGGGTCGCGCCGGGCCGGGTGCGGTCCGAGCGGTCGATGATGGTGTCCACGAAGAGGTGGTCCCTCGCCACCTGCAGCGCGTAGCGAGTGGCCCCCGCCACGGGCTCCCAGGCAAAGGCCAGGCGATCGGTGTTGGCCAGATTGAGCTGCAGGTTCTCCGGCGGCTGGCTGGGCACGGGCGCGGGTGGCACCTCCTGGGCCTGGGACAGCCCTTTCTGAGCCTGAACCACCTGCTCGCGCTGGCCGAGCTGGCGCTGGGTGCCGTCGCTCGCCGCCACGCTGACCTTGCCTTCGAAGGAGACGAAGCGCGCCTCCTTCGAATCGCGATCGTAGGAGACCGACGCGAAAGAGTCGCGGTCCACCACGGCTTCGGCGTCCGGGGTGGAAACCCCGCTTTCTTGCCGGCTGGTGTTCAGGTTCACCCAGCCGTAGTCCATTCGGATGGCCTGCTCTTGTTTTCCCGAGGAGCTCTTGGTCTGGGAAAGGCGGAACAGGGTGTTGGCGCGGATGGTGTACAGAGTGCCGTTGGCGAACATGATCTCGGCTGAGCCCCGTTCACCGGTGCGCACGTAATCCCCCACGGCCAGCACCAGCCGGCTGCGCGCCGGCTGCCATTCGCCGGTCTCGCCGCGCCGGAAGCTGACCTCCCCAGCCGCCGAGAGGAACTGGGCCTCGCCCACTTCATCGCCCTTGGCCAGTGCTTCGGTGATCCAGGCGAGAAGGCTGGTGGCGCTCTGGGCGTCGTCGAGGGCTTGCTGGTGGTTGACCGCCTCGAACTCGCGGCGCGCGTCGTGGAGCTCGCGCCGCGCCTTCTCGAGCTCGTTGGCGAAGGGTGTCGTCCCCTGGCGGCCGGTGAGCTCCTCCACCTGCGCTTCGCCCTCGAGGATCAGTCGCTCCGCTTCCCGCTGGACGAAGTCACGCTTCCAGGCGCGGAAAGCGAAGTAGCCCACCACCCCCAGCACGACCAACACCAGGAAGGTGAGGAGTGTGCGAAGGGAGTCGACAGAGATGCTGTACCAGCCGGTACGGTTTGGATTGCGCTTAACGCCAGCCACGGCCCTTCCCCGAGCCGGAGAACGATACCACAAATGCCTGGAATGGAAAGAGTTAGGCGCGTGAGCCGCGCCCTTGCCGCGGGGCCCCCGCCGAGCCTCCGAGTTGGTTCGCCTCTTGTCGGCTTTCTCCTGGTCTTGGTAGAGTTGCCGGTCCTCGTCGAAAGAGAGAGATCATTCCATGCTCCAGCAACTGCGCGATAACTTCCGTCACCTCAAATGGACCCTCTGGTTGGTGGTGGCAGCCTTCCTCATCGGCCTGTGGATTCTGCCCGATAGCTGCAGTCGCTTGTCGGCTCGCGACGGCGCGGTGGCGCACGTGGGTAGCGACTCTGTCAGCCTGGAAGAGTTCCAGCGGATCTACCGCAACCTGGTGGAGTCGGCCCGAGCCTCCTTCGGCGAGCGGCTCACTCCCGAGCTCGAAAAGCAGCTCGGGCTCCCGCGGCAGGCCCTCCAGCAACTGATCAACCACAAGATGCTCGCCCAGGAGGCCCGCCGCATGGGTCTCTCGGTCTCGGACGAGGAGTTGCGCAGGGCGATCCTCGCGATCCCGGCCTTCAAGGACGAGTCCGGCGCCTTCATCGGCGAGCAGGCCTACCAGGCCACGCTGCGCCGGGCCCAGTTCCCCTCGATCACGGCCTTCGAGAACTCCATGCGCGAGGACTTGCTGGTGGCCAAGCTGCGCTCGGCGCTCGCGGCCAACGTCTTCGTCTCGGATCAACAGGTGGAAGAGCGCTATCGCCACCAGGTCGAGCGGGCGAAGATCCGCTACGTCGAGCTGCCCGCCGCGAACTTCGCGAGCGAAATCACGGTCGCCGACGCCGAGCTCGCCCCCTACTTCGAAACCCACAAGGAGGAGTACCGCCGCCCTGAGCAGCGGCTGGTCTCCTACCTCCTGGTCGACCAGAACAAGCTCCGGGCTTCGCTCGAGGTGCCGGACTCGGATCTCACCGCCTACTACGGGGCCCACAAGGACGAATTCACCCAGCAGGAGCAAGTGCGCGCCCGCCACATCCTGCTCAAGGTGGACGACAACCGCACAGATGCCGCTGCGCAGCAGCAGATGGCCGCCCTGCGCAAGCGCATCGAAGGCGGAGAGGACTTTGCGGCCGTGGCCAAAGAGGCCTCCGAGGACCCCGGCTCCAAGGACCGGGGCGGTGATCTCGGCTTCTTCGGCCGTGGCCAGATGGTGCCCGAGTTCGAGCAGGCGGCCTTCGGCGGCCAGCCCGGCAAGTTGATCGGCCCGGTGAAGACTTCTTTCGGGTATCACCTGATCGAAGTGCTCGGCCGCCGCGAAGGGGGCCTCCGGCCGTTCGAAGAGGTGAAGAACCTGATCCGCGCCCGGGTGCAGAGCGACCGCGCCCAGGGCGACGCCGAACGCAAGGCGAACGAGCTCGCGGCGAAGATCAAGAAGGATGGCCTGAAGACCGACGATCAGCTCAAGGGCCTGACCACTGGCTCGACCTACCTCTCCGTGGAAAAGACCAACCCGTTCGGAGCCCAGGATCCGGTGCAGAACGTGGGCCGCATTCCCGAGTTCTCGAAGGCAGCCTTCGCGCTCAAGGCGGGCCAGCTCTCGGACCCGGTGAAGATCCCTCGCGGCTGGGCCATCCTCCGCCTCGACGAAGTGAAGGCTCCGCGCATTCCCGACCTCGCCGAGGTGAACGTTCAGGTTCGCCAGGCGTTGCTTCGCCAGAAGCAGGACGAGCGCGTGATGGCCCGGCTCGCCGCCGCACGCCAGGAGTTGGCCAGCGGCAAGAGCTTCGATCAGGTCGCCGCGGACCTCAAGGTGGAGGCCAAGCAGAGCGAGGAGTTCGGCCACGACCAGCCGATCGGCGCCTTGGGCGTTCTGCCTTCGGTTTCGGAGGCCGCCCTCAAGATGAACGTCGGCGAGATCGGCCAGCCCGTGGCGGCCCGCACCGGCGGAGTGCTGTTCCAGGTTGCGGATCGCAAGTTCTGGAGCGCGGCAGACTTCGCCCAGAACAAGGAGGCCACCCGGGAGAGCCTGGAGAACGAGGAAGTGGGCCGGTTGCTTTCCGCCTTGCTCGCCAACCGGCAGCGAGAGCTCGCGCCTACCCGAGACCCCGAGTTCGCCAAGCGCTACGGCCTGGCCGAGGCCGAGACTCAGGGCTAGGCCTGAGCCAACCGGCTCGGCCTTGAGCGTGGTTCGATGATCGGCTACCTCAAGGGCACCCCTCTCAGCCTACGCCCCGACGGCGTGCTGCTCGACGTCGGCGGCGTGGGCTACACGGTGGCCATTCCCCTCTCCACCTACTACGAGATCGAACGCAGCGGCCAGCGCGCGCCGATCGGGCTCTTTGTCCATACCCATCTGCGCGAGGACGAGCTCTCCCTCTACGGTTTCTGGACCGAGCGGGAGAAATTGTTGTTCGAGAAGCTGATCACCGTTTCGGGAATCGGCCCCCGACTCGCGAGGGTGATTCTCTCGGGCATGGCCCCCGAGGAGCTGGCGGCGGCGATCCAGTCCGGCGAGGCCGGCCGCCTCACCCGGATCCCCGGCGTGGGCAAGCGGACGGCCGAGCGGCTCGTGGTCGAGCTCCGCGAGCGGCTTGACGAGCTTGGCGCGGCTTCGGCGCCTCGTAGCACGGAGGCCGACCGGGATGTGGTATCGGCACTGGTCAATCTGGGATACAAAGCTCCCCTCGCCGAGGCCGCCGTGGGTGAAGCCCGGCGCGCTTCGCCGGAGGCGGAGTTCCACGAACTCCTGCGCGCGAGCCTGGCTCGCCTCGCTCGGGCGTAGGAAAAGGGCGACGAGGCTCCATTCCCGTTCGGGCCTGAACTGCCACCTCGACGCTGGCCTTACCGTCTGCGCTAAGATTGTGGATCTGCTAGTCCCAACACGGGCCGGCTCTCTTCGACGATGACCACGAGCAAGACGTCCGGTCGGCTCGCTGAGTTCCTCGACTCGGTGCGCCCGCAGATCGAGGAGATCTTCGTGCGCCACAGCGTGCTGCCCGAGCGCGCTTCGGAGATCCTCTCGGACACTCTGGCGATCCTGGTCTGGCGCTGGGAAGCGATCCGTAACCGCGAGGCCTGGCTGCTGGCGATGATCGAGCGCAAGGCGCGAGCCTCGGCGACCGACCGACCGGCCCAGCCCTGGGAGGACGACATCGCCACCTGATTCGCCGCGCGCTGGTAGACTCCGCTCTCGCCATGCCGTCCGAGCACCGTATCCTGTCCTCGCAGCCGCTCGCCGAGGACGTCGGGCTCGAGCAGTCCCTGCGCCCACGCCAGCTCGCCGAGTACGTGGGGCAAGAGAAGCTGGTGGAGAACCTCAAGGTCTTCATCCAGGCCGCCCGAGCCCGCCAGGAGGTGCTGGACCACGTGCTGCTCTTCGGTCCGCCCGGCCTGGGCAAGACCACTCTCGCCCACATCATCGCCCGCTCCATGGAGGTGCCGCTCAAGACCACCTCCGGCCCGGTGCTGGAGAAGGCCGGCGACCTGGCGGCGATCCTCACCAACCTCGCTCCGGGCGAAGTGCTGTTCATCGACGAGATCCACCGCCTGGGCCCGACCGTGGAAGAAGTGCTCTACCCGGCCCTCGAGGACTTCCACATCGACCTGATCATCGGTCAGGGGCCGGCGGCCCGCACTCTCCGGCACCCGCTGCCGCGCTTCACCCTGGTGGGCGCTACCACCCGCGCCGGCCTGATCACCGCACCGCTGCGGGCCCGCTTCGGCATCGTGCATCGCCTGGACTTTTACCGGCCGGAAGAGCTGCTCAAAATCATCGTGCGCTCGGCCGGCCTCCTGGGAATCCCGATCGACTCGGCCGGGGCCGCCGAGATCGCCCGGCGCAGCCGCGGCACCCCGCGCATCGCCAACCGCCTGCTGCGTCGGGTTCGGGACTTCGCGGAAGTGGCCGGCGAGGGCAAGATCGACCTTGGCATGGCGCGCAAAGCCCTTGCTTTGCTCGAGGTGGATGAGCACGGCTTCGACGAACTCGACCGCAAGATCCTCTCCACGCTGATCGAGCACTACGGCGGCGGGCCGGCCGGCATCCAGGCCCTGGCCGCCACGGTGGGCGAGGATCGCGGCACTCTCGAGGACCTCTACGAGCCCTTCCTCATCCAGGAAGGCTTTCTCCAGCGCACACCGCGGGGCCGCGTAGCCACCCGGCGCGCCTACGCGCATCTCGGGTACGCGCCGCCGGCCGGTAGCACAGGGAGCCTTTTTTGAGCGGTCCGGATCTCTCCGCCCTCTTCTCGCCGCGCTCGGTGGCGGTGATCGGCGCCTCGCGCCGGCGCGACTCGATCGGCTTCGCGCTGGTGCGCAACCTGCTCGACGCCGAGTTCTCGGGCACCATCTTCCCGGTGAACCCCCATGCGCAGGTGATCCTCTGCCTCAAATGCTACCCGTCGATCTCGGCCGTACCGGACCCGGTGGACCTCGCCGTGGTGGCGGTGCCCAAGGCTTCCGTCCAGGAAGCCGTGGAGGAATGCTTGACCCGGGGCGTCAAAGGCCTGGTGGTGATCACCGCCGGCTTCGCCGAGACCGGCGAGGAGGGTGCCGAGCGGGAGAATTTGCTGCGCGACACCGTTCGCCAAGCCGGGGCGCGCATGGTGGGCCCGAACTGCATGGGCATCATCAACACCCACGCCGGCGTGCAGCTCAACGCCACCTTCGCCCCCAACCACGCCCTGCCCGGCGCGCTGGGCTTCGTGAGCCAGAGCGGCGCCCTCGGCGTGGCGATCCTGAACCTCGCCTCGGACCTCGGCGTGGGGCTCACGCACTTCGTCTCGATGGGCAACAAGGCGGACGTCTCCGGCAACGACCTCCTCGAGTTCTGGGAGCACGATCCGGAAACCCGCATCATCGGCATGTACCTCGAGTCCTTCGGCAACCCGCGGCGGTTCATCGAGATCGCCGAGCGGGTCTCCGAGAAGAAGCCGATCCTGCTGGTCAAGTCCGGCCGCACCGCAGAGGGTGCCCGGGCTGCTTCCAGCCACACAGGAGCTCTCGCCGGGCCCGACGTCACCATCTCGGCTCTGCTCGACCAATGCGGCGTGCTGCGGGCGGACACCATCGACGACCTCTTCGACGCCGCCCGCGCCTTCGACCGCTGTCCCATGCCGGAAGGGGATCGGGTGGCCATCGTCACCAACGCCGGAGGCCCGGCGATCATGGCCACGGACGCCTGCGTCAACCTCGGGCTCAAGATGGCCCAGCTCGCACCGGCCACTCGCACAGCCCTCGCCGCCTTCCTGCCGCCCGAGGCGAGCCTCGCCAACCCGGTGGACATGATCGCCTCGGCCAACGAGGAGAGCTACCGCAAGAGCCTCGAGCTGGTGCTGGCGGATCCCGGCGTAGACATGGTGATGGTGGTGAACGTCACCCCTCTGCTCTCGAACCCGATGGCCATCTACGACGCCATCGCCGCCGTGGCCACGGCGAGCGCGAAGCCCGTCTTGGCCGTGATCATGGCCACCGATGAGTTCTACGAGGAGATCCAGCGGCGGCCCGGCCAGCCGCCGGTGTACCGCTTCCCGGAGTCCGCCGCTCGGGCCATGGCCAAGGTGGTGCGCTACGCCGCCTGGCGCCGCCGTCCGCACCTGCCGCCCCCGGAGCTCGCCCTCGACCACGCGGGGATCCGCGCCATCCTGGATGCGGCGCCGACTGGCTATTTGCCAGGGGTTGAAGCGTTCCGCCTGCTCGCCTGTGCGGGAATCCCCTGCGTGGGCCTCGAGGCGGCGGCGAGCCCGGAAGAGGCCGTTGCCGTGGCTGCGCGACTGGGCTTCCCCGCGGTGGTCAAGGCCGAAACGCCCGGCCTGGTCCACAAGACCGAGTTCGGTGCCGTGGCCCTGGACCTCGAGGACGAGGCCGCGGTGCTCGCCGCCTGCCAGAGTATGTCCCGGCGAGTGACCGAGGCCGGCCTTCCCGAGCCGAGCTACCTGGTGCAGCGCTTCGCCCGCGGCGGCCATGAGGTGATCTTCGGCCTGGCGAGCGACCCTCGCTTCGGCCCCACGCTGATGTTCGGACTGGGTGGCAAGTACGTCGAGGTGTTCCGGGACGTCCGCTTCGGAGTGCCGCCGCTCTCCGCCTACGACGCCGGCGAGATGGTGCGAGGCATCCGCGGCATCCGGCTCCTGACCGGCGTCCGCGGCGAGCCCGCAGCCGACCTCGAGCTCCTGCAGGAGATTCTCCTGCGCCTCGCGACTCTCGCCGACCACTACCCCGAGATCGCCGAACTCGACATCAACCCTTTCCTCACCAGCCCCCCAGGCCAACCCTCCCTCGCCCTCGACGTGCGAGTGCGCAAGAGCTGAGCCCGATCTCGGCAGGCCGGGTCAGGGTTGCGTCTTCAGTTGGCTTTGGCTCGAATCATGGGCCCTTCTTGACCTGGGCCCTCGCCAGGCCAGCTTGTCGCCTCAACCTCACCCCTGAGCCTCCTCAGTTCTCCAGTCCAGCGACCGAGGCGGATATCGTTGTGAATCTTCTGAGCCGCGGTGAGTGCTTCGGCTGCCGCTTCTCGATCCCGTCTTTGAAGCGAGAGGCGGCACAATCCCAGGTGCGCCTCGCAGCTAGCCGGCAACATGCCGATCCTCGACGAGACTGAGAGGGAACGGTGGAAGTCGCTTTCGGCTGAGTCGAGCTCCCCCAGGAGTGTCAGGAGCCGCGCACGAAGGATCAAGGCTCGGGTTTCCAGCTCCGGCCTACTCCGCGCCGAAAAGGCAGCGGCCGCCGAGTCGAGACCGGCGAGAGCTTCGCTCAGAAGAGGCCGATACTCGGTTGGGCTCACAGGGGAACCAAGGGCGAGCCCTAGCCGAGCCCGAGCCCGCACCAGGAGGTGGAGCTCTCCATCCAGCGGCGCCCCGGGGGGCTTGGAGTGCTCCTCCCCCAGTCGGCCCTGCGACTCGCTGAGCTCCCGAAGGATGTCCAGGCTGCGCTCTCTTAGCCGGGAGAGAGCGTGGGAAGGCAGCGGAGCGCGCCCGAGCAGTTCGCAGGCCACCTCCAGCCCTCGGTCCAGTGATACGAGCTCTACCTTCCTTGCGCGAGAAAAGAGCTCCTGTTGATGGCCGAGCGGCAACACGTCGGCCCGGGCGAGCGCCTCGACGGCGGGCTCGAGCTCGCCCGCTTGGAGCAAGGCGGCCGCCTCCAGGGAGCGGGCGGTGGCGAGCAGGTTAGGGTCCCCGAGCTCCAGCATCAGCTCGACCGCCTCGCGCGCTTCCCCAACCGCTTCCGCTCTGCCCACGAGCAGGCTCGTCTCTGCGAGCCGCAGCGCCGTGTCGATGCTCCTGGTGTCTGGGGCTCCTCCGACTGCCTTGGCAGGAGCTTTCGCTTTGGCCGCGGCCCACACTTTGTAGGCCGCTTCGAGCCTTCCGGCCCGGCCCAAGAACTCCGCGGTGCTCACCAAGAGCTGATGCCCTTGAGCTGGCGACAGGCCCGCGTTGGGAGTCTCCCAGGGCCGGTCGAAGAAGCTCGCCAATACCTCGGCCTCCAACTCCAACGAGTGGTCGAGAGGGAGGTCGCCGCTCGCCAAATAGGGCTTGAGCTTCTTGATGTAGAGCTCGTCGATGGCCCAGTGCACCAAGTGGGCAGCGCGTGCGTGTTTGGCGGCAGCGCAGACTGTTTCCGCGTCGAGTTCTGTTCGGGCCGGGCCAGGTACTAGAGCTGAGATGTGCTTGAGGACCTTCTCGCAGGCTCCGCGCGAGTCGGCGGGGCTCTCTTCGGCGAATGCTGCGAGGACGTGTTCTTGGAGCAGCCTCGGGAGGGTAAGTCGGTACGTTGTCAGGCCCACCTGGGAGATGACCTTCCGGCGGCAGAGCTTCGAGATGGTGAGGTTCCATTGGTCTTGGCTCATCTCGATGACGGCTTCGTTCAGGCCTTTGATTCGCTCGCGACGCCGGATGTCCTCGATAGACCGCTCCGTAGCGAAGGGGTCGAGCATCGAGGTGATTCGCAACGCCTGGTGCTCAGCCGGTGTCAATCCCTGCGTTGCGGCCAGGCAAAGCTCCCTCGCCCGCAGGCTCTCCTCGAGATTCTCGGCAATCTCGCGGATCGAGGTCTCGCTCCACCACCTCCAGTCTCTTCCTCTGGCCTCTGCCAGGTAACGGCCCATAAGACTCAGAGAGTAGGGGTGTCCACCCAGGTGCTTGGCGATGCGATGCGCCGTCGCTTCTGGCACCTCAAGGTTGTAGCGTCGTAGCAGCTCGGCGGCCTCCCTTGTCCCGAGTTCGGGCAGGGCCAAGACACTCGTCTTGGACGTGCCGAGTTCTTCGAACTCTTGTGTTGGTGACCGAGTGGTGAGCACGACCATCGCCTGGCTCTCGCGGGCGACTCTGGAGAGAAAGGTCCTCAGCAGTGGCTGGTCTCGGCTCCGGCTGCCCGCAACGGCTGCTGGCGACTGCAAGGGCTCGACGGCATCCAGTACTAGCACCGCCTTTCGCCCCTGGAGTACGTCCAAGACCTCTCGGACGAGTTCGCTTCCGCTCAGGCCCTCGAGCGCTGTTTCGCCCGCCAGTTCCAGCACACTGCGCAAGCAAGCCTGTAGCTCGCCCTCCGGTGACGCATCGCGCGCCCTGCGGAACGTCCAGCCGAGGACCAGCTCTGCTCCCTTCCAGTCCTCTGCGCCGAGCTCGGCGAGCCACTGGTCAACAAGAGCTGTCTTGCCTATGCCACCGATGCCCGTGACGGCGACGATCCTGACTGCCCCCTCCTGTAGAGCGCTGTCGAGGTTGCGGAGTTCGCTCAGCCGCCCGACGAGGGGTCTCCCTGGGGCCTCGAGCTCGCCTAGATCCACCTTGGGCCGGGTCGAGGACTCGCTGACCAGCGAGGCTTGGACTTCGCTATCCGGAATGCCAAGAGCCCGACCCAGGCGAGACAGCGTCGCCGGCTGGAGTCGGTCCAACGTGCCCGACAGCAGCTTCGAGATCGTCGACTGGGACACGCCCGTCTGGCGTGCGAGCTCGGATTGCGAGAGCTCGTTGTTGATCAGGTGACTCGCTACTGCCTTGGCCAGGCTGTCGAGAGTGCTCTTCACGGTCAACGCCGAATGTAGACCTTCTGAACGCCTTCCTTGGGTCGCTCGACTGTGAAAGAGCCGATCTCGACCCACTCGCCGGAGCGAATCGAGATCTGCTCTCCCACCAGGCGCCCGGGAAGTTGAGCTATCCCTCTCAGGTCCGGCTTGCAATCGGAGCCGTCTGGGGCGAGCAGGACCACGTCTGACACGGGCTTACCGGCTCGGTCCAGAAGGCACACACTTACAGGCGATGGCTCGAGCCATTTCTTTGGGACGACTCCTAGAGCTGCGAGCCCGGCAAACAAAGCGCCGATAGCGCCTATTGCCACCCAGTTGAGACGGAAGCGCCTTTCCATCTTTCGGCACCTCTTGGTGTCAGAGTGAACTGCCTTTCTTGGCCATCAATATCGTCGAGGAATAAGTGGAATGATAGTAATTGAGGCGAGCAGTCTCGTCAAGGCCTGATTGAGACCATCTGCGCTTTGGCTTGTGCGATAGCCCTGGTCGCGGCGCCCGCGGCCCGCTTCCCAGCTACGCGCCCGCGCTCGATCCAGAGGCTCTCAGCTTGCTCGAACTCCCGCGGACTTTCAGTCCTGTAGGAGCTGTCTTGATAACAACGCTCAGCCGGCGGGTAATCGGTTGTGCGAAAAGGCGTGGCGCCAGGCTGCTTCAGCGCCGCGCCAAGGCTAACCTTGACTGGGTCTATCACTCGAGATGGGGCCCTGAATCCGGCTCAGCCGGCTCTTCCGGGTAGGGGAAATCAGGGGCGGACCCAGCCAGGCTCAAATGTTCCTTGCTCCAGCCGTGACGAGCTTCCGGGTTCTCCCCATGGCCTTGACGCGAGTCTGCGACTTCATCGGCCCCTTCGAGCCGGTTGGTTCGCGGGGGCTTCACGGGCCGGCTGCCTCTGCTGGCGACGGGCTTGGTACTCACCGATGTGTCTTCCCCCAACCTCTGGGCTAATTGCCAGTTTTCTCCGGTCAGGAAGGGCACCTCAGGAAGGCCCGAGCCCCCGGGAGCTGGAACTCTCCCGAGGGCTCGATGGGGTGGCCTAGGGCAGGCCGCCGGTGCTGGGTAGGCGGATGGCGTAGACGCCGCGGCCGAAGGTGAAGGCCGCGAGGGTGGTGCCGCGGTAGGGGTTGGTGGCCGGACCTCGGTCCACCGTGAGGTAGCGCATCAGCACATTGGGCAGGCCGTGCTGGTAGCGCACCCAAGTGACGGTCGAGGCATCGATGTCGTTGGTGTAGTAGAAGCCGAAGTAGGTACCCACGAAGACTTGCTTGCGGTTTCGCGGGTTGACCGCCACCGAGTTGGCCGGTACATCCGGCAGGTTGCCGGTCTTGTTGGTGGCGGTCCAGCTGGAGCCGTTCCACTTGAACGAGAACAGGTGGCCCGGAGTGCTGGGGGTGTTGGGGTTGAAGCCGCCCACCGCCGCGTAGATCCGCGTGTGGTCGCTGGGGTCTGCCACCACGCCGAGTACCGCCCGGTTGGGCAGTACGGTGTTGGTGGGGTCCACGTCTCGCCACACGGCACCGGGGTTCGGGGTGCAGCTGAAGCCGGCCTTGTTGGCCTTGAACTGGGTGCACTGGCTACCCGTGTAGACGTCTTCCGACCACCAGAGCTTGCCGTCGCTGGTGCCCGCGACCGCCGCCGTGGGCTTGCTGGGCGCCCAGCCGAGGGAGACGACCGACGCCGAGCCGCCACCCTTGGTGAGCAGGGGCGAGATCTGCACCCAGTTCGGCGCCGTGGCGCCGTAAGAGCCCGAGGCGTGGACGTAGTCCTCGCCGAAGATCAGGTTCGAGCACTGGGTGTTGGTGCAATGCAGGGTGTCCAGCAAGAAGGGTGCGCTGAAGTCCGCGGTGCCGGTCATCACCGGTTCGCAGGGAGTGAAGGGACCGTTTGCGCCGCTGTTGACCGAACAGACGATCGAGCCGAAGGTGTATTCGGTGAGCCACCAGCCAGTGGTTTCGCTGCCGGCCAGCGGATCGAACGCGACGAAGAAGCCATCGCCGCCGATGCCACGGGCCGTGCCAGTGAGGCTGGGTCGGGTGGAATCCCAGCTGCTGTTGCCGTTGTCCTGCATCCCGCCGAGGACCCACTGCACTCCATTCATGCCGTTGCCAGCGAAGTCGGTTCCGATCTGGCCGGCGTAGAACAGGAAGGTGTTGAAGCTGTTGTTGAGCTGCTTCCAGGCCTCGAAATCACCGGCTTTGTCGTTCAGGTAGATGCCGCCGTCGTTGCCCAGAAGAAAGGCCGTGCCCTTGGATCCCGGCACGAAAGCGAAGGCGTGCTGGTCCGGGTGGACCTTGCCGTAGCTCGGGCAATCCGTGTCGTAGGCGTTGGTGAGGTCGTCGAGCTTGATCGAGGTGTAGGTGGGATCGACCTCGGCCCGAAAAGCGTCGATGTGGCCGATGTAGAGGTCCTTGTCGTTACTGGGGTTGACCGCCAGGAAGAGGTCGAAGAAGTCCTGCGTGGTGGGGTTTGGGTTGCCGTTGCAGGCCAGGTAGTCCAGGGCGCTGCTGCCGGCCAGGCGAGTCCAGGTGGTTGCGCCGCTGTCCGGCCGTAGCACGTAGGTTCCTTCCGCTCCCTGGTTCTCGACTTCCTCCACCTGGGCGTAGAGGGTGAGGTGGCCGTCTTGCCCGACGGCCCCGGCGAGCTCGATACGGCCGGTGATCGACCCTCCGTCGGCGTAGTTGACGCCGTTGCCCGTGCCGTCCGGCAGGCCGCCGAAGAGGGTGGTGAAGCCGCTCGGCCAGGCCGGGCAGCCGGTCAGCGGGATCGTGAAGCGATAGATGCCGTTGTCGCCGTTGACCGTGAACGTGGGATGGCCCACCGCCACGTAGGCCACCGTCGAGGGCCCCCGGGCGTCCAGGTAGATGCTGCTGATGCGGTTGATCGAACCCTGAGGGCCACCGTTGACCGACGGGTTGGTGTAGTTGTTGCCGAAGCCGCAGATCTCCCAGCTGAGTCCGGCGTCGTGGGTGATGTAGAGGTCCGAACGCGTGCCCACCAGCACGGTCGAAGGGTTGTGCGGGTCGACCTTGAGCGCCTTGACGCTCTGGTTGTCCCAGCGGTTGCCGCCGGGCGGCAACGTGGGCGAGAAGGGAGTGAACACGCTCGCCCCGAGCTGGGTCCAGGTGGTGCCGCCGTTGGTGGTCTTCATGATGCCGGCGCCGAACTGCGCCCGGCCGACGGCGTCGCCGGTGCCCACGTAGAGGACGTTGTGGTTGGACGGATCGATGTCCATCGCTCCGGCCGCCTGGCTGACGAAGTCCTTGTCGTCCCAGAGCGGAGTCCAGGTCACGGCGGTCGAGCCGAGGTTGGTGGTTTTCCAGAAGCCACCGGCGGCGAACGACGCGTAGGCCACGTTGGGGTTCACCGGATCGATCGCCAGGCCGTTGGAGGCCACGCGACCGGACACCAGGCCCCAGCTGTACGCCTCGTTGGTGGTGCCCACCGAGTCGAGCGGCTTGGGGCCGTAGGACACCCAGGTATTGGTGCCTGGCGGAATCACCGCGTTGCTGCCAGCGCCTCCGGAGCGCAGCGAGAGCCCTTGCCACGGTGCGGCGTCTTGAATGTTTCGCTTCACCCAGTCACGGGCCCGGTTCCAGGCCATGGCGGGCATCCTGCCGGTGGGGTAGGTGAGCAGGTACCACTCGCGCTCGGCCTGGGCCTCGACGAGATCGCGCTCCTCGCGAGCGTCTCCCTGCGCGGGGATCGCGCGGGGGTGCTCGCCCGGCGACACGCTTCTTGCTGGCTGGGGGTGGCTCGGCTGCTGCTCGAGGATACTCCTCGTCGACAGCCCGAACGCTCCGAGGAAGAGCACTGCGGGGAGAAGGGTCCTGGCCCTCTCTCGGGCCGACTGGAGCGTGGGACTGCTTCGCATGCTTCTGGCTCCTCACGACTGGCCGGCGAGCCTCTTCTCGCCGGTCTCGCCGGGCGACCCTCCTGAGAGGGCCCGCCCCGGCGCGGGTGCTTCCCGGCTTATCTTGCTTTGATTATATTGCTTCCGTACTGGTCTCGAAGTATCGCTGCAAAATTTTCTTGCAGGGTTGCCGTGAAGACTCGGAGAGGGAGGAGCGGGTCGGGGGCCGTCGGGCGGCCCCCGGGAGGAGAGGAGCTACGGAGCGACTTCGGCCTTCTTCACCACCACCGGCTCGAGCGGCACGTTCTGGAACGGCCCCCGGGTGCCGGTCGCCACCTTGGCGATGGCGTCCACCACTTCCAGGCCGGCCACTACATGACCGAACACTGCGTAACCGGGGTTGCCCGGAGCTGCGTCGAGGGATTTGTTGTCGACCAGGTTGACGAAGAACTGGCTGGTAGCGCTGTTAGGGTCGGAGGTGCGCGCCATCGACAGGCTGCCCCGAACGTTCTTCAGGCCGTTCGACGCTTCGTTGACGATCGGCGGCTTGGTCTGCTTCTGATCCATCTCCGCGGTGAAGCCGCCGCCCTGGATCACGAAGCCGGGAATCACCCGGTGGAAGATGGTGCCATCGTAGTGCCCGGACTGGGTGTACGCCAGGAAGTTCTCCACCGTCTTGGGGGCCTTGGCCGGGTCCAGCTCGATCGTGATATCACCTTTGTTGGTGTGGAAGACGACTTTCGGGTTGGCGGCGGGTGCCTTTTCGGCAGCTTGGCCGGCCGCCAGCACGCTCAGCAAGAGCAGCGCTACGCTCAGATTCATGGAGATCTCCTCCGGATGATCGGCTACACGGCGACAGCGCCGCGCCGGAACGGGCCTCGCCGCAGCAAGAAGCCTGCCGGAGCGAGGAGCGAAGGGGCCGATGGTAGCACGCAGGCCGAGCCCCAAGGCCCCGAGCCGGTCGGGGTGGTGCTCGCCGGCGGGCGCTCTCTGCGCATGGGCAAGGACAAGGCTCTGTTGGAGTTAGGCGGCGAGCCCCTGGTCGCTCTTGCTGCCAGGCGCCTCGCCAGGATCGTCCAGGAGGTGGTGATCGCGGATGCCGGACGAAGCTACCTCGAGACCTGGCCCTCGATCTCCGACGGCCCAGGAGCCGGCCCCGTGGCGGGCCTGCTCGGAGCAGCGGCGCGGTTCCCAGGCCGCTGCCTTCTGGCCCTCGCCTGCGACCTGCCCAATGTGACCCACGAGCTCCTCGCCCTCCTCAGGGACGAAACGTCTTTCGACTGGGTGGTGCCCGAGGGCCCCCGCGGCCTGGAGCCTCTCTGTGCGCGTTACGGGCCGCGAGCCCTCGCCTGCCTGGAAAGCCGCGTCGCCATGGGTCGCTTCGAGCTGTGGAGCCTTGCCGAGGAGCCTGGCCTACGAATCCGCCGGCTCAGCGGGCTCGCGCTCGGCTCGACACTGCCTAGCGAGCAGCTTTTCGCCAACCTCAACCGGCCCGGCGACCTGCCATCGACCTGACCGCCCTCAGCCCTCCACCTTCGGCCCGAGCTCGCGCAGTAGATCGAAGCGGTAGATCCCCGTGCCGTGGCCATCCGAGAAGGCCAGGGAGAGGCCGTAGTTGCCCACCGGCTCGATGCCCGTGAGTTCGACGGGGCGCTCGGGTGGGTGGAAATGGAGCGCGGTGGCGCCGTGGCCCTGGCAGAGGGCGCACGGGCAGTAGCCGCGGAGGTAGTCGTAGGGGTAGTCAGCGCTGTGGCCATCGCTCCAGGTCAGCCTCAGAGCGCGCTCCTCGCGCAGGCGGCGAGCTTCCACCAGAAATAGGCCGGGCATGCTGAAATCTTAGCCGACAGCTGGGCGTTGCTACAGGTTGGACGACCGAGGTGTCCTGGCGGTAGCTCCTCGCTCTCCCCTCGGATTCTCGGGCAGAGCACCTCCGGTTGCGCCAACCGGCCCATCTTTCCCGGCATCGAGGAGATTTCCCATGAAGAAAACACTGCTCTTCCTGCTCCTGCTCGCTCCCACCGCGGCCTTCGCCCAGGCCGACAACTTCGAGCTCACACCGACGGCGGGCTACCACTTCCGCGGGGATGTCAGCGTCGACCGCAACAGCGTGCTCAACGACAACCTGGATGTGAAAGCCGGAGGCAGCTATGGCTTGACGGCCGACATCCCGCTCAACCAGTGGCTCTCGGTCGAGCTGCTGGCCCGCCGGCAGCAGACGGAGCTGATCACCGACCACGGTGTGTTCCGCAACGATGAGCACTTCGCCGACCTCGACATCGACTACTACCACGTGGGCATCCTGTTCCAGATCCCCTCCAGCCGCGTGGTCCCCTACTTCGTGGCGAGCCTGGGCCTCGCCCATCTCGATCTCGACCTTCCCGACACCAGCAAAGAGGATCGCGGCTCCGCCTCCCTGGGCGGCGGAGTGAAGATCTACTTCAACGACCACGTGGGCTTGCGCTTCGAGGGTCGGGGCTACTACATCGACCTCGACAACGACAACAACGACGACAACCGTGACGACCGTCGCCGCCGGGATCGCTGGGACGACCGCAATTCGATCACCCAGACCGAAGCCAGCCTGGGGCTGATCCTCGCCTTCTGAGTCCCACGGCCGCGAAACCGTGAACTACGGCTTCGGGCGCTTGCGCAGGAAGCTCGGCCAGGTGTGCTGGTGGTCTCGCTCGAGGTCGTGAGGACGGCGAGCCACCAGCAGATAGGCGCCTTCCTCCCCCGACCGGCGGAAACCGAGCAGGTGGAAGATCTCGAGCGCGTACCAGCGCGCGATCCGGCGGTTCACCCGATAGGTGGCGAGTCGCTGCGGGTGGCGGCTCACTCCCGGTAGCCAGTGGACGATGCGATCGCTGCCCAGTCGGCGCAGCAGGGCGGAAATCTTGAGCCAGACCGGGTTGAAAGCCCGCACCAGGAAGAACCCGTCGTCCCCCTGGGGTTGGTAGAGAGGCATCAGGATCCGCCCGGTTTCCGGGCAGTGGACCTCACCGTGGCAGTCGTGGGCCAGCACCTGGCCGCGCGTGACCGGCTGGAAGCTGGTGAAGCCAGGGTCCATCTTGAAAGCGTCTGCCGGCTTGATGGCGTGGCGGTAGCGCGCCTCCACGAAGGGCGGGATGGTGCTCACCGCCGCATCGAGCGTGGCGAGCACCCGCCGGGGCGGAACCAGCTCGCCGCCGGCGAGCAGGCCGGCCGCGGCGAGGCAGATCCACACCGCCGCCTCGGCGTGATCCACCGAGCTCGCCGCCGCGTGCTGGCCGGACTCGAAGGCCAGCGTGACGTGGCCGAGGTCCGACAGCAGCGACAGCAGCGTGCCCTCGAGCTGCTCCTCGAGGCCCAGCACCTTGGGAGCGGGCAGGGACTTGGCGAAGCTCCGGTTCGGCAGGGTGTCGCACATCACCACGAAGGGCGGCCCGCCGCCCGAGGTGGAGTGGAGATCGAGGGCGAAGGTTCGGCCCCGCGCCCGCCCGAACGCCGCCTCGAGCTCGGCGAAGAGCTCGGCTTGCTCGCGGTCCTCGGGGACTTCGATGGTCGAGGGATGACAAGCCTGGAGCGCCTCGACCCGCTGGCGGCTCCACAGTCGGTTGAGGTCGCGCTCGAGGTAGCGCCGGCCGAGAGCGAGCGCCGCGAGGTTGCCACGCAGCGCCACCAGCTCGCCCCGCAACTGGTCCTCGCGGCCGGCGAGAGCTGCCAGCACGCGCTCCAGGGCGAGTGGACCCGATGGCTCGTTGCCGTGGATGCCACCGATCACGACCAGGGTGGGCCCGCTCTCGCGTCCCACGATCCGGCCGATCAGCCGTTCTGCTCGCGGTTCCACGAGCTCGGCCACTCGCTCTGGCGCAGGCAGTCTAGCCGTTGTCACGAGGCCGTCCATGGCTTCCCCCAGGGCTGTCGCCCGCATGTTAGCAGGGCCGGCGGCTCCAGTTCGAGCCCCTGCCCCCGCCCGCCGCCGGATCCGAGGTGGTGGCCTAGACGCTCGAAGCCGTCCTCAGAGGCCGCGAGATCACGCAAGCGTTGACGCCACCCACTCCCATCGAGAGCTTGCCAGCCAGGCCCGGAGGGGTGGGGCAGCCGCGGTTGAAGACGAAGTTCCGGTGCACCCGGGCGATCTCGGCGTTGAGCTCTTCCTCCGCCAGTGGGGTGGGGAAGAGGCGGCCGGACTGGTAGCCGAGGTACTGGGCCGTGAGCTCCCAGCCGCCGGCTGCGCTCATGCCGTGACCGAAGGTCCCTTTGCGGGCGGTGACCAGCACGCTCTCGGGCAGCAGATCCCGCAGGTTCTCCACCTCCAGGTAATCGCCCGGCGTGGCGGTGGCGTGAAGGTCCCAGCTGCCCAGCTCGGCTGGGCTGGCGCCGCTCTTCGCGAGCGCCAGGCGGACGGCGGCGATCGGCCCTTCTTTCGAGGGGGTGATGATGTGGTCCGCGTCGGCGGTGACCCCGACGGCGATCGGCTCCATGCCGAGAGGCCGGTAGCCTCGAGCTGTGAAGTAGTCGAGATCGCCCACGATCCACACCGCCGACCCGCCGGCCACGTGGGTGCCCCGCAGCCCGGACAGCGGCTTCGAGACGTCGCCGTTGGCCGCCATGACCCGGGCGTTGTAGAAGGCGCCCACCGAGAGCGGGTGGGGAGGGGGATCGCTCGCCCCCATCACCACCGCCTTCGCCTCGCCGCGGTCGATGGCATCGAGAGCCAGCTTGAGCGCCACGCCGAAGGTCGAGCAGGCCGCCACCGGGGCGAAGACCACGCCGGTGATCTGACCGAGCATCGAGATCTGCGACGCCGGAGTGTTCGAGATGTTCCAGAGAAGGTTCGGCGAGGCGGCCTTCCAAGGAGGGTCCGGCGACTGCCAGCGGGCCTTGAGACGGGCGTGGCGGCGCTGCTTCTCCTTGATCATCGAGATCTTTCCGGCCTCGACGTTGCCTTCCACCACCAGCCCCTCGATCTCGGCCAGCTCCGAGACGTAGCGGGCGAGCTCGGGGGAACGGCTCCCCCAGTAGGCCCACCAGCGCTCCTCGGCCTGGTCTCGCTCGTCGGGTGGGGCCTGCTCGGGGTGGGGCGGGGCGTCCTCGTGCCCGCGAGTGTCGCCCGAGAGGAAGCTGGCGAGAGGTGGATTGCGCACTGGATCGGCCCAGTAGCGATTCCAGTTGCGCTGGGCGCGGTGCACGTCGAGCGAGATGCGCTCGATGGTGGGGACGTTGCCGAGGCCGGTGCCGATGTAGACGTGCGCGGCGGTACGCAGCCGCTTGAGCTCGTCCTCGATGCCCGGATTCTGCCCCAGGGCCTGGATGAACGAGCCGATCGCGAACAGCGTGGTGGGATCCATCTTCTCGGCGAGCTGGGGATAGCGGTTGGGTCGGAAGCGGGCATCGATCCAGCTCTTGTAGTCCTCGAAGCGGAACTCCGGCATGCCCACCAGGAAGTTGTTCGGACCGAAGCCGTTGAACGGGGATAGCCACGAGTCTGCCGACTCGAGGTTCTCTCGGAAGCGGTCGATGTTGGGCGACTTCGGGCCAACGATGCCCCAGCCGAAAACACCCACTCTGCGCACCGGTTCTCCTCCTGCCTGTGTGCTACGTCGCGCGTGAAGTCACGAATCTTAGCCGAGTTCTGCAACTAGGGCGGGTCGTAGGTGCCCTGGGGTGTCCAGGGTCCGCAACGCAGCACCCGCCAGATCGCCCGGAGCGTTCCACCCAGGGCGCCGCTCCCCTCGATGGCGCCTTCGGCGTAGTGGCTGCAGCTGGGCTCGAAGCGACACCGCACGCCGAGCACCGGCATCCAGGGCGAGAGCGTGTGTTGATAGCGGTGGATCGCGGCCAAGAGAAAGCGGGCCGAGAGCTGGCGGTCGGCCGGTCGTGCCCCGTCGAGAGCCAGGGCGAGCGCCAGCACCAACAGCACCAGCCGGCGCCGCCGGACCCGAGGACGCGGCGCGGGGACAGCGGCGACATTCGTGCTCACCGCCGGAGAGACTAGCAGGAGTCCGAGCTCCCTGCCGGCTCGGCCAGCACCGGCGGGGAGCTCGACAGGGATAGCAGTTCGGCTAGAACTTGTTGGCGAAGTCCGAGAGTCCGGGGATCAGGAAGCGCTGACCGTTGATGCCTTTCATGATGCAAGCGATCGTCACGCCCAGGATGCCGAGCACCATCAGCGGCCACATCAGGCCCACCAGGCAGCCCGCCGGGCCGGCAGCGGCCGAGAGAACCACGCCAAGCATGCCGAGCACCACGCAGAGGATGAACCAGGCCACCGTCAGCACCAGGCCGTGCTTGGCGTGCCACTGCACCTCTTGATCGTTCTTCTCGGTCAAGAGCGGGATCAGGGCGAGGATCCCGAGGTAGGAGAGCACGATCATCAAGTTGCGGTTGTCGCTGCCTCCAGAAGAGGGGGGTGGGGGAGGGGCGCTCGAGTAGCCGGGCGGGGGGGTCGGTGGGACCTGCGGCTCGCTCATCTTCGTAGCCTCCTTGGCTCAAACTTCGATGCCGTTAGGTGTCGGCGATGAAAGTTTGTTTCGCTACTTCGACGACAGTCTATCGGAGGCGCCCCCGGCTCTCAACTTGGCCGCGCCGGGCGGCCGGGCTCATGCGTCCGGCATCAGAGAGAGGTCCGCAAGCGCCGCCAGAAGCTCTTCACGACGGTCCTCGGCAACCAGCAGTGTCAGCTCGACCTGCGCTCCGTAGGCTTCGGTGACGAGCTCGATCTCGGGTGGGCGCAGTAGCCGCTTGACCGCCCCGATCCGCGGGTAGTCGAGGGTGAGGTGGAGCTCCCGGCGGACCCGCTGCTCGACCGGGACGCATCCCGCCAGAGCCTCTCGGGCCGCGAGCGCGTAGGCTCGAGCCAGCCCTCCTTTGCCCAGCTTGGTGCCGCCGAACCAGCGCACCACCACGCAGAGGGCATCCCAGAGCTCTGCGCCCCGGAGCACCTGGAGTATCGGCATCCCGGCGGTGCCGGCCGGCTCGCCGTCGTCGCTGCTGCGCTCCTCTTCGCCCAGACGCCAGGCCCAGCAGTGGTGGGTGGCGTCGGCGAAGCGCTGCTTGAGCTCCGCAAGCCTCGCTTCAGCCTCCTCGCGGCTTCCTGCCGGCAGTAGGAAGCTCAGGAACACCGAACCCTTCTCGCGGACCTCGGCCTTGCCCTCGGCCGTGGGAACGCGTCGAGTTCGGCTCACGCTCGGAGGCTCTGCTAAGCGAGGGCGCTCTCATAAAGGCTTCGATACTGGCCGACTACGCGGTCCTGGCTGAACCGCTCGACCACCCGCGCCCGCCCCGCCTCGCCGAAACCGGCCAGGCGCTCCGGGTCGGCGAGGAGCGAGACGGCCGCATCCGCCATCCCTGCCACATCGCCGACCGGCAGCAGGAAGCCGTCCACTCCATGGCTCACCACCTCCGGCAGCCCACCGGCCTGGTAGCCGACGACCGGTACCTTGCAGGCCAGCGCCTCGAGGGCCGAAAGGCCGAAGGACTCGGCGTTCGAAGGCAGCAGGAAGAGGTCCGCGCCGATCAGCACTTCCTCCACCAGCGGCAGATTGCCGATGAAGGTGAGGTCCTGGCAGATGCCGAGGTCGCGGCAGCTCTGCTCCACCTTGGCGCGCTCCGGGCCGTCGCCCACCATGAGCAGTCGGGCGGGCATCCGGCTCCGCACCCGGTGGAAGACCCCCACCACATCCTCCACCCGCTTGACCGGACGGAAGTTCGAGATGTGCACCAGCACTTTCTCTCTGGGCTTGGCCCAGCGCCGAGCGCCGCGGATTCCCGCCGAGCGCTCGTAACGGCTGGGATCGATGAAGTTGGGGATGACCTCGATCTCGCACTCCGGGCCGAAGGCTTCCACGGTCTTGCCGCGCAGCCACTCGGAAACGGCGCTGACCCGATCGCTCTGGACGATGCCGAAGCGGGTGGTCTCGAGGTAGCTCGGGTCGTTGCCCACCAGGGTGATGTCAGTGCCGTGGAGGGTGGTCACCACCGCCAGGCGCTGGGGAGCGAGGATCTGCCGCGCCAGCACCGCCGACACCGCGTTGGGCACGGCGTAGTGCACGTGCAGCACGTCCAACTTCTCGCGCCGGGCGACCTCGACCATCTTGGTCGCGAGCGCTTGGGTGTAGGGAGGGTATTCGAACAGCGGATACCGCGGCACGACGACCTCGTGGTAGTGCAGGTTCTCGTAGAGCTGGGCCGGTACCCCCTCGTCGCGCAGCCCGCCGCACAGGCCCGAGAGCCGCGAGGGAAGAGCGTAGCTGATGATGTGCACCTCGTCCCCGGAGGCGGCGAGGGCCATGGCCAGTTCCGTCGCCACCACTCCCGACCCGCCGTAGGTGGGATAGCAGCTGATGCCGATCTTCATCGCAAGCCTCCGGGCAAGAGGGTCATCGGGTCTGCCACTGCGAGCGGGAGGCGGCTGCCGAAAGGCTCGCCGAGAGCGGCGCCGATCAAGATCCCGAAGTGGCGGGCGCGGCCCTCCACGGCCGCTCGGAACTCTTCGCTCGCCACTTTGGTCATGGGCTCGCCGCGGCGCTCCTGGCCGGGCTGGTGGATCTGACTGCGGTAGGCGTCGAGCGAGGCCATCTTGCGGGGCCATGCCTCGGTGACGTCCACCACGAAGGCCACTTCGATCGGGTCGTTCTGCATATAGGAGAAAACCGCCGCCGGGCGGTGGGGTGTTCCCCCGGCTCCCCGCCGAGCCAGGCCGGCGTAGAAGCAGGAGGCCGCCACCAGCTGGTGGGCGCGGCCGTGGTCCGGGTGGCGATCGGCGGGCGTGGGCGCGAACACCAGCTCTGGGCGCAGCCGGCGCAGGATCGCGATCAGCGCGTCCTCCTCGGCCGAGCCATAGCGCAGGCTGCCGTCGCCGCAATCGAGAATCTCGAGCGCGCTCGCGCCCAGGGCTTCGGCGGCGGCCTCCGCCTCGCGGCGCCGCTCCTCGACACTGCCGCGGGTGCCGGCCTCGCCGCAGCTCAGGTGGAGGATGCCCACCCGCCGGCCGGCCATGACGAGCTTGGCCAGGGTACCGCCGCAGCCGAGCTCGACGTCGTCCGGATGAGCGCCGATCGCCAGTACGTCAACCTGCACGGAATCTCCTCGCTCGGCTCGGGCTCAGAGCCGGATCACCTGAAGTTGGCCTTCGCCCAGATCCATCTGCTCGAAAAGCGCTTGAATCAGCCGGTCGCCGTAGCGGCACCAGAGAGCCGCTGCCGCGATGGTGCGTTCTTGGAGTTTGCCGCCCGGCAGGGCCAGGTTGCGCAGCTGCTCGACCCGGCGATGGGCGAGCTCGTTCTTGCGCGCGGCGGCCGCTGTCACTTTCTCGCCGAACGTGGCCAGCGCGCGGGCGATCTGCTCCCGGGTCTTCGTCCAGGGCGTTTCGAGCGACGGGTCGAGGGCCAGGGCTTGCTCGCGCAGCGCGGCAAGCTCGGCTTCGACACGGCTCGCGGCCTGCGCCGCCGCCGCGGTCGCCTGCCCGGCCCCCAGGAGGCGATCGAGCTCGCCGCGATCTCCCAGGACTGTCGCGAGGTCCAGCCCGAGCTGGGCGAGCCAACCGACTTGCTTTTCCTCGAGCACCAGGGCTTGAGGCCGGAAGGCCAGCGTGGAGGGCGCCACTTCCAGCAGTGGGTAGATCGCCGCCACCTGCGCCATGTACGAGAGCTCGCCTGGGCCCAGTACGAACAGGCTGGTGCCGAGCACGGCATCTTGCACCGCCGGCCGCGCCAGCACCCCGGGGCTCGCGATCAGGGGATTGTCCGCGAGGATCTGCGCGAGTTCGGCGATCGGCCGCTCGGGGCCGGTCGTGCCACGTAGCGTCCAGCGGTCTTCGCCTCGCCACTCGATCCGCCGCCGCCGGCCCTGGTCGAGCAAGAAGATCGGCGCCTCGCCGGGCGAGAAGGCCACCTGGGGCTCGAAGCCTCGCGACTTCACCCGCTCGGTGGCCGCTGCCAGAGCGCGGTCGATCTCCCGGCGCCTCGCCAGCAGCCGTCCCAGCACCTCGCGCTCCGCGGCCTTGAGCTCGGCGAGCTGCGCGTCGAGCATCAGCGGGGCCCGCTCGCCCAGCCAGTGCACCAGGAGGCGCGGGAAGGCCTCGCCGAACTTGGCCACCGGGCGGTACCAGCGAGCGAGGGTGCGCCATCCTTCGGCCTCCGCAGGCTGGCCGGCCGTCGCCGCGAGTTCGGCCAGCAGGCTCTCCACCTCGCCTCCAAACGCGCGAGCTCCCACCGGCACCAGCGGCTCACGGTCCTCCCCGAGGTGGACCCTCCTGGGGCCCTCCGCTCCCGGCAGCACCGCCTCGCTCACCTCGGCGAAGTCGTGGTCCTCGGTGGCCATCCAGAACACCGCCACCGCCGGTTGGCCGGCTGCTTCGAGGGCTTCGGCCCAGCGAACCGCCGCCACCGCCTTGAGCAGCGTGTAGAGCGGCCCGCCGAAAAGACCCGGTTGTTGGCCGGTCACTACCACGCGGGTTTCCGGGCGGGCCAGCTTGGCCACCAGAGGCTCCACTCCGGGGTGTCCGTAGTAGCGGTTGGTCGCGGCGAGGCCGGCTGCCAGGCCCCGGCGATCCACCGCCGGCGGCGCCAGGGCCGGCAGCGCTGCGCCCCGGCTGAGCTCCAGCGGGGCGAGCAGATCCAAGTGTTCTCCGCGGGCGAAGGCGGCCGCCAGGGCAGGAAGGCGCGCCGGTGCTCGCAGCGTCGTTGCCGGAAGGGGAGTTGGTGAAACGGTCATCGGGTCCCTCGCGGGGCTCGCGGGTCGGAGCTGCTCTCGGCGGAGATGGGCTTACGGGCTACCAGGATCATTCGCTCGCTCTCCGAGGAATAGGGCTCGGCGCTGAAGTTGCCGTAGGAGGCCGCGAGCTCGAGGCCCGCCCAGCGCAGGCCCTGCGCCACCTCCTCATGGCGGTAAGCGCGGACGCTCTCGAGGAAAGTCCGCGGCGGCTCTTCCGGGGAGACCAGGCGGATCCGCTTGTTGATCCGGCCGCGGCCGGCATCGTACCAGCGCTCGATCTCCACGCTGCGCCCTTCGAGCTCGCGCCGCTCGCCCGGGCGCAGGCCGGCGAGGGTGGGTTCCGGGTTCAGGAGATCGATCACCAGGCTGCCGCCGGCCCGCAGCACCCGGGCCACTTCCTCGAGCACCAGGAAGTTCTCTCGCTCGCTCTCGAAGTAGCCGAAGGAGGTGAAGAAGTTGAGCACCCAGTCGAAACTCTCGGCCGCGAAGGGCAGGGCCCTCATATCCGCCCCCACCCGGGGGAGGCCGGGGCGCTCGGCCAGCAGAGTGATCGAGAGGTCCACCCCCACCGCTCGCCACCCGCGTTGGCGCATCACCTCGGTATGCCGGCCGGCTCCGCAGGCGAGGTCCAGCACCGTTCTCGGCGCCGTCGCCCCGAGAACGTGCTCGACGAAACCCACGTGCACTCGGGCTTCGTCGAGGTCCCGGTGGGCGTAGAGCTCGAGGTACTCGGCGCCGAACCACTCGCGATACCAGGCCATCCCGGCGGGATCATAGCGCGGCCGTTTCGCCCCTCCTGCGAACCTCGGAGGCCGTTGACGATATCCTCCGCGGAATGGAACGCCGCCGGCTCTTGCGGGCCAGCATGCTCGCCGGGTTTCTCTTCCACACCGTGGCCCTGGGGCTGGTGTGGATGCGCTGGGGGGCCGGCTCGCGAGGCCTGGTTCTGGTCTGGATGGACTTTCCGCTCTCGCTGCTCTGGCTCTCCGCCCAGGGCACGCGGCTCCTGCTCTTCAGCCTGCTCGCGGGCGGGCTCTGGTGGGCTCTCCTCACCGGCCTACTTTCCAGCTGGGTCGGACAGCTCTCGGCCCGGCGCTGACCCCGATGCTGCGACTCGGCGAGCTCGCCATCGCTCCCCCGCTGGTGCTGGCGCCCATGGCCGGCATCACCGACCAGGACTTTCGCCTTCTGCTGCGCCGGATCGGTGGCGTGGGCCTGGTGTCGATGGAGTTCCTCTCGGCCAAGGGCCTCTCGCTCGGGGACCGCCGGGTGTGGCAATGCCTGCGCTTCCACCCCGAAGAGCGACCGCTGGCGATCCAGATCTACGGCTCGGACCCGCACACGATGGCCGAGGCCGCCCGCGTCGTGGAGGCTTCCGGCGCGGACGTCTGCGACATCAACATGGGCTGCCCGGCCAACAAAGTACTGGCCGGCTGCTCCGGCGCCGCGCTGATGGGGGATCTGCGGCTCGCGGAGCGCATCGTGGCCACGGTGTGCCGGGCCACGAGATTGCCGGTGACGGTGAAATTCCGCCTCGGCCTGGACGACCTCCGCCGCAACTATCTCGAGCTCGGACGGATCTGCGAGGCGAACGGCGCCGCTGCGGTGACGCTCCATGGCCGTACCGCCCGCCAGATGTTCACCGGCGAGGCACTGTGGGAGCCCATCGGCCGGCTCAAGGCGGCGCTCTCGATCCCGGTGATCGGCAACGGCGACGTGCGCAGCCCCGAGGACGCGCTCGCACTCTTCGCCGCCACGGGCTGCGACGCCGTGATGGTGGGACGGGCCGCGACGGCGAACCCCTGGATCTTCCGGCAGATCGCCGACCGCCTGGCCGGCGGTACCGCGGCCGAGCCCAGCCTGGCCGAGCGTGCCGAGCTGATCCGGAGTCATTTCGCCGTGGTGCTCGAGCGGGAAGCGCCCGGCTTCGCTCTCCACAAGCTGCGAGTCTTCACCCGCTGGTACAGCTACGGCCTGCCCGGCGGCCAGAGCCTGCGGCGCCGGCTGGGCGGGATCGACGACGCTCCGACCCTGATGCTCGCCGTGGAGGACTTCCTCGACGGGCTCCCGGTGGCGCACG
Organism: uncultured Acidobacteriota bacterium; assembly: GCA_937867335.1. GTDB lineage: Bacteria > Acidobacteriota > Thermoanaerobaculia > Multivoradales > SZUA-115 > JAXLQX01. The sequence goes on from CALMKX010000238.1 coordinate 78,050, forward strand.
CCGCTTGACGAGCCAGGACCTCTCGATGAAGCCCCCAGAACCGGTCGCCCCCCTGGTCGTCGAGTTCGGCGCCGATCCCGACCGGGTGGAGCGGGCCGTCGCAGAAGCGGCGGAACAATGGGGCGGAGAGTGGGACGGCGCCACCCGCGTCCTGGTGCTGCCGCTTTCCGCCGGGCTCTTCCGCGGTACGCTGAGCGCCACGCTCAGGCTCGAGGCCGCTGCGGGCGGCACCCGGGCCAGTCTGGAGGGCGGCCGGCGAGCCTTCGAGCTGCGCGGGCGGGCGACTCTCGCCCTGCTCCTCGGCCTTCTGGGGGCGCTGCCGGTGCTCGCCTGGCCCTTCTTCCCCGCCCTTCTGCCCTACGCGCCGATGGGACTCGGCCTCGCCCTCGCTGCCTGGTTGCTGGTGGTGGCCCGCCTGACCACCAACAGCCCGGAGGATTTCTTCGAGCTCGTGCGCCACCTTCTCGCCGCCGGCGAGAAACCCGGGGAATAGCCGGGATACGCCCCTTGTTAAGCCCCTCGGAGACGCCCCGGCGTCTCCAGGGTTCTTTCTCAACTGGGGGCGTACCGGTTTCGACGGGAAACAGGCGGGGCGTAGGCTGCGTGCCGAGTTCGGCCCTCGTACAAGCCGAAACAACACAACTGCCAACGACAACTTGGCTCTCGCCGCCTAATTAAACGGTAGCGACGCATCTCGCGACGGCTCGACCTGTGGCCCCGCGAGGTGTGACACTCAAAGCAGGTCAGAGAGCGTGGGTCGCCCTGCCCCGCGCTCCGACACCCAGCAGGGCTAGTGGCGGAGAGGGATGCCGCTGATCCTCCTCCGCTGCGAAGCCAAACCAGCGGATACGCACGTAGAAGCCTTCGTGACGCGTTTGCCGGACGTGGGTTCGACTCCCACCGCCTCCACCATCCCCCTTCAAGTTCCCAGCCCGGAGACTCGCCCTAGCGGGGCGTGTCGATCTCCCGACATCACGATCATGAAGGCGCTCAGCCCGCCTCGAACTGGCGGCGCAGGGTCTCGGTGTAGGGCGCCTGGGCCACGCCGACTTCGGTGATGATGCCGGCGATGAGCTCGTGCGGGGTGACGTCGAAGGCGAAGTTGAGCGCCCGGGCGCCTTCCGGGGCCAGGCGCACACCCTTGAGAGTGAGCACCTCCTCGGGGCTGCGCTCCTCGATCGGAATCGACCGGCCGTCGGCCAGGGAGAGGTCGATGGTGGACCTCGGCGCGGCCACATAGAACGGAACGCCGTGGCGAGCTGCGAGGACTGCCACGGTGTAGGTGCCGATCTTGTTGGCGGTATCGCCGTTGGCGGTGATGCGGTCCGCCCCCACCACCACCCGGTCCACCAGGTTCCGGGACATCAGGGCCCCCACGCTCGAGTCGGTCACCACCTGGAAGGGCACGCCGAGCCGGTCGAGTTCCCACGCCGTAAGGCGGGCGCCCTGGAGCAGAGGCCGCGTTTCGTCCACCCAGACGTGGCTCACCTTGCCCTGCCGCCAGGCCGTGGCGATCACCCCGATGGCCGTGCCCACTCCGCCGGTGGCGAGCGCCCCGGCGTTGCAGTGGGTGAGCACCCGGTCGCCGGCGGCGAAGAGCTCGGCGCCGTGCGCCGCCATGCGCTGGTTGGCCTCGATGTCCTCGCGGTGGACGGCCAGGGCCCAGGCGAGGAGAGCCTCGCGCACCGCCTGCGCTCCGGAAGCGGCGTGGGCGGCGAAGACCTGGCGCCCTTGCTCGAGAGCCCAGCGCAGATTCACCGCCGTGGGGCGGGTCCTCAGGAGGAGCTCGTAGGTGGCGTCAAACGCTGAGGCGAGGTCTTTCCCTCCCTGGCTCGGCTCGACTCCCAGCACCAGGCCGAAGGCCGCCGCTACGCCGATGGCCGGAGCGCCCCGAACCGCCAGACGGCGAATGGCGTCAGCTACGTCCTCGGGGCGGCTACAGGAGAGCCAGCGCTCTTCGGCAGGCAGCAGGGTCTGCTCGAGAAGCAGCAGCTTGCCATCCTGCCAACGGATAGGCGAGAAGACCTCCAGGGTTCCCGGGTCCGGCATGGTTCTTCGCATCCTACCAGCCTGGCTTGCGCGGAAAGCCCACCCTGGACTTGTCGCGGAAGGAAACGGCCCTCGTAAGGGGCGCCCTGCTAGACTGAGCCGGAATCCTGCCCCGGAGTGGCAGTCCAAAATCGAGCTGAGGGAGAACAATGCCCATCGCTGACCTCACGGAACTGGCCTCAGCCTGCGCGGAGCCGGCGGCTCCCAGCGGAGGAGTCGGCTTGAAATCGGAACCTGCGGACCTCGGTTTTTCCACCCTGGCCATCCATGCCGGCCAGGCACCCGATCCTTCGACCGGCGCTATCATCACGCCGATTTTCCAAACTTCCACCTACGTCCAGGATGGCTTGGGCGAGCACAAGGGCTACGAATACGCGCGCGGCCAGAACCCCACCCGCTCGGCGCTCGAGGCCAACGTGGCCGCTCTCGAGCGTGGCGTGGCGGCCCAGGCGTTCGCCTCGGGGATGGCGGCGATCGCGGCGCTGCTTTCGGTGGTGCGCTCGGGAGAACGGGTGGTGGCTTCGCGCACCGTCTACGGCGGCACCTACCGCTTCTTCACGCGGGTGCTCGATCGCGCGGGCATCGAGTTCGAGTGGATCGACAGCTCGGACCTCGAGGCGGTCCGTGGCGCCGTGGACGGGCGCACACGGCTGGTCTACCTCGAGAGCCCCACCAACCCGCTGATGGAGATCTGCGATATCCGCGGGATCGCCGGCATCGCCCATCGGGCTGGCGCGTTGGTGGCGGTGGACAACACCTTCCTCTCGCCCTACCTGCAGCGGCCTCTGGAGCTCGGTGCCGACGTCGTGGTGCACTCCGCCACCAAGTTCCTGAACGGACACTCGGATTGCCTCGGTGGGCTCCTGGTGACCGCCGACTCAGAGCTCGCGGATTGGTTCACCTTCGTGCAGAAGTCCGCCGGCGGGATCCTCGGCCCGTTCGACTCCTTCCTGGTCCTGCGCGGCATCAAGACGCTCGCGGTGCGGATGGAGCGGCATGAAGCCAACGCCCGCGCCATCGCCCAGTACCTCGCCGAGCATCCGCTCGTGCGCCGGGTGCTCTATCCCGGCCTTGCCGACCACCCAGGACACGAGCTCCACAAGCGCCAGGCGGACGGTTTCGGCGGCGTGCTGACTCTCGATCTCGGCGGCCTTCCCGCTGCCAAGGCCTTCCTCGAGGCCCTGCGGGTGATGAGCCTGGCCGAGAGCCTGGGTGGCGTGGAGACGCTCGCCTCCCACCCCGCGTCGATGACCCACGCCTCGATGCCCTTGGCCGAGCGCGAGGCGCTCGGCATCACGGATGGTCTGGTGCGGATCTCGGTGGGAATCGAGGACTTGAAGGACCTGCTGGGAGATCTGGACCGAGCTCTGACAGCAGCCGGGCGACACCAGGGCTGAGCGCGGCCGGCCTACTCGTAGGCCAGCTCGTCGTCATCGTCGTCGTCGTCGAAGTCGGCGTTCTTGTCGACGCTGCCTTCGATCCACGACAGGAACCGCTCGTCGCCCTTGTTGACGCCGAAGGAGAGGATCTCCGGCAGCTCGTAGTTGTGGAGCTCACGGATGGTGGCGCCGACGTTGTCGAACTCCTCGGCCTTGGTCTTGACGATCAGCAGGAACTCGGTGTCCTTGCAGATCTTGCCCTTCCAGCGGTAGATCGAGCGCACCCCGGGGAGGATGTTGACGCAGGCGGCCTGCCGCCTCGCCACCAGCTCTCGGGCAATTAGATTGGCCTGGTCCTCGGTGCCCACGCTGGTTACGATGCAGATGGCTCGCACCGGGTCAAATTACTCCAGTCGCCGGAAACGAGTCAATCTACGCTCAGCGTACCTGGATTCGCTCCGCGCGCGGTCGGCCGACGAGCGGAGCCGTCGCCCCCCACGCCTGCGGTGGGCGGTCGACGGCTCCTGGCGAGGATTCCCGAGGCTGCGCCGCGCCCTAGCGGCGAGACCACTGGTCCAGGTCGGGATCGTAGTAGAGCACCTGGACCCGCCCGGTCGGCCCCAGAAGACGTACCGCCGCGAGGTGATCCTGGTGGTCGGTGATGTACACCGTGCCCGGCGTGGCAGTGCCGAGAGGACCAAAGGACGCGAGGTCCGAGCGGTTGAAGCGGATCGGATCTTCGAGATGGTCGAGGCGCCGCCGCGGGTTGGCCGGGTCTCGCGGCACGAAGGCCGTAGGCAGGCCGAAGCCGACGTTGCCGCCTACCTGCTCGAGCCGCCGGGGCTGGCTGAGGGCGGAGTCGATCCCGAGGTCGATGTCCTGGTTCAGGACTCCATCCGCGTCACCGTCTCGATAGAGCGTGTAGGTGTAGGTGCCGTCGTCCTGGTCGCGGAACTTGACCGCGACGTTGCCTCCTCGGCGGATCGCCTCCATCCGGCCGCGCTGGAAGATGCCTGCGATCTCGCCGGCCGCAAGGCGCACCCGCTGCGCAGCCGTGGCCCGCAGAAGGTCCGGTACGGCGAAGGCGGTGATCAGTCCGAGGAGAGCGAGAACGATGACCAGCTCGATCAGCTGGAAGCCCTGCGATTCCTTCTGTTTGAGGGTGGCGTCCATGGCGGGAGCTCGGTGGGGGAAAGGGCAGGGGGCGGCGGCGGCAACCCGCTGGCCGCCCCCTCTGGCCCGCCTAGCCTTCGGCGACCGCAGCGCGAGTGCTGCGGACCTTGGCCTTCAAGGTGGTCTCGCCGGAGGTGGTGACGTAGGGAGCGAGCAGCTCGAAGCTCTTCTGGCCGATGCCACGAACCAGCATCAGGTCTTCGGGCTTCTTGAAGGGGCCGTTCTCCTTGCGGAAGTCGAGGATGCGCTCGGCAAGCGCCGGGCCCACTCGCGGCAGCAAAGTGAGCTGTTCGGCCGTGGCGGTGTTGACGTTCACCTTGCCCTGGGCCGGGGCCTCCGCGGCGAAGCTCGGAAGGGCCAGCAGTGCGAGGCAGAGGGCGAGCAGAGAAGCGGTGGCGCGACGGTTCTTGAACATGGTTGACTCCTTTTTTGGGTTCTACTTGAGTGGTTGATGTCGATTTCTTCAGGGTTTCTTCGGGCGTTGAGCCCACCTTCCTTCCGGTTGTCTCTCTGGGCTTGGCTGCGTTCTCGGGTCCACCTCCTTCCCCCGGTTGTCGTTCACGCCGGGAGGAAGGTCCAAGCTCCGCGCCAGGCTCTGGCACGGGCGCTAAGTGGCTTGAAATCAGTGGTTTGCGCGAGTTCGCGGGGAGGCGGGGCTGGGCTTTCGGTCAGAGCGCCTTGTCGAGGGCTCGAGGCGGGGCGAGGCCCCTCGGGGCCCGCGGCCAGGGACGGCCGAGGAGAGAGGCTTGCGCCCCGGTGTCAAAGGACTTTGACGGCCGAAAGCTCTCTTGTCAGAGCGGGCGAATGCCCGCACGGGCAGCGCTCACGCGCGCCGGAGAGCCGGCATCGCGTCGATTCAGGTACAGTTGTCGGCCATGGAAGGCCACAAGTCCAAGACGCGGGAGTACCTCGAGGCGATCCTCATCGCGGTGATCTTCTTGAAGTTCGCCAACACCTTCGTCCTGCAGACGTTCTTCATCCCCAGCGGCTCGATGGAGGACACCTTGCTGGTGGGGGATCACCTCTTCGTCAACCGCTTCATCTTCGGCCAGGAGGGCTGGTTCAAGGGCTTCCCCCTGCTGCCATCCCGGGAAATCCGGCGGGGCGACATCGTGATCTTCCGCTCGGTGGAGGATCCCACCCAGGACCTGGTGAAGCGCTGCGTCGGCCTGCCCGGCGATGAGATCCGCGTCGAGGCGAAGCAGCTCTATCTCAACGGCAAGAGGGTCGAGGACTCCGCCTATGCCATCCACCGGGATGCCAACGTCTATCCCAATGTGCCGCAGCTGCGTCGAGACTTCCGGCTGAGGGACAACTTCGGCCCCTTCGTGGTGCCCAAGGGCCGTTACTTCTGCATGGGCGACAACCGCGACAACTCCCACGACTCGCGTTTCTGGGAGGAGGCCGAGCACTCGGTGCCCGCGAGCTACATCAAGGGCCGAGCATTCGTCATCTACTGGTCGTTCGGCGGAGGAACTTCGGACGGCCGCTGGCGAGGTGTGGGCGATTTCGCCGTCCGCATCGGCAAGACCGCCCTCGGCTTTTTCACCGAAACCCGATGGTCGCGGACTCTGCAGCTGATTCGCTAGCCGAGCCTCAAGCAGAGCTGGAGCCTCCCCGGCGAACGGCCTGGAGCGAGGCGCTCGAGGCCCTGCTGGTGGCGGTGCTCTTCGCCACCTTCGCCCGGGGCTTCGTGGTCCAGGCGTTCAAGATCCCCAGCGGCTCGATGGAGCAGAACCTGCTGGTGGGTGATCACATCCTGGTGAACAAGTTCATCTTCGGCCCGAGCTCGGCGCTCGAACGTTGGTTTCTGCCCGCTCGCCCGGTTCGGCGCGGGGACGTGGTGGTGTTCAAATTCCCGGAGGATCCCGGACGGGACTTCGTCAAGCGTTGTGTCGGCCTGCCCGGGGATCGCGTGGAGCTGGTGAACAAGAAGCTCTCGGTGAACGGTACCCCGATCGACGAGAGCGCCTACGTCTATCTCTCGGACCCGCTTACGTTTCCGGCCGGCTTTGCCAGTGGCCCCCAGGGCCTTCGGGACAACTACCCGCCTTTCGAGGTGCCCGCCGATCACTACTTCTGCCTGGGCGACAACCGCGACAACTCCAACGACTCTCGCGCCTGGGGGCCGGTTCCGAGAGGTTACCTCAAGGGGCGCGCGGTGATGGTCTACTGGTCGGTGACGCCGGCCCCGGAAGGGGAAGGCTCTATCCCACCCGCTTCTTCCCTCGGTAAGCTAGGACGATTTTTCTCGTCTTGGAGCCGGCTGGTCGGTGGCACGCGCTGGCAACGCTGCTTCAAGGTGGTTCGCTAGGGGCCTCCTGGCCCTGGAGGTCTCGAGCATGAGAAGCAAGAGCGAACGCGGGGAGGGCAACGTCGGTTGCCTGATTTGGCTGGTGATCCTGGCCGCGGTGGGCCTGATCCTGTGGAAGGCGGTGCCGGTGAAGGTAGCGACCACCGAGCTCTACGACTACATGGTCGAGCTGACTCGCTTCGCACCCAACCGCTCGACCGAAGATCTCAAGAAGGCCGTGCTCAAGAAGGCCAAGGAGCTCGACCTGCCGCTCGATGCCAAGAACATCACGGTGGAGAAGGACCCATCGCGGATCCGCTTCACGGTGAAGTACACCGTGCCGCTCGAATTCCCCGGCTACACCTATCTCTGGGAAGTCAACGAGGTGGTCGATCGGCCCATCTTCTACCTCTAGCGGCTCGGCGAGCGCGGACTCCCGGCCCACCGCTCCGGGGTTCCCGGCCGCCGAGGGCCGGGGAGCCCCGGTGGGCTTCACGCTGCTGGCCGGGGCCTTTCCGGGCTTCCTGCTGGGGAGCCTGCTCGCCCAGATCCTCTTCTTTCTCAACCCTCTGCTGCCATTCCAGCCTCTGCCGGTCCTACGGGCGGTAGTGGTCTACGGCGCGACCGGTGCGCTCGCTTCGCTCGTGGTGCTGGCGGTCCTCCGGCCGCGAGCGCGCTTCGGCTTCCTGGCCTGGGGTACCTTCTTCGCTCTGGCGACAGCCGCTACCCTCGCCTGGGTGTCTCCCTCCCACTTCGCGTTCTTCTTGCCTCCAGGCATCAACGTCCGGCTGATCAAGGCGGCCGTCGGTCTCACGGTCTTTGCCGTTGTGGCGTTCTACACTGCGCTCTTGCACTCGGTTCTGGGCCGGCGCTATGGCTGGGGGAGCGTCGCCCTTCTGGCGCTGGCCGTCCTGGGGGCGAGCGGCTTGCTGCTCGAGCGACGCAAGGCCTTCCCGGCGGCCGCCGAGAGCCTGGCCGGCGGCCAGGTGCGGCAGGAGGGAAGCCGAGTCCGCCTGGTGGTGATCGGAATCGACTCCGCCAGCCTGGACGCGGTCTTGCCCTTGGCCGAAGAAGGTTTAATTCCCTTCTTTTCGCAAATCTTGGATGGCGGGTCTCTCGCCCACCTGACTTCCTTGCGTCCCAACCGCTTCAGCCCTCTCTGGACTTCCGTCGCGACCGGCCGCTTCCCCTATCAGCATGGAGTGGTGGGCTTCGAGAGCCTTCCTGCGCCCTGGCTGGGCGAGGGTCTCGAGCTTCGCCTACTGCCGGCGCCCGAGCCGGTGGGCGCCTGGCTGCGCCTGGGAGCCGCGGGCCGGGCTCTCGACGCTCGGGATCGGGAGCGGCTGACTCTTTGGGAGATCACCTCGGCGCTGGGTATCCCCACCGGGGTCGTGAGCTGGCCTCTTTCGGCCCCCTACCCGGGCAGCCTCTCCCTCGGGGTCTCCGAGCGCTTCCTGGCCGGGGAGCCTGGTGCCGAGGGAGAAGTCACGCCGCCGGAGGCGGCTTCCTGGGTTCAACAGGTCCGGCGCGCGGTGCTTGACCTGCCTCAGCCGATCGTCGCTGGCCGAAGTGGCGGGCGCGAGGTGCGGGCGGCGCTCGAGGGAGACCTCTGGCGTCTCGCTTTGCTCAACGGCTTCCTCGATCGCCAGGACCAGAGCGGAGCCGGCTTCGTGCTCTTGCCCGGCCTGTTGACGGCCTCGCGCCAGTTCTTCGGCGGCTTCAGCGCGGTCCACTTCGAAGGGCGCAAGGAGCCGGCGAACCTCGAGGCGGCCAGCAATCTGGCGGCCTACTACGTGCAGCTCGACGCTCTGCTGGCCGATCTCTGGGCGCGCCAGGAGCAGCCCTGTCTGCTGGCCGTGGTCTCGGCCTACGGCGTGGAGGGCGCGTACGGCTGGCGTCGGCTGAGGGCCGGGCTGTTCGACGAGCGCTCGCTCGACGGCTACAGCGACCGTTCTCCCGATGGACTTCTGATGCTCTACGGTGCCGGCATCCGGGCGGGCGCGCGCATTCCGGAGGCCCAGCTGGTGGACGTCGTTCCGACGCTGCTCTACGCCCTCGGCCTACCTCTCGCCCGGGACCTCGACGGCCATGTGCTGCGCGACGCGTTCGCGCCGGCGGAGCTGTCGCGACGGCCGCAGACCTTCGTCGCCTCGTACGAAGGCCTGAAGCCGCCGCCTTAGACCGCCTTGTCGTGGCCTGTGGATCCTCGCTCGCCCTTCTTGGCTGCGGCTTCGGGCCGGGCCTCTTCGCGGTTCATGGCGCAGCGACCTTCGAAGATGGCGCCGTCGTCGATCACCAGGGCCGGGGTCACGACGTCGCCGTAGATCTTGCCGCCGGCAGCGATGTGGACTTTGCGGCTGGCCGTGACCGTGCCACGAATCACTCCCGAGACCAGCACTTCGCCTACGTTCACTTCGGCCTCGACCTCGCCGTGCTCGCCCACGATGAGACGGCCCTGGGAGGTCACCCCGCCCTGGATGCGGCCGTCGACCCGGAATTGGCTTTCGAAGCGGAGCTGGCCTTCGAGAAGGCTGCCACGGTCCACGAAACCGTTGAGGTCGGCCTGGTTTCCCTCCGCCTTGAAGATCATTCGGCGCCTCCTCGCCCGATGAGATGGTCATAGAGCCGCATCAGCTCCTCCTCGGAGCCGAAGTGGATGCGCAGCTCCCCACCCCTGCGCCGACGGTGGATCTCGACGCGAGTCTGGAGCCGGCTGGTGAGCTGTTCGACCGCTGCCGCGGTATGGACGTCGACTTTCTTCTTCGCCGGCCGGTTGGCGGCGGCCGGCTCGGGTGAGGCAGCTGCCGCCGCCAGCCGCTCGAGGTCTCGCGCGGTCAAGCCCTCGGCCACCGCTCTCTGCGCCGTGGCGATCTGCCGTGCGGCGTCCCCCAACGCCAGAAGGGGGCGGGCTTGGCCAGCTGTGAGGCTGCCTTCTCGCAGCAAGCTCTGCACCGGCTCCGGCAGGTTGAGCAAGCGCAGCGAGTTCGCCACCGCGACCCGGCTCTTGCCCACCGCCAGGCCGATCTGCTCCTGAGAGAGCTGGAAGTCGTCCCTCAGCATCCGGTAGGCCTCGGCTTCCTCGAGGGGATTGAGGTCGGAGCGCTGGAGGTTCTCCACCAGGGCGAGCTCGAGGAGTTCACGGTCGTCCCGCACGGTGCGGATCGACACCGGTACTTCTTCGAGGCCGGCGAGTTGCGCCGCACGGAAACGACGCTCGCCGGCGATGATCCAATAACGCCCGGCGCCGTCCGGCGAGACCACGATGGGTTGCACGATCCCCTGGGCCCGGATGGATTCGGCCAGCTCGGCCAGATCCTCGGCGCGGAAATGGCTCCGCGGCTGGCGGGGATTGGGCTGCAGCTGCGAGAGCTGGAGCGTTTGCGGGGCGGTGGTGCTGGCTTCGCCCAGGAGGGCATCGAGTCCCCGGCCCAAGCCTCTTTTCTTGGTCATGCTTTCTGTCCGAGAAGCTCGCGAGCCAGCGCCAGGTAGCTTTCGGCGCCGCGGCTCTTGATGTCGTATTGGAAGATCGGCTTGCCGAAGCTCGGCGCTTCGGCGAGGCGGACATTGCGTGGCACGATGCTGCGGAAGACCTTGTCCGGGAAGTGCTTGCGCACCTCCTCGACGATGTCCTTCGAGAGGTTGGTGCGGTCGTCGTACATGGTCATGAGGATGCCGGCGATCTTGAGCTTCGGGTTGAGGCCCCCCTGAACCCGCCTCACCGTGGCCACCAGCTCGCTGATGCCCTCGAGCGCGAAGTACTCGCATTGCATGGGCACTACCACGCCGTCGGCGGCCGAAAGGGCGCCCACGGTGAGGTGGCCGAGCGACGGCGGGCAGTCCACCAACAAGAAGTCGTAGCGGTCGACCACGCTCGCGAGGGCGTTCTTCAGGCGTTGCTCCCAGCCCGGGTTGCCGACGAACTCCACCTCGACCCCCACCAGATCGCGGTCGGCCGGGGCGAGATCGAGATTCGGAAAGCCGGTGCGGCGGACGACATCGCTCAAGGAGGCTTCGCCGGTCAAGGCGTGGTACAGGTGGGGCTTGCCGGCTCGCTCCCCCACGCCACGGGTGGCATTGCCTTGAGGGTCGCAGTCCACCAGGAGCACTTTCTTCTCGAGAGCGGCGAGGCCTGCTGCCAGGTTGATCGCCGTCGTGGTCTTGCCAACTCCGCCCTTCTGGTTGGCGATTGCCAGGATGGTGCCCATGCTGCTCCTCGTTTCTCGCGATCCGATCCGGCTTGGGTTCAGGCTACCCGCCGTACTTCGACGACCCTGCGCACCCGGCTTGCTTCGAGCCGCACCTCGCGGCCGACGGTCCAGCCCTCGGGCAGTGCCGGCAGCTCTTCGCCGACCCACAGCAGGAACCGCCCTTCCGGGCTCATGGCTGTACCGAGGGCAGCCATCCAAGCCGGCTCGAGCCGGAGCGCTCGGGAGGTCACCACGTCGGCGCCCCGCGGCCAGCCAGGCGGCAAGGAGGCCGAGACTCTAGCATTGAGCACCTGGCACGACAAACTTGCGCGCCGTCGCACGGCCTCGAGAAACGCCCACTTGCGCTCTCGCCCCTCGACCAGGGTGACTTCGAGCTCCGGTCGGGCCGCGGCGAGGACGAACCCCGGAAAACCGGCCCCGCTGCCGAGGTCGACCAGGCTTCTTGCCGGAGGTATCAGGGCCAACGCGGCGAGCGACTCGGCGTAGTGGCGCTCGAGGATCTCGCCCGCCGTACCGGGACCCACGAGCGAGAGACGGGCGTTCCAGCGGCGGAGTTCCTGGTAGTGGGCATGAAGACGAGCTGCCACATCCTGGTGGAGCGGCTCGCCGCCGGGCAGGCGGAGTCTCTCCGAGAAGCTCGAAGCGTCGAGTTCGGGCAGGCGGGGGTCGCCGGGGCTGCTCATCGACCGCAGTCTCTCAGGCGGTAGCGGAATCTGCAATGGCCCGGAAGCCTCGCTCGCCCCTCGACAGCCGGCGCAGTTTCACGAGAAACTCTACGGTGAAACAGCGGCCGCGCTGGGCACGGTGGCGCGAGCCTCCGGGTGGCTGTTTCACGAGAAACTCGACGGTGAAACAACCCGACCCCCCCATGCTCACGGACTTCCAGGCCGGCCTGCTCCTCGGCATCCTGATCGGCGAAGGCCATTTCGGCGGAGACGGCAAGCAGGCGCAGATCTCCGTCCGCATGCACACGGATCACGAGTCCCTCTTCCGCTGGCTGGAGGAGGTCGTGCCGGGCAGCAAGCTCTATGGCCCGTACCACCACGGCGGACGGAGCTATTTCCAGTGGATGGTCCGCGGCAGCGCGCTCGCCACTTTGCTGCCCGTCCTGGATCGCATCCTCGGGCCCGAGCTCGACGCTCGCGCCCACCGTCGCTATCTCGAGATGAAAGAGAAGTACCGGCTTTGAGGGCGCCGCCCCCGGCAGCCTAACCGCGTGGCGCCGGGGCCACCCGCACTCGCTTGAACCAACCGTCGCCTTCGCTCTCGGTGGCCACGCCGGGCTGACCCGCGAGCGTGACATGCACCACCCGCCGCTCGGCCGGCCCCATCGCTTCGAGGAGGACCGCTTGGCCGCTCGTCCGCACCTTCTCCGCGGTCGACAGGGCCAGCTGGCGCAAGCCCTCTTCGCGGCCCGCGCGGTAGCCGCCGCTGTCCACGCGGCAGCGCGGCGGCTCGGCACCTCCTTGCCGGATCATCCTGGGCAGGAGGTACTCGATCGCCTCCAGCACTTCCGCCTCGTCGGCGAGAAGCCGGTCCTGGTCCGCGCCACTCAGCTCCACCAGCAGCTCCCCCTCGGCCCACCGAACCGAGCCCTCGAGCCGCAGGCGGCCGAGCTGCAGGAGGCGGGACAACGCAGCCTCCGCGCCCTCGCCGGGCGACACCGCCGCGGGCCGTGCCGGCTCGTGGCTCTCGAGGCGCATCGGCGCGAGCTCCCAGTCCCCTTCCTGTTGCGGCTGCAGCCGCTCTGCGCGCGGGCCGCTCTGGGCCAGGATGGGTGCCGTCTCTAGAGCACTCTGGTGCTCGCGCCGCTCGCCCTGCCGCGGTGCCTTGGGGGGCCGCTCGGCCTCCCGGGGAGCAAGCTTCGTCGCCTTCAGCGCCTCGGGCGGCCCCCAGCTCGCGGGCCGGGTGGTCGGACTCGCCGGATCCACTTCGATCACCAGTCGCCGCGGAGTCCGCACGAAGCCGTGCCGCTTCGGCACCATGCGGTACGCGATCTGCTCGGGACTCACCCCGAAGTACCGTGCGGCCGTGACCACAACCTGCTCGAGCCGCTCCCCTGCAAAGTACCGACGCTTGCGCTCGTTCATGCTTCGTGCACTCCAGACGACCCGGGCGACCCGGCTCTAACGCTTCCCCTTGCCTTTGGCTGCTGGCTTCTGCTCGGCCTTCTTCCCTTCCTTCCACCGGTTGTAGAGCCACTGCTGGCCGATCGACATGACGTTGTTGGTGAGCCAGTAGAGCACCAATCCGCTGGGGGCTCGCGCGAAGAGGAAAGTGAACGCGATGGGTAGCGCCATCATCAGCTGGCGCTGCATCGGCTGCGCGCTGCTCGAGGGCGTCATCCAGGTCTGCAGGAACTGCGTCCCGCCCATGACGATCGGCAGGACGTAGAAGGGGTCGTGCGCCGAAAGGTCCTGGACCCAGCCGAGCCACGGAGCATGTCGTAGGTCGAAGGACACCGAGAGGATCTTGAAGTAGGCGAAGAACACCGGCAGCTGCAGAAGCATGGGCAGGCAACCGCCCGCCGGGTTCACACCCTCGGAGCGGTAGAGGCCCATCACCTCTTCATTCATGGCTCGCTGCATCTCGAGGTTGGGCCGACCCTGGCGATCCTTCAGCTTGCCGGCGTAGCGGCTGCGGATCGCCATCACCTTCGGGTTGAGCTCCTGCATCTTGCCCATCGAGACCATCGTCTTGTGGGTGAGCGGTACCATCAGGAGCTTGATCAGCATGGTCATGAGCACGATGGCCCAGCCGTAGTTCGCGACCACGTGGTCGTAGATCCACTCGAGACCGAGCATCAACGGCCGCGCCAGGAACCAGAAAGTGCCCAGGTTGATCGTGCTCTCGAGCCCTCTCGGCAGCCGCTCCAGCATTTCGTAGCGCTTGCCGCCGAAGTAGGCGGAGGCGCGGAAGCTCGGCTCCGCCGGCGCAAAGCGCAGGGCCAGGTCCCGAGGCAGCGCCTTCTGCGCATCGGAAAGCTCGCCATCGGCCGGCATCGGCTGGATACCGCCTCCCGCAGCGCTGTCGATCAGGTAAGGCTCGATCACCACACCGCCTGTGCTCGAGTCCGGCAGCACGGCGGCCAGGAAGTAGTTGTCGTCGAGGCCGGCCCAACCGAGGCCAGTCCCCGCCAGGCTCTTCGCCACCTTCGCGGACTTGCCGTCCACGCGGTCCGTCCTGCCGGCAACCTGGTACACCGCCGAGCGAGTGCTGTAGCGGCTGTCGAGCTCCTCCTGGCTGTGGTTGCCCACACCCGGCCCGAAAAAGACCTGCCAGCCGTTCACTCCTTCCACCTTCACCTCGAGCTCCAGCAGCCCATTGGGTGCGAAGCGGAAGCGCTTCTCGGCCGAGCCCTCTGGGCCGCGGTAGCGAAACACCAACTCCGGCTGGCCTTCGCGGTCTTCCTTCGAGGCCACGAAAAGAGCGTTGTTCAGCGGCAACGAGCCGCCCCGGCTATCCACCAAGCCGAAAGGATGAAGCGGCCCACCGAGCTTCTTGACCAGCTCGATGGTGGTGGCGTCGGTATGCCCTTGATCCGGCGCCCGGAACGACACCAGCTGGGCGCCACGGGTGCTGAACGTAGCGACGGACGCACCCTGGCTGAGGCTCAGCTCTTCTTCTCGTTCGCCTTGGATCGGCTGCTCGGTGGCTTGAGGCCCCGGGGCGGGTACAGAGGGCGACGATGGCGATTGGGGCGAGGGAACGGCACTGAGCGGAGTGCTGGTTGCCGTCGGAGGCGCCACGGCAGCGGGCTTCTTGGGCGGGAAGAGCCATCCCCAGACCAGCAGGATGGCCATTGACAGGGCCACAGCGAGCAACAGACGACGGCTTTCCACAGGTCGGTCTCTTCCTTGGTTCAGAGGGAGATCACGGCAGATCGATGCCTCCCGGATGGAACGGCTGGCAACGCATCAACCTCGCCACCGCGAGCACTACGCCCCGCGCAGTGCCGTATTTCAACAGAGCCAGCCGAGCATACTCGGAACAGGTAGGGGAAAAACGACAGGCACGGGGCAGGAGCGGCGAAAGCCATCGCTTGTACAGCCGGAGCAACCCGAGCAGCAGCGCTCTCACGGCCGCGACCGGGATTGCCGACGCGCGACGGCGCGCGACAGGCTTCGGTCCAGCTCGAGCTTGAGCTCGGCGAAACCGGCCCGGGCCGCGGCGGGCTGCAGATGCACCACCAGGTCGAGGCCGCCCAGGCTCGTGCGGAGCTCGGAGCGCCGAAACACCTCCCGGACCCTCCGCTTCAGGAGCCCACGCACCACGGCCTTGCCCACCTTCCGGCTCGCGGTGATGCCCAGCCGGGGATGGTCCAAGGCGTTGTCGTGGGTATGCAAGTTGAACAAAGGGCCGGCTTGGCGCCGGCCCTGGCGGTAGCACCGCAGATAGTCAGCTCTGCTTCGCAGCCGGTCGGCTCGCGCCAGGCGCTGTCCGGAGTCGCTACCCGACACCGCCCGGCCACTCTCTACACGCAGAGGCGCTTGCGGCCCTTCCGGCGACGGCGGCTCAGTACCTCGCGGCCCTGACGAGTCCGCATGCGCTCGCGGAAACCATGGGTGCGCTTGCGGCGCAGGTTGTTCGGCTGAAATGTCCTCTTCACGGCCCAGCTCCCATAAAGCGGGTTCGAAACTTTGGTGGTTCAAACACCTCTTCAGTGAAGAGGCTTTCGCACGAACCACCAAGACTAGGCGAACTCGCCGGCCGCGGTCAACCGCAGACTCTCGAGCGGCCTCGCCCACTGCACCTCGAGGCGGATTGGGACTATTCTCGAGCCATGCCGCACCGCCGCCTGCTCGCCGCCGAAGCCGCCCTGGGCGAAGCCCTGCTCCGCGGCTACGCCGGCCCACCTCTGCCGCCCCTCCCCCACCCTGACACGCCAGCCCCGACGAGCCCCGCCGATCTACAGGACCTCTGGCAGCTGATCAACCAGATTCCCTGCCAACCGCGTCCGCTCTCCGGCCTCAAGAGCACGCTCTCGCTCGCTCGTGGCTCGCTGTTCGAGAAGCTCGCGGATCAGTACCCGGCCCTGGCCGGCGACAGTCCACCTCCTCCCGGCTTCGAGGAGGTCCACGCCCCCGCCGCCGAGCCGGGCGCCACACCCCTCGTGGCCTTCTGTCACCCCCCGGCTCCGGGGTTCCCCCTACTCTTCTTGGTTCATGGTCTCTTCGACAGCAAGCGCGCAGGCTACGTGTTGCTCGCCGCTCGAGGCCTCGCCCAGGCCGGTTTCGGGGTAGTGCTTCCCGACCTGCGTTGGCACGGCAGGAACCTCCCGGGCTGCGGCATGCCGACTCTCGGCCTCGTCGAGTCCGGCGAGCTTCGCGCCTGGGCGAGAGAAATGGCTCGGCGCTATCCCGGCCATCCCTTGGGTCTCGTCGGCTTCAGCCTGGGTGCGATGGTGGTGGTCCACTCTCTGGCCACCGACGAAGCCCACGATTTCCTCTTGGGCGGAGTGGCGATCTCTCCCGCCGCCGACCTCACCGCCACCCTGCGCTTCATCGACGAAACCTCGCTCGCCGCGAGGCCACTGGGTCGCGGGCTGATGCCGCTGGTTCTCCGCCTGGGGCTCGCTAGGAGACTCCGCGCACTCGGCCTGCCGGTGGCTCGCCGCCGCCCATTCCGGGCCCTGCTCGAGCTCTTCTCGGAGAGCTGGGGAGGGTCGCAGAGCCTCCTGGTCGCCGCGGATACTCGTGCCGCACTGCGGCGGGTCGCTCAGCCGCTCTTGGTGGTGGCCGGGGACAACGACCCGATGTTCCCACCCGAAACAGCTGCGGTTCTCGAGCACGCCGCCGCCGACAACCCCTGGGTCCACGTGCGACGCCTGCCCTACGGTGGCCATGTCGGCTGCCTGGCGACCGATCCGCGTTGGACGATCAACGTGTTGACGTCCTTCTTCTTCGCCTCGGCGCGATTGCCGCAGCCGGGCGAGTCGTCTGCCCGGAAGCCCGCGCCAGCGGCAAGAACGCCGAGAGCCGGCTTTGATCCGTCAGGTGCTGGCGAGATGGATTGAGGGGGGGATGGCGGAGAGGGAGGGATTCGAACCCCCGGACCGGTTGCCCGGTCAACGGTTTTCGAGACCGCCCCGATCGACCACTCCGGCACCTCTCCGTGAGGACATTCTATGGTACTTCCCCGCAGGGGGAAAAACTGGCGGAGAGGATGGGATTCGAACCCACGGTAGGGTTACCCCTACACACGCTTTCCAAGCGTGCTCCTTCAGCCACTCGGACACCTCTCCAGGTTCTACCGCTCAAAGAGCCTGCACTACCCGACAACAGCCCTGGCTTCCTTCGTGCTCGCGGCCCGCTCTCAGCCCTCGCCAGCACCGCTCCTCGCCTGCTGCCTCAGGGCCTGGAAGAAGCTCCTGAGCAGCTCGCCGCACTCTTCCTCGAGGATTCCCGAGGTGACTTGCAGCCGGTGGTTGAGCCGCGGGTCGCGAGCCAGATCCCCCAGCGAGCCGCAAAAACCCGCCTTCGGATCGTGCGCGCCGAAGACTAGCCGGTCCACCCTGGCGTTGACCAGCGCCCCCGCGCACATGGCGCAGGGCTCCAGAGTGACGTAGATGGTACACCCGGTCAGCCGCCAGCTGCCAACCCGCCGCGTCGCCTCCTCGATCGCCAGGATCTCGGCGTGGGCCAGGGCGTCCTGCCGGGTTTCGCGGCGGTTGCCTCCCCGCCCCACCACCTCCCCTCCGGCCACCACCACCGCTCCCACCGGCACCTCACCCATCTCGGCCGCTTCGCGCGCGAGGTCGAGAGCCTGACTCATGAAGCGCTCGTCCTCGGTCAACGGGCTCGCCCTCGGCGGCGGCTATCTTAGCAGGGCAGCGCGACGCCCTTCGAGCGGCGACTTCCGAGCCGGGCGCATCGGCCGGATGCGTCCTTTACTTCGCGTGGCGAAGGCGCGTAGCATCGATGGTCCCGCCAGCCGCGGGCGAAGGGTTCGGGTCCTGTGCATCGGGCGCATCCGAACCTCGTCAGGCCCGGAAGGGAGCAGCGATAAGGTTGCCGCTCCGAGTGCCGCAGGGAAACCGGAGCCCTTCGTCGGCGGCTGGCGCATCACAGCCGACCCCCCATGCCCTACCAGGTCCTAGCCCGCAAGTGGCGCCCTCAGGATTTCACCGCCCTCGTGGGGCAGGAAGCGATCGTCACGGCCCTGCGCAACTCCCTGGCCGAAGGTCGCATCGCCCACGCCTATCTTTTCTCCGGCATCCGTGGAGTGGGCAAGACCACCACCGCCCGCCTCCTCGCCAAGGCACTCAACTGCGAGCGGGGCGCCCACGGCGATCCCTGCAACGAATGCCAGATCTGCCAGGAGATCACCCGCGGTGCCGATCTCGACGTTCTGGAGGTGGACGCCGCCACCTACTCGAAAGTGGAGCAGGTCCGTGAGCTCGCGGAGAGCCTGCGCTACCCGCCGGTGCGCGACCGCTACAAGGTGGTGGTGATCGACGAAGTCCACCGCCTCTCGCGCCAGGCCTTCGACGCCCTGCTCAAGATCGTCGAGGAGCCGCCGCCGCATCTGGTTTTCATTTTCGCCACTACCGAGATCGAAGCCGTGCCGGCAACGATCCTCTCGCGCTGCCAGGAATTCCGCTTCCGGCGCGTCAGCCTGGCGGAGATGGCTGGCCACCTCGGCCGCATCGCCGCCGCAGAGGGCATCGAGGCGAGCGAGGCGGCACTTCGCCTCATCGCCCGCGCCGGTGAAGGCAGCGTGCGAGATTCGGTGGCTCTTCTCGATCAGCTCGCTTCCTTCGGCTCTGGGGCCATCCGCGACGAGGATGCGGCCCGCCTGTCGGGAAGCCTGGGCTGGGACTTCTTTCTCGCCCTCCTCGCGGCCATCCTCGACGGCCAGAGCGGGGAGATCTGCCAGCTGGTCGCCCGCCTGGACGAAGAAGGCTGGGACCCACGGCACGTCTACGCCCAGTTCCTCGCGCTCTGTCGCGACGGGCTCCACCTCGCGGTGGGCGCGGCGGCGGCGAGCATCGAGCTACCGGCTCACGACGCCGAGGCTCTCGGGGCCCTGGTGCGCCGGGCCGGCTACGAGAACCTCCTCCGCTTGACGCACCTCCTGCTCAAGGGAGAAGAGTCGGTGCGCCGGAGCGATGCCGCTCTCCTCGCGGCCGAGATCGCCTGGCTCCGCGCCGCCGAGATGCCCAAGCTCACGGCCATCGAGAATCTCCTCGCCGGCGGGCTCGGCCCTCCTGCGGCTTTAGCGCCTTCACCGGCTGCTCGGCCAGCTGCCCGGTGCAGGGGGCGGTCTTCGCGGCGCTGCAGGGCCAGGTGCTCGGCGCTCGCCCCGACACGCGGCTGCTCTCGCTGAGCATCGACCCGCTCAGCGACGATGCCGCCGCGCTGGACACCTGGCGCCGCCGACTCGGTGCCACC
>CALMKX010000239.1 GCA_937867335.1 uncultured Acidobacteriota bacterium
GGCGTGCTTCTCGCCGGCGGGGTGGGAGTGGGCGTTGCCGCAGCCTTCGCGGGCGCCGGTGGTGGCGCCGGTGCCTCGGCCGGCTTCTCGTTGGTGGCGGGCGCCTTCTCCAGCTGGCGGCCGAGGCGCGCCACAGACTTGGCGGAGCGCACGTCCGCGGGCAGCGAAGCGTAGAAATCCGCGGCTTCGCGGCGCTGGCCGAGCTCCAGGCGGCAATCGAGCATCGCTTCGGCCAGGGTTTCATCCCCGGAAATCGCCGGGCAGCCGGCGAGGTCGACCACTGCTTTGGCGCAGACGCCCTTCTGCTGGTACTCCGCGAGGCCCTTCACGCAAAGGGCATCGGCGAAGCCGGGTTGGCGGGCGAGGAGAGCTTCCACCTGCCGGAGGGCCTCGGCCTGCTTGCCTTCGTCGAGTTCAAGCTGGGCGAGGGCCAGCCGGAAGTAGGGGTTCTCCGGCTCTTTGGCGAGCAAGCCCTGGAGCTCGGTGCGGCGCTCCCGGGCGGGCAGACGGTCGGTCTTGGCTACGATCCGCCGGGAGGCGAGCGGCCCGAAGGCAGGAACCGAGGCCAGCTGCTCTTCGGGGATCCAACGCACCAGCGAGCGCTCGAGAGTGCGCCGCAGCTCGGCCGGGAGATTCGCCGAGCTATAGCCGGAAAAGCGTTGCTCGACGGTGGCCAGCCGGTGGTAGGTCTCGACGAAGCCTTCGCGGTCTTCGTCCCGGGCCTGCGCGGCTCCTAGATAGGCGAGGCAGCGGCCGAGTTGAGCCGGCTCGTCCAGCATGCCGAAGCAGGCGATGCGCAGCGTCTGCGCGGCCACCCGGGCGTTGCCTTCTTGCAGTGCCTGGATGCCGTCCTCGGCGAGCGCGCTGTAGAACGGGTCGATCGAGCTCGGCTCGGCGGCTTTGGTCGAGAAAGCCGCGGCCATCACCAGGATCAGGGCGACAAGAGTGCGGTAGACGGGCTTCATCGAGCTCTCTTCAGGCTGCGACAGGGTTGGGCACCGGACGGTTGGCCAGCACGCACTCGGCGTTGCCGTGAGTCAAGGCTCGGGCCGTGGCTTCGCCCCAGCCGGCGGCGAGCAGCCGGTAGGCCTCGGCGAGCCCCGGCGGGCGCGACGAGACACCGTGGGCGTCGCTGGCCACGAAGTGCACCCAGCCGCGATCGACGAGCTCGCGACAGGCGAGCTGCGCGTTGCGCCCGAAGCCCCCGGCGAGGCTCATGCCGGTGATCTGGCAGAGGGCGCCGCGGGCCATCAGCTCCTCCACCAGGTCGAGGTTCTCCATCAGCCAGGGGTAGTGCTCCGGATGGGCGATGATCGGCTGCCAGCCGGCCACCACCAGCTCGTGGATCAGCTCCCGGGGCTCCGGTCCGTAGCCCCGGCGATCGAACTCGACCAGCAGGTAGCGGGAGCCGGCGAGGGGCAAGGCCGAGCTCGCCGGCCAGCGCTCGAGCTCCTCGAGCAGGCCGGTGTAGACGCGGATCTCGGCGCCAAGGTAGAGCCTGGGCTGTGGCCCCACACGCTCCTGCAGGCGCGCGAGGAGACGCTCGAGCACCGCCGGCTCGTCGTTCGCCCAGTGGGCGTGGAACTGGTGCGGAGTGGCCACCATCGCTTCGCAGCCGCGCTGAGCCGCGAGCCGACACATCGCCACCGCTTCGTCGAAGTCGCGGGCGCCGTCGTCGATTCCCGGCAGGATGTGACAATGCAGGTCGATCACGGTGGCCTCTAGGCAGCGGGTTCCCTGGCGTCGTCGGCCGCCGCTTCGGCGGTGCTCGGGGCGTACTTGTAGTAGTGGCGAGCGTAACGGCCCTGGCCGGTGCTGTGGCCGTTGAGCACGGTGCCGAGGATCTTGACCTCGGCGCGCGCTAGGCGGTCGCGGCAGGAGCGGGCGTCTTCGCGGGTGACCCGGCCCGCCCGGAGGCAGAGCAGCACGCCGTCGGCCAGCGAGCCGATCAGCGTGGCGTCGGTCACCGCCAGCGTGGGCGGGGAGTCGATCACCACGAAATCGAAGTGCGAACGCACGTGCTGCACGAAATCGCGCATGCGGTCCGAGGCGAGGAGCTCGGCCGGGTTGGGCGGAATCGGCCCCGAAGGCAGCAGGTAGAGGTTCGGCACCTGGGTGCGCAGGAACACTTCCTCGGCCCGGCCGGGAGCGCTGGTCAAGAGGTTCACCAGACCGGTGCGGTTCGAGGCTCGCAGAATCTCGTGCAGGCGTGGCCGGCGCAGGTCGCCGTCGATCAGCAGCACCTGGCGGCCGAGCTGGGCGAGCACCACGGCCAGGTTGGTGGCGGTGGTGGTCTTGCCCTCGCCGCTCTCGGCAGAGGTGAGGCTCACCACCTTCAGCTCCTGGGCGCTCGCCAGCAGGAGGGCGGTGCGCAGGGAGCGGTAGGCCTCGGCCACGGCGAGCCGTGGTCGCAGGTGAGGCAGAAGCTCGATCGGCAGCTCTTCCTCCTCGCCCTGGCGCCTTTCGCCGCCCTTGCCGCGGCGGGCCACCTGCCGAGGGCCGTAGCCATAGCCGTAGCCCGCGCGATAGGAGCCAGCGCGCTCGGAGATGTCTGGAATCACGGCCAGGGTCGGCAGCCCCAGGAGCTTCTCCACTTCCTCGGGTTCTTTCAGGGAGCGGTCGAGGAACTCGAGCAGGAACACCAGGCCCAGGCCGACCATCAGGCCGAGTACCAGGCCCACGGTCAAGTCCCGGCGTAGCGACGGCCGGAACGGCGTCTGGGGAACCAGGGCGCGATCCACCACCCGGACGTTCGATTCCCGCGTCTCCTGGAGCCTCGAAGTCACCGCGGCTTCCGACTGCTTGGCCAGGAGGTCGTTGAGCAGGTTCCGTTTGTTGGCCAGCTCGGCCGCCAGGTTGGCGTACTCCACGCTAGCCGAGTTTTCGCGCAGGTTCTGCTCCTTGAGGGCGGAGATCTCGCCGGCGAGCCGCTGCTCCTTGTGCAAGGCCTCCTGGTAGTCCGCCCGCGCCCGCTCGCGGGCCTGGGCCACCAGCTCGTTGCGAGCCGATTCCACACTCTGCCGCTGGCGCTCGATTTTGGCCTTGAGCTCCACCATGGCCGGGAATTCGGGTTTGAAAGTCTTGAGCTTGCTGTCGTACTCGCGCTCGAGGGCGGCGAGGTCGTTCTTCAGCTGGCCGAAGCGCTCGGAGGGCTGGCCATCGGCGATGGCGCTGGGAGCCGTGCGCATCACCTCGTTGTAGCGCGCCTCCCGGCTGATGCGCTCGTTCTGGGCGGCGGAGTAGCTTTCGTTCATCGCCGACATGCGCTCGAGGGTGACGCTGGTGACGCGCTCGTTCTCGCCGCTGACCAGGTTCGAGCTGCGCGACACCGACTGGAGGGACTGCTCGGTCTTGGCGATCGCCGCCTTCACCTCTTCGATCTGCTGGGTGAGGAATCCGGAGGCCTTACCCACGGTCTCGCTGCGGCTCTCGATGCCCCAGTCGATGAAGGCTTCGGCGAAACCGTTGGCGACCGCTGCCGCCATCCGGGCATCCCGCGAACGGTAGGCGATCACCACCAGCTGGGTGTTGGCGATCGGCGTCACTTCGAGGCCGCCCAGGAGGCCGCTCGCCAGGGCGCCGAGCTGCGCCTCGTCCTCGGCGGCGGTGACGTGCCCAGCGCTCGCCCGCGTGGAGCTCTGGGCGGCGAGCTCCGCGTTCTCCGCCAGGCGCAAGTTCTTCACCACCCTCTCGGCCAGCCCGCGGCTCTGCAGCAGCCGGTACTGGGTGGGGTAGTACTCCATGTTCCACCAGCTCTCGAGCCAGGCGTTGGAGTTGCTCTGGGCGCTCGAGGCCAGGGAAGACAGCGAGCGGCGCTCGATCTGGATCTGCGTTTCGGCGCGGTACTCGCGGGGAGTGATGGCGTAGCGCAGGCCGGCTCCCAGGAGGCAGAGCAGCACCACGCCGACGATCAGCCGCCAGCGGCGCTCGAGAACCTGCAGCAGGTCGGCGATCTGGAAGGAGCTCTCGGCCGGCGCGCCGGCACCGAAGAGATCGGCGTCTCCGAGGCCCGAGGAGGGAGCGTCACGGTTCAAAAGAACGACTCCTTGACGACGATGACGTCGCCGCCCTTGAGCTCGACGTCTGGATCCTTGCCAGACAGCACTCGCTTGGCGTCCACCTTGATCTCGCGCTCGGCGCCGCTGTCCAGGCGGCGGCGGATCACTGCCTCCCGCGAGGCGCGCTCGGTCAAGCCGCCGGCCCGGGCGAGGGCGGTGAGGAAGGTGATGCGCTCGTTGCTGCGGAAAGACACCGCGCCGGGCGTGCGCACCTCGCCCACCAGGAAGACGGTGATCGTCAGGGCCGGCTGGACGTTGATCAAGTCGTTGGCGAAGATGGGGATATTGGCCCGTGGATCGCCTCGTGTCAGCAGGTCGTCCACCCGGATGCTCAGCTGGTCGGTGAGGCCGTTGCCGGCCCGGCGAAGCACGTGGATGGTGTCGCCGTGGTCGGCCACCAGGCCGCCGGCGGCGGTCAGAGCTTCGAGCAGGGTCCAGCGTCCGGGGTAGGCGAGCGGCCCCGGGTTCTGGACCGCCCCGATCACCGAGATCGGCTGCGAGCGGAATTCCTTGATCACCACCGAGACGGAAGCTGCCTCGCGCTGCAGGTAGTTGGTTTCCAGGAGCTGCTTGAGCTTCGCCCGGATCTCGCTCTCGGTGAGGTTGCGCACTTCGAGGTCGCCGACCATCGGCAGGTTGATCACCCCGGTCTCGGAGACCCGCCTCTCGACGTTGAGCTCCGGTACCTGGCTGACCTGGATTTCGAGGAGATCCTTGGGGCCCACGCGGTAGTTCGGCTGGGCCGCCGCCAGGGGCGAGGCGAAGGATAGGCTCGCCCACACCGCCAAGAGCGGTGCCCACCAAGCCATGCTGGTCCGCATGGTCGGTAGCTTATCGCAGGATCTCGAAATCGCCTTCATGGTCTCGGCGCTCCCATTTGCCTCTCGAAACGACCGAGTCAGGATCAGAACCAGGGCGAGCGGCCCCGGGACAGCGCCAAGCCGGCGCGTGCCACCGAGAGCTTGCGGTCGCCGCCGGGCCGCGGTGAGTCGTAGCGCTCTTCGCTCCACCCCAAAGTGAGGACGAGGCGGCGCGAGAGGAGAAGCTGGGCCTGGATCCCGTAGGCGGTCTCGTCCTCGGTCACGTCGACCGTGCCGGAACCCACATAGCGGTCGCGCCCGGCCTCGCCGAAACCGGACAATTCCAACCTGCGCAGCAACCGGGCCGTCAGCGAGAGGCCAGTGCGATCGCTCCTGAAATAGGAGTATGGCGGCGAGAGCGTATAAATCACATTACGGCTGGCGTAAACGGTGGGAGCGAAACGATAGCCGGGGCCAAGGCCGAGGCTCACCGAACCGGTGACGCCGGAAAACGACACGAAGCTCGATCCGGCGGCCGGGTCGAGCGAGCGATAGGCCAGGCTCGCCGTCGCCTGGAGGTTGCCATCGGGCGGCGAAGCCACCTCCACCACGGGAGCGGTGCCGGAGCTCGAGCGATCGAGCGCTCGGCCGGCGAAGTCGGTCTCGGTGTGCTCCACGCCCGCCCCGAGTCGCCAGCCCCGTGGCGTGCGCAGGCGAACACCGGCCCGGCTCTTGGTCTCGGTGCGATCCACCTGGGCGAGGGTGGCGCCTTCCGGGTCCTGGCCGGTTTCGGCCAGGCTCTCGGCCTTCTCGTTCTCGGTCTCGGCGAAGACATAGAGCGAGCCGGCCACTTGCAGCTCGGCCGAGAGGCTGGCGCGATCCCGGCGCTGGTTCACCTGCGACAGCAGCTGCGGAGTGGCCACGCCCAAGGCGTCCTCCCGAGTGGCGAGCGCCTCGACCGTGAGGCGGTTCCAGAAACTGAAGACCCCGAAACCGAAGCGACCGTTGAGGCGGTTGCGGTCGCGATTCTCGGCCCAGCTGTACTCGGGCAGCACGTGGGCGGCGAGAAAGACCTTGGCGCCCAGCGGCAGGTAGAGCCGCAGACCGGCGCCGGCGTTGCCCACCAGCTGGGCGCCGTGCCGCTTGGCACCGGGAGCCTCCGGCACATCGATCAGCCCGACATCGTGGATGCCGATCCAGGGGTCGATCCGAACCGGCCCGAGGCGATAGCGGGAGTCCTCGACGGCCTTGGCCAGGGCGTCCTTGCGCAGCTCGGGTTCGCTGCTGCCGCCACCGGGGGGCGTATACTGCGCGAACTGTGCTGCCAGGGGTGAGGCGAAGGCAAGGCCGAGCAGGAAGGCTGCGGCGTGGCTGCGGTCGAATCGTCGGGTCGGTGCGCTGGATGATCTCATCGGACTCCGAAGGTCGTTGCGGTGTTCGCTGACGCTCGTATCGGGCCTGCGCTGATCCTGGCCCTGGTGCTCCTCTGGGCGCCTCTGCCCTTCGCCAGTGTGGTGGTCTGGGCGGATGCACTGCTGCAAGTAGCGTGCCTTTTTCTTCTGGTGCTGGTTCTCAAGAGACCGATGGACGAGGCGGTGTGGAGGCGGGTCCGGTTGCCGGCCCTGGCCTTGGTCGTGCTCGCCGTTCTCGGTCTTTTCCAGTCTATGCCGATCCCACGGTGGCTCGTCGCGCTGCTCGCTCCCGGCCGGGCCGCCTCCGTGCCAGGGCCTACCGGCCTGTCGTTTTCTCCCTGGTTCTCGCTCTGGACGAGCCTGGCGCTCGCCTCGCTCGCCGCCCTGCTGGTCGCCTCGGCCGGCCTGGGCCGGTCGCGCCCGGCGCGAAGGCTGGTGTGGACGGCTCTTTTTGCAGTGGCGCTGTTCGAAGTCTTCTACGGAGCGCGCGGTTGGTTCGCCCGCGATTCCGCCATCTGGGGTGTCCAGGTGCCGCAAGATGTCACTCGCCTGCGCGGTACTTTTGTCAATCCCAACCACCTGGCCCTGCTGCTCGAGATCGCGCTCGCCGGCGGCTTCGCCCTGGTGTGGTGGGGGCTGCGCCGGGCCCGCCGGGAGCCCAGGCTCGAGAGCCGACTGGTCTGGATCGGCTTGCCGCTGCTGGGGTGGGCGGTGCTCCTGGTGGGGCTGGCTTTCACCGGCTCTCGAGGTGGGTTGTTGGCGCTCCTGGCCGGCACGGTGGTTCAGGGGGCAGTGCTGGTCGCCACCAGCGAGAACCGACGCCCGGCCCTCGTCGGCCTCGGCCTGCTCGCCCTGCTGGGCGGCGGGGCGCTCGCGGCCACCAGCCTCTCGGACGCCCTCAGCCGCTTCTTCTCCGGTTCGCTCGCAGCCTCGGGCGGGGCGGGAAGGCTCGACGTCTGGCGGGCGAGCCTCGACCTCTTCGGCACTTCGCCGATCTTGGGCATCGGCCTGGGAGCCTTCCGCGAAGGCTTCCCGCGAGTGCAACCAGGGAGTCTGCCCGGGCTGTGGTGGCACGCTCACAACGATGTGCTGGAGCTGCTGTTGAACGCCGGGGTGGTGGGGCTGCTGGTGGCCTCGGTGGGCGGCGTGTCGATGGCGCGGAGGCTGGGCGAGGCTTTCCGGAACGGCCGCCGCTCGGAGGATCGGGCCGCCGCCCTGGCCGCCCTCGGGGCCTTCGCGGCGGTGGCAGTGCACGAGCTCTACGACTTCGGCCTCACCATGCCGTCGAACGCGGCGGCCCTAGTGGCCGTAGTGGGCCTGGCCCTGGGCGCGGCTCAGTGGGAGGAGAGGTCGAGGGGAGCCGGCACCACCGGCACTCCGGACACCGAGGCCAGCGTGGCGAGCTCCAGTCGATGAAGGCCGGCGGGAGCGGTTGCCGTCAGCCGGAGCCTGGCGGTGCCCGGCGCCACGGCGGCCACGGCCACCTGGCCGCCGTCGAGCAGCACCTCGACGGCAGCTCCCTCGACGGGCACGCTGGCGAACGGGATCTCGAGGCCAGCGATCGGCCGTGACGCCACGCCGAGCAAGCTGAAACGGTTGCCCAGGCGCTGCCAGCGAGTGCTCCGGGCCCCCTCGCCGCCGAGGCCCAGCGGATGGGCGTCGAG
>CALMKX010000240.1 GCA_937867335.1 uncultured Acidobacteriota bacterium
ACGGCACCGACGCCCGCACCCTGCTCGCCGCCGCTCGCCACTTCGGCCTGCGCGGCCGCGGCGTGCAGCTCGCCGGGCCTCGAGACCTCCCCTTGCTCGAGGCCGGGGCCATCCTGCACTGGGGGTTCAACCACTTCGTGGTGCTCGAGCGCTCGAGCCGCAAGGGGGCCTGGGTGGTGGACCCCGGCTTCGGGCCCCGCTTCGTGCCCCGCGCGGAGCTCGATCGCGTGCTCACCGGAGTGGCGGTGGTGCTCGAGCCGGGCGAAGCCTTCACCGAGGGCGGAGAGCGCAAGCCCCTGCTCCGGCGCTACCTCGGCCGGGTGCTCGGCCACCGCCAGCTGCTCTCGCGGGTGCTCTCGACCTCGCTGGTGCTCCAGGGCCTGGCCCTCGCCCTGCCGCTTCTCACCGGCATCCTGATCGACCGCGTGATCCCGCGGGGCGACCGCACGCTGCTCTGGGTGCTGCTTGCCGGGGCGGCGGCGCTGGTGGCCTTCCAGCTGCTGGCGGCCCTGGTGCGCGGCCATCTGCTGCTGGCCCTGCGCACCCGGCTGGACAGCGAGCTAACGCTCGATTTCCTCGACCACCTGGTGCACCTGCCGTTCCTCTACTTCCAGAAGCGCTCGGCCGGCGACCTCTTGATGCGCCTGGCGAGCAACTCGGCGATCCGCGAGATCCTCACCTCGGCCGTGCTCTCGACCGCCCTCGACGGCCTGATGGTGGCCTCTTATCTGGTGCTGCTGCTGGCGGCGGATTGGCGGCTGGGGCTCCTGGTGGCCTTGCTCGCGGCGCTCCGGCTGGCCATCCTGCTGGGTGCCCTCGCCAGTCGCAAGCTCTTGACCTCCCAGGCCCTGGAGGCGCAGGCGGCGTCCCAGAGCTACCAGGTGCAGCTGCTCGCCGGCATCGAGGCGATCAAGGCCTGCGGCAGCGAGGACGGCGCGGTGGAGGCCTGGTCGCACCTTTTCGTGCGCGAGCTGAACGTCTCCCTCGCCCGCGGCCGGCTGGACACCTGGGTGGCCTCGCTGCTCGAGGCCCTGGCCCTCGGCTCGCCCATCGCGGTGCTGCTCTACGGCGGCCTGCGGGTGATGGCCGGGGATCTCTCCCTGGGCACCATGCTCTCGCTCGCGGCCCTCGCCGGCGGCTTCCTGGCGCCCCTTTCCACGCTGGTGGCCAACGCCACACAGTTCCAACTGCTGGGCAGCTACCTCGACCGCCTGGAAGACGTGCTCGCCACGGCGCGGGAGCCCATGGGCGCGGAGCTGGCCCGGCCTGCGAGCTTCGCCGGGGCCATCTCGCTCGCCGGCGTCTCCTTCCGCTACGGGCCGCTGGTGCCGCCGGCGGTCGAGGGCGTCACGGTGGACATCCGGCCCGGCGAGCTGGTGGCCCTGGTGGGTTTCTCCGGCTCGGGCAAGTCCACGCTGGCCGGCCTGCTGGCGGGCTTGATCCACCCGGAAGGCGGCCAGGTGCTCTACGACGGCCGCCCGCTCTCCCAGCTGCCGGCAGAGTGGCTGCGCAAACGGCTCGCCTACGTGCCTCAGCGCTCGTACCTCTTCGCCAGCACCGTGCGGGCGAACATCGCCCTCGCCGACCCCGCCCTGCCGATGGCGCGGGTGGTCGAAGCCGCCCGGCTGGCGGAGATCGACGAGGAGATCTCCGCCCTGCCGATGGGCTACGAGACCGTGCTCGCGGACGGCGGCTCGTCGCTGTCCGGCGGCCAGCAGCAGCGCATCGCCCTCGCCCGCGCCCTGGTGGGCCGGCCGCGGGTGTTGATTCTCGACGAGGCGACCAGCGCTCTCGATACCGTGACCGAGCGCAAGATCCAGCACAACCTCGGTGAGCTCTCGGCCACCCGCATCGTGGCCGCTCACCGCCTCTCCACCATCCGCCACGCTGACCGCATCCTGGTCCTCGACGCCGGCCGGCTGGTGGACAGTGGCACCCACGAGGAACTGCTCTCCCGCCCCGGCGTCTACCGGCGGCTGGTGGCGGCCCAGCTCGAAAGCCCGGAACCCGCCAGCCCGAGGGTCGAGTCTCGACCCCTGGAGGTGGTGCGGTGAACCCTTTTCAGAGTCTCACCCGCGAGACCGCGACGCCCCGGAGCAAGGGTTTCCCCCTCAGGTCAGGGAGCTCCGCTCTTGAGGACGCCGGCGCTGCGGCCAGCCGAGCGGCCTCGCACAACCCAGCAGTCCAAGGAGCGAACCATGAAAAAGCAGATCACCAAGAAGCTCACCCTCTCCAAGGAAACCCTCCGCAACCTGTCCGAGCGCGAGCTCGAGGGCGTGGTGGGCGGCGCCACCCGGACTCTGTGTTCGGGCGGTACCTCCAGCTGCTGCACCGACACCTGCTTCCGCACCTGCGATTGCTAGGCGCCGGTTCTGGCAGGCGATGGCGATGACGCGGAAAGGGAGCCCCGGCGGCCGGAAAACTGCCCGTTGCCCGGCCGCCGGAGCCGAGCCAGCCGGTGCTTTGAACCGGTGAGCTGACGCTCATTGTCGCAGAAAACCAGCCGGCGTCTCGCGGAGCTCCCGCAGTCGGGGCGCCGGCTGGTCCCCTTGTTTCGAACGTGATGCGCGAGGTGCACGATGTGGAGTCCCATTCTCGAAGGAGAGCAGGCCAGCGAAGCCTGGCGGGCGATCGAGGAGATCGAGGCCGCCCTCTCGCGGCCAGAGGCACTGACCTCGGCCAGTTCCTCGCCGGGCGATGCGACGCTGGCCAACGGCACGGCGGGAGTGGCCCTGTTCTTCGCCTATCTGGACGCTGCCCGCCCCGGCTCGACGGCCGGGGACGTGGCGCTCTCCCTGCTCTCGGAGGCGATCGATGCCCTCGGCGAAGCCCGCCTGCCGGTAGGGCTTTACGGCGGCTTCGCCGGCATCGGCTGGGTGGCCGACCACCTGGCGCGGCACTTCTACGCCGCGGACGACGACCTCACCCTGGCGATCGAGGAGGCCCTGGCCGAGCTCCTCGGCCGAGTGGACGAGGTCCAGCCCTATGAGCTGATCGGCGGGCTCGCCGGCTACGGGCTCGCCCTGCTCGAGCGGCGGGGCAAGGGGCGCGCGCTGGAGCTGCTCACCGCGCTGCTTTCGCACCTCGAGAAGAGCGCGGAGCGCGGCCCCGAGGGCTGCGCCTGGTACCACCTGGCGGAGTGGCTGCCGGCCGCGCAGCGGCTGCTGCGCCCCAACGGCTGCTACAACCTGGGCGTGGCCCACGGCATCCCCGGCGTGCTCGGGCTCCTCGCGCAGGCCCGGGCGGCCGGGCTCGATCATCCCGGCCTTGCTGACCTCGCGGACGGCACGGTGGCCTGGCTGCTGGCCCATCGCCTGCCCGCCGAGGAGGATTCGGCCTTTCCGGCCTTGATCCTCCCCGGTGAGGCTCTGGAGCCCACCCGCACCGCCTGGTGCTACGGCGATCTGGGCATCGCGGCGGTGCTGGCTCTCGCCGGCCGGAGCTTCGCCCGGCCGGAGTGGGTAGCCGAGGCCGTGTCGCTCGCCGGCCGGGCATCGCAGCGGCCGCCCGCCGGCGTGGGCGTGGTGGACGCCTGCCTCTGCCACGGCTCGGCTGGCAACGCCCATCTCTTCAACCGCCTCTACCAGGTGAGCGGCAACCCGGAGCTTCTGGTCGCGGCCCGCCACGGGTTCGGCGAGGCGCTCGCCTCCCGCGAGCCTGGAAAGGGCGTGGCGGGTTTCGAGGTGTGGATCGGCGACCGCAACGACCCACGGCGCTCCGGAGAACCCGGCTTCCTGGTGGGAGCGGCCGGCATCGGCCTCGCCCTGCTGGCCGCCGTCTCCCCCCTGGAGCCGGCCTGGGATCAGCTGCTGCTGGCTTCGGCCCCGGCCTGAGCGGGCGGCAGGCAGCTGGAGGAACGCGATGGCGATCGAGCAGGATTTCACCCCGTCGAACCTGGCGCTGTTTCGCACCCCCCTTTTGCCCCGAGAGGAGCTCGAGGCCTGGGCCGAGGGCCTCGCGGCCCCGGAGCTCGAAGCCGAGGATGCGGCCCTCGAGGCGGCGCTCGAGCGCGATCGCGCCCTGCTCCGCGCGCGGCTGCGGGCCTTCGTGGCCCGCCCGGAGGTGCGCGAGGCGCTGTTCCTCGCCTCGCCCCACCTCGAGGAGAGCCTGGCGCATTGGCAGGCCGAGCCAGAGTCCAAGAAGGGCCAGCGGAGCGAGCACGGTCTGGTGCGCTATTTCCTGCGGATGACCTCTCGGCCCACCCCGTTCGGCCTGTTCTCCGGATGCAGCGTGGGCGGCGTGGGCGACGAGACCCGACTGGCCCTGGCGCCGCGGGAGACCTACCAGCGCCACAGCCGCTTCGACATGGACTATCTCTTCGCCCTCTGCGAGGCCCTGGCCCAGAGTCCGGAGGCCCGGGGCGAGCTGCTCTACCGGCCGAACCCCAGCCTGCTCGCCTCGGCCGGGCGGTTGCGCTATGCCGAGGCGCGACTGGCCGGGCGGATTCGCACCTACCACCTGGTGGCCGTGGAGGCCTTCGAGGCCCTCTCGAGCACCCTCGAGAAGGCCCGCGGAGGAGCCCGCCTGGCGGAGCTCGCAGCCTTCCTGGTGGCAGCCGATCCCGAGGGAGAGATCACCCTCGAGGACGCCGAGGCCTTCGTCCACGAGCTGGTCGACGTCCAGCTGCTACTGCCGCAGCTCGGGCCGCCGGTGACCGGCGAGGAGGCGACGCCGGCCCTCCTGCGCCAGCTCGCGGCCCATCCCTTCGCCGGGGAGGCGCACGCCCGCCTGGCCGAGGCGAGCCGTGCCCTCGAGGAGCTCGACCGCGGCCTCGGCCATGCGCCGGAGCGCTACCGCGAAGTGGCGGCGCTGCTCGAGCCCCTGGGCGTACCGGTGGAGCTCGCCCGGCTGGTGCAGGTGGACCTGGTGAAGCCCTCGCCCGGGCTCGAGCTTTCGCAGGAGGTCGCAGGCGAAGTGCTGCTGGCCCTCGAGCTGCTGCACCAGGTGTCGCCGCCCCGCGCCGAGGGGCCACTTTCGGCCTTCCGCCAGGCCTTCCTCGACCGCTACGGCGAAAATCGCCCCGTACCCCTGCTCGAGGCCCTCGACGAAGAAGGCGGCATCGGCTTCGGCCGCTCGAACCTGGCCGGGGCCGAAGCCTCGCCGCTCTTGGCCGGCCTGCCGCTCAAGGCCAAGGGCGACCGTGGCGGGGCCAGCTGGACGCCCCGCCACGAGGCCCTGCTGGAGCTGCTGAGCGAGGCCCTCGCCGCCGGCCGCCGGGAAGTGGAGCTCTCGGATGCCTTGCTCGCTCGCCTCGCCGAGGCCGAGCGACCGCCCCTGCCGGACGCCCTGGCCGCCCTGGTGGTGTTCGCCGCGCCTAGCGGCCAGGCCCTGGCCGCCGGCGACTATCGGCTGCTGGTCTCCCACGGCATCGGCCCGTCCGGAGCCCGCCTGGTGGGTCGCTTCTGCCATGCGGATCCCGAGCTCGCCCGGCGGGTCCGCGAGCATCTGGCGGCGGAGGAGGCCCACAATCCGGAGGCCGTCTACGCCGAGCTGGTTCATCTACCGGAAGGCCGGGTGGGCAACATCCTGGCCCGGCCCCTGCTGCGCGACCACGAGATTCCCTTCCTCGGCGTCTCGGGGGCCCCTGGCGAGCGGCAGATCGAGGTCTCCGACCTGGTGGTGACGGTGATCGGCGAGCGAGTGGTGCTGCGTTCGCAGACGCTCGGCTGCGAGGTGCTGCCGCGGCTCACCACCGCCCACAACACCTCGATCGAGAGTCTTGGGCTGTATCGCTTCCTGGCCGCACTCCAGAGCCACGAACGCGGCGTGGGGCTCGGCTGGGATTGGGGCCCCTTCGCCGGCGCTCCGTTCCTGCCGCGGGTGAGCCGCGGCCGGGTGGTGCTCGCCAAGGCACGCTGGCGGCTCTCAGCCGAAGAAGTGCAGGGGCTCGCTGCCGTTTCCAGGGCCGAGCGCTACCGCCGTGCCCAGGCCTTGCGAGCGAAGCGGCGGCTGCCACGCTGGGTCTCCCTCCTCGACGGCGAGAACGAGCTCGCCGTGGACCTCGCCAATCCGCTGGTGCTCGACGCCCTGGTGGAGGAGATCAAGGGCCGGGACGGCGCAGTGCTCACCGAGCTCTGGCCAGCCCCCGAGGAGCTCTGCGTTACGGGCCCGGAAGGGCGTTTCGTTCACGAAGCCGTGGTGCCCTTCGTGCGCCGGCTGGAGGCAGCCGTGGCCCGGCCCCGCGCCCCGAAGCTCTCGCCCGCGCGGGTGCCCCGCCTCTTTCCGCCCGGCTCCGACTGGCTCTACGCGAAGCTCTACGCCGGCACCGCCACGGCCGACGCCGCCCTGCGCGAGAGCCTGGGCCCCTTCGCCCGCGAAGCGGTGGCCCGGGGCTGGGCTCGCAGCTGGTTCTTCCTGCGCTACGGGGACCCGGCCTGGCACCTGCGCCTGCGCCTCCGGGCCGAGCCCGAACGCCTCCACGGCGAGCTCCTGCCGGCCGCGAACGCCCTCTTCGCCGAGCTCCAGGCTTCCGGGTTCGTGTGGAAGGTCCAGCTCGACACCTACGAGCGCGAGATCGAGCGCTACGGCGGCCCGGAAGGCATCGAGCTCGCCGAAGAGCTCTTCGGGCACGACAGTGAAGCCGTGGCGGCGATGCTCGAAAGCTGCGAGGGGGACGCCGGGGCCGATCTCCGCTGGCGGCTCGCCCTGCTCGGTCTCCACCGCTTCTACGACGACCTCGGGCTCGACCTCGAATGGCGATGGAAGCTCGCCGAAAGGGCCCGGACGGGCTTCGCCGGCCGCTACCAGGCGGAGCTGCTGAAGGCTCCCCTCGCCGAGAGGCTGCGCCGCGAGAAGCAGACCCTCGAGCGCTGGCTCGAAGGCGAGCTGCCCGAGGCCGCACGGCCGGCCCACGAGGCCCTCGAACGGCGCTCCCAGGCCCTGGCGCCCCTGCTCGCCGAACTGCGCCGGCGCGAAAGCGAAGGCCGCCTCACAGCCTCCCTCCTCGAGCTGACCGGCAGCTTCCAGCACATGTTCATCAACCGCCTCACCCGCTCCGCCGGCCCCGAGCACGAACTCGTCCTCTACGATTTCCTCAGCCACCTCTACGCCTCGAAGCTGGCGCGGCAGAGGAAGGAGGCGGGGCGGGTGGGAGCCCCCGTGCTAGACTCCGCCCACCGATGATCCTGCAGAGAACGCGCTCTCAAGGCTGTTCGATCCTGACGGTGGGCGGTGTGGTTAAGCTGGGCGAGAGCGCTCAGTTCTTCGCCCAGTCGCTCGACCAGGCCCTGGCCGAGGATTCCGGCCACTTGATCATCGATTTCTCGCAGATCAACTACATCGACTCGACCGGCATCGGGGAGCTGGTGGGTTACCTCGCTCGCTTCAAGGAGCGGGGCCGCAAGCTGATCCTGGTGCACCCGGCCGAGCGGCTGCAGAAGCTGCTCGCGGTGGCGGGCCTGCTGGAGCTTTTCCCGGTGTACGACACCGCCGAGGCGGCGATCGCCGCCGAGAGTTGAGACGCCTCGCGCTCCTTCTGCCTCTCCTCCTCGCCGGCTGCGCCGGCCGCAAGATCCGCGTGGACGACCGCCCCATCCTGCTGCGGGTGCGCCCGCCGGTGGCCTTCGAGATGCTGCGCGACAACCAGGATCTGCCGATCCTCGATGTGCGCAGCGGCGAAGAGTTCGAGGGCGAGCAAGGGCACCTCGCCGGCGCCGTGAGCCTGCCTCTGGCTCAGCTGCCTGCACGCTTGGCGGAGATCGCCCTGCTCAAGCGCCGCACCTTCCTCATCTACTGCCGCCAGGGCGACAGCTGCGGCGAGGACGCCATGAGGCTGCTGCTCGAGCGCGACTTCGACGACGTGGTACTCATCGACGGCGGCCTCGAGGCGTGGATCAAGGCCGGCTTCGGCACCGTGGGCGGTCCAAACGGGGGCGTCAAAGCCCAAGGCCTCTCCCACCACCGCCACCGGCCGCCGCCGGCTGGGTCCTAGCCGCGGGCGGGGGCCTGGGCCGCCGCCCACCCCTCCAGAATCCCCGCCACTTCCTCGGGCCGGCTGGCGCGGGCGCTTGCGGGGAGGAGGGCGAGTTTCTCGGCAGCCGTGAAGCCCCAGCTGACCAGGATCACCGGCGAGCCGGCGGCCTGGGCGGCTTCGGCGTCGCGGCGGCCGTCGCCCACCAGGCAGAGGCGCTCGACGGGACAGCCGAAGCGCTCGGCGAGGTAGCGCAACCCGGCCGGATGAGGCTTGCGCTCGGCCAAGGTGTCGCCGCCCACCAGGGCCTGGAAGTGCGAAGCGAGGCCCAGGCTCTGGAGGATCCGCCGGGAGATGGCTTCGGGCTTGTTGGTGAGCACGGCGAGAGGAAGCCGCGGCCTCAGCTCCTCAAGCAGGGCCGGGATGCCGGGGTAGGCGCGCGTCCGCTCCAGACAGACTCTGTCGTAGAGCTCCAGGAACCGTGGCAGCAGCGGCTCGGCCGTGAGCCCGGGCCGGTCGATCTCGAGCGAGCGGCGCACCAGGGCCAGGGCGCCGTCGCCCACGAAGGTGATCACTTGCTCGAGGGGCAGCGGTGGCAGGCCCAGCTCCCCGCGCAGCAGGTTGACGCCGCGGGCGAGGTCTTCCCGGCTGTCGATCAAGGTGCCGTCGAGGTCGAAGGCGACGGCCGCGAGGGGCCCCACCTCAAGCCTCGACGAACTCGGCCTCGATGCGCATCGGCAGGATGCCACGCTCGGTGGCGCGGTCGAGCAGCAGCTGCACGGCGCGCCGCCCGGCTTCGCCGTAGTCGCGGGTCCAGTGGTTCACGTACATGCCCACGAAGCGGTCCGAGCGCACCGGGTCGTCCTCGAGGCCCCGGGCGTAGCGAATGGCGTAGGAGAGAGCCTCCTGGCGGTGGTCCAGGCCGTAGGCGATCGACTGGGTGAGCAGCCGGCAGAGGCGCTGCTGGAGCTCTTCCGGCAGGTCACGCCGGATGCCGTTGCCACCGAGGGGCAAGGGGCCACCGGTCTCGGCCTGCCACCAGGCGCCGAGGTCCACCACGGCGCGCAGCCCCGCCTCGCCGAAGGTCAGCTGGCCTTCGTGGATCACCACACCGGCGTCGAACTCGCCGGAAGAGACGGCGGGCAGGATCTGGTCGAAGGGCACGATCTCGGTGGTCACCTCGGGCTGCCAGAGGCGAAGAGCCAGAGCCGCGGTGGTCAAGGCGCCGGGAATCGCCACCTTCTTGTCCACGATGGTGTTGGCGTCGAGCGGTTCCCGGGACACCACCACCGGCCCATAGCCGTCGCCGAAGCTCGCGCCGGAGGGCATCAGGCGATAGCGGTCGGCAAGATAGGCGTAAGCGTGGAAGGAGAGGGCGGTGATCTCGTACTTGCCCTCGAAAGCGGCCTGGTTGAGCGTCTCGATGTCCGAGAGCTGGTGGCGAATCGTCAGGCCGTGGGTGTCGAGGAGGTTCTGGGTGAGGGCGTAGAACATGAACGCATCGTCCGAGTCCGGACTGTGCGCAATACGAATCAAGGTGTTCTCACTCATGCCGCGGAAGTTATCACGCGGGAGAGAGTCGCCAGGCTCAACGCTCCCGCGGAAACACGAACGGCTCGGGCAGCAGGGTGCGCAGGGTGGTCTGATGGCGTTCGTTCTGGAGGTTGACCAGCAGGATGGGCAGGTCCGGGGCGAACTCGGCGAGGGTGCCCAGGCAGAGGGCGCAGGGGCGGGCGGGGGGGGAGAGGTCGGCCACCACGGCGATTGCCAGGGGGCGACCGGCTCCCGCCGCCACGGAGCTGCAGACGGCGGTGCGCTCGGCGCAGACGGTGAGACCGAAGGTGGAGTTCTCCACGTTGCAGCCGGTGTAGACGTTGCCGTCCTCGGCGACGAGAGCGGCGCCCACCTGGAAGCGGCTGTAGGGAGCGTGGGCGTTCCGGCGGGCTTGATGAGCGGCGGCGACCAGCTTTTCCCAGTCCATGGCTCGGCCATGGTACGGCACGGGCCCCGCTTTGTCACAGGCTTTCAATAGGATGAGGGCCGACAAGGAGGCTGGCTTGAGGGATCGGAGCTTCCTCTGGACGCGGCGGCTGCCGACAGCTCAGCTGCTCGCAGCACTGCCGCCGGGCCTGCGGGTGGCGCGAGCGGAGCGGCTGGAGGATCGCCGCAGCGTACTCGACACGCTCGACCGGCGGCTTTCCAGAGCCGGCTTGGAGCTCGCCCTGGTCTCGGCTCCGGAAGGCCTCTCGCTCGAGCTCCGGGATGCCGAGGGCCCGACCCTCGAAGTCCCGGCGGAGCGGGCCCCGGCCTGGGCCGCCGAGCTGCCGGCCGAACTCCACGCCCGCGTGGCGGATCTCCTCGAACACCGTCGCCTCCTGCCGCTGTGGCAGCTCGCCGAGCGAGGCACCCGCTACCGTGTGCTCGATGCCCAGGACAAGACGGTGGCGCGGCTCGCCCTCGTCGGCCGAGAGGCCGTGGCCCTGCCTCCTCCGGGTTCGGCGGCAGCGCCCTCGCTCAGGGCGACCAAGCTCCCGCGCCGACTCTCCCTCGCCCCGCTGCGCGGCTATGAAGGCGAGGCCGAGGAGGTCGCGAAGGCGCTCGAGGAAGCCCTCGGCAGCGCTGCCGAGAGCTTCCAGGATGAAGCCCAGGAGCTGCAGGTCGCCCTCGGCCTGCCGCTCGCCGTGCCGGCCACTCGGCTTGTTCTCGAGCTCGACCCGGAGGAAGGAGCCGAGCGGGCCATGCGCCACCTGGTGGCCGGGCTTCTCGGCCTGCTCGAAGCCCATCGTGAGGGCGCCCGGCTGGGCCTCGACGCCGAGGCGCTGCATGACTTTCGGGTGGTGCTGCGCAGGCTCCGTTCGACGCTGCGCGAGCTCGCCCGGCTGGCGCCCTCCCGCCGCCTCGAGCGGCTGCGGCAGGAGCTCGCCTGGCTGGGCGAGCGCACCGGGCCCCAGCGCGATCTCGACGTGCTGCTCGAGGACCTCGATGCCTGGATCCCCGCACTGCCGGCCTGGTGCGGCGAGGTGCTGGTGCCCCTGCTCGACGCGTTGCAGCGAGAGCGCGGCCTCGCCCAGCGCGAGGTCGCCCGGGCGCTCGAGCACCGGGCCGGAGGTCTGGCGCAGGTTGCTGCCGAGCTCGCCGGCGATGATGTGCGCCAGCGTCGTCTTGCCGAGGCCCGGCGGCCCGAAGATCAGCGCATGGTCGAGCGCCTCGCCGCGCAGCCGCGCGGCGCTGATGAAGATGCCGAGCTGGCTCTTGACCTGCTCCTGGCCGACGTAGTCGGCGAGCGAGCGCGGGCGGATGGCGCGGTCGGCCGCCTCCTCCTCGCCGCCGGCCGCGCCGGACACCAGCCGCTGTTCGTCGCTCCCGCT
>CALMKX010000241.1 GCA_937867335.1 uncultured Acidobacteriota bacterium
GGGCCAGCAGCAGGAACGCGGCCGAGGCCGCCCGCCAGCACGCCTCACGGGCGAGGCCGCGGAGCTCCGCGGCGCCGGCCAACAGCAACAGCCCACAGCCGCCGAGCCCAAGCCAGAGATTCGGCGCCCCCTTGGCAGCCAGAAGCGCCGCCGAGAAGAGCACGGCGCAGCCGAGGTAGAGCCCGCCCCGGAAACGGCGCTTCTCTTCGCTCGGTTTCACCTCGGGCCGGGCCATCGCAGGCGGCATCGTATCCGCCTCGACGGGGTCCCTGCATCCGCGGCTCAGCCGGGAGACCGCAGCACTCGGGCGAAGGTCCACACGTAGAGCTGGAGGCCGAGGAGCCTGCCGTCAGCATCTCGCACCGCGATGAGCTCCTGCGGCTGGGGCAGGCGCGGCGCGGTGAAGCGGCAGTGGCTTCGGGCCAGCCGCTCGAGGGGCAGCCGCTCCCCGAACCAGGAGATCTGCGGCCCGCCCTCCCCCGCCACCACCTCGAAATCGAAGCGGTTGTGGTAGGTGCCCACGATCTCCCTCGCTTCCTCGGCCGGCCAGGGCGTCGCTTTCCCGGGCCCTTCCGGCGACCGTTGCGACAGCCCCGCCAGCATGGCCATTACGCGGTCCAGGAGGTCGTCGAGGTCCACGGTGCGGTTGCGCAGGAGGACCACCGCGAGCCCCTTCCGGGGAACCAGCCAGAGGCTTGCCGAGTAGCCGTTCATGGTGCCGTCGTGCCACAGAAGCTCGGTTCCGGCGCGTTCCTCGCGGAACAGGCCCAGGCCGTAGTGGGCCTGCCCGGGCAAGCCGGGCGACGCCACCACCGGCCGGGCCATGCGCTCGAGAAGGTTCGCCGGCAACACTGGCTTGCCGTCTAGCCGGCCGCCCTCCAGCAGGGCGCGGGCCAGGCGGGCGAGGTCCGCCGCCGTGGTCACCAGCGTGCCGGCGGGCCGGAAGCGCGGGTCTTCGCCCGCCACCACGGGCTCGAGCCGGCCGTCTTTCGACTCCGCGTAGCCGGTGGCCATCACCTGGCGCAGCGCCGGTGAGAGCGAAAGGGCGCTCGCCTTCATGCCCAGGGGCTCGAGCAGCCGCTGCCGCCCGGCCGCCTCGTAGCTCTCGCCGGTGGCGGCCTCGATCGCCCGGCCCACCACCGAATAGCCAGGGTTCGAATACGAGAAAGCCCGCCCCGGCGGCAGCAGCAGCTCGGCCGGCCCCAGAGAGCCCACGTAGCCGGCAAGGGTGCCTTCGCCGGTCTCGGCCGGGTGGTCGATCACCCCGCCGGTGTGGGAGAGGAGCTGCCGGAGCGTGAGCGGGGCGAGAGCGCCGGCGAACTCAGGCGCCAGGCCGCGCAGGGGGCGGTCGAGAGAGAGCTTGCCGGCTTGGACCAGACTCAAGGCCAGGGCGGCCGTGAAGGGCTTGGTGACCGAGCCCACCTCGAACGGCGTCTCCGCCGTCACGGGTCGCCCGGAAGCCACGTCGGCCAGGCCGAACTCCGCGGTGAACGTCGGCCGGCCCAGCTCCACCACCGCCAGGGCCATGCCCGGCACCGCCTGCCGCACCCGCTCGGCTTCCACGAGCCGTTGGAGAGCCGGCCAGTCGCGCTCCTGCGAGCGGCCCTTGGCTGTGCGGCCCGGCTCCCCCAGCGCCACCGGCGAAGCGAGCGCCCCGAGAGCCACGGCCGCGAGCAGCGCGTTGACCCGTTCGCTCATGTCGACTGCCTCCTGCCGACCAGTTTGGCACAGAGGTGGGCTCTTCCAGGAGCTGGCTGTGCAAGGTGGGCGGCTCCGAGCGAGTCGCAGGCCTGCGACGTGGAAGTCGCTCGAATCCGGGCCGGAACCAATGCCGGTTGCTAGCCGAGCCGGACCGCCTTGGCCAGCAACGCGATCTGGCCCGCGTGGTAGGCGTTGTGCTCCAGCACGCCGGCCACCGTCTGAGCCGCGGTGAGGCCGGTTCCCAGCGCAGGCTCCTGTGAAGTGCCGATCGGCCGCTCGAGCGCCTCCGGAGAGAGTCCCGAAACCAGCGTCGCCACCCGCTCCACCGCTTCGGCCAGGCTGGCCTTCGCCGCGAGCCACGCCGCTTCGCTCGCAGTGGGCATCGCCGGCCAGTCCCCCTCCAGAGGCAGCTGCGGAGAATGCCCCTCGAGCCGCCGAGCCACTTCGCCCAGCCAGGCGGTCATGTGCAGCACGATCTCCCAGATCGTATGCGCGTTGGCCACCGGCCGCCGCGCAGCCTCCGAAGCGCCCAGGCCCGAGAGAAGCTCCTGGGTCGAAGGCCCGTACCAGGGCTGCTCAGCCTGCCCACGCCGGAGAAGGTCTGCGAGAAAGGGTCCGATGGGGGGTGGGGGACTCATGTTCGTTCCTCCGGGGCAGGCGGGGCCAGGCGGCTCGGCGAGCCAAGAAGTCGCGGGCCCGGCCGATTAGCCTTAACGCATGGTAGCGCAGGGTTCTGGCACACTCGGCGGCCAGGCCAGGGCGATCTGCCAAATCGCGTGGGAGCGGTCTCCACGCCGGCCGTGGTAGGGGCACTTCTCGGTAGAACGCAAGAGTGATTTCAACAGCAATGTGCAGTCATGGTGATATCGGTAGGCATAATTTCGCGGAACTACCTCTGCGAGCAGGCCCCCCATCCCAACGGAAGCCGTCCCACCCGTCCCACCGCGGGGCGCCTCCGGCGATGACTCCTGCGATCGTCTCTCCTGGAGACTGTTTGAAAGGAGGTCGCAGTATGAACGCGCCAGGTTGGTTCCAGAACACGGCCGCGCTCCTCAAAGTCCGCCCTGCCGAGTTCAGACTTGAACTGGCAAGTGGTGCGCTCTTGGCGGTCGCCGGGGTGAGCGCCTTTCTGCTAAGGTACGACCGCTACGCTATCTTCGCCTTCTTTCTCATTTGCTCGCTGGCGGCACTCATATCCCGCCACTACTGGAGCTTGCGAACCCTCAGGCTTGGCTTTCCGGGTGTCGAGGTTGAACTGAGCTTCGATAGCGTCCGCTCCAACCTACTGGCGGCTCAGCAGCGGGGTGAGATCGATGCAAGAGAAGTGAAAGCTGCGCTGCAGAGCTTCGGCGAGAAGTTCGGGACTCTGATCAAGGCTGTGATTCGTCGAGACGGCAACCTCTACGTCCGGGTCGACAACAGGAACTGGAACCTTGGGACACTGCACGTCTGGGAGCGCCCGGAAAGCGCCCAGATCATTCGCTTGGCGGAAGCGATCGGTAATGCCCCCCGGCCGCCAGTGGTACCCCGGACTTCCGCACCGACGATTCACAGGCCCTCCGTCGTGGTCGACAGCGGCATCTACGGCGTTGTCGATGAGCATGGCACCTACTTGAACCACGACGCCGTCTGTGTCGAAGGGTCTCCATTTCCCCCGCTGTCGGATCCGCGCGCCCGCGGCTACGTGCTGCGTCACAAAACGCACCACAACGACGAATCAGCGCCGCTCCTCCGCCCGGGTCAGAAAGTCCGCTACGCCGGCATCTACGACGTGGTGGACAACCAGAGGCAGCCTCTCGGGCGCCAGGTGACTTGCAAGGCGGGGAATCGCTTTCCGCCCACTCACGGAATCCCGCACGCCGCGGGGTACGTCCTGGCGGATCGAGCGAGTCACATGGCGAGGATCTACCGGCCGGAAGATCCAGTACCGGAGAGTGGCAGCTACGACGAAGTGGACCGAGAAGGGATCTCGATCGGCCACTTGGTGAAACTGGACTTCGGCGCCACCTTCCCCTCCGTCACTTCGGCCGGTGGCTACGGCTACATGCGGCACTGATCGCGGGGAGGTCGCATCCTGGTTCGGGACTAGGGAAGGACCGGCCATCGCTCTGCCCTCGATCCACCTAGCCCGGCGCACGCAGGGCGAGCGTAGCGCCGGGAGCCAGGTAGCCTCGCTCGCAGCCCGAGTCCGGAGGGCCCAGGCCACCTCGCCAGGCACGCGTCGCCTCGACTCCGGTGCACAGGGCATACTCGCCGGGCGCGAAGTTGCTGAGCTCGAGGCGGCCCGGAGCTGCGCGACCGAATGCCAGGTCCGTCACCCTGGCCAGAACCGGCGCGGGCACCGCGGCATCCTGGAAGAAGAGCAACACCAGCTTCGAGTGCAGGCCGCCGCCAGCGGGTCCGCTTGCGGCGGAGAGGTCGAGAAAGAGCGCGCCGCCGGTCTCGCTCAGCAGGACTCTCGCTTCCGCCCCCGCCGGCAGCAGCGGCTGGCGCAGCAGCCGAGTGGCCCAGCCGGGAGCGCTCACCACCAGGGAGACCCAGTTGGCATCCGCTGGAATCTGCAGGCGGGCGCGGCCGTCGAGGCCGGAGAGCGTTTCGTCCAGCCGTCCCGAGGAGGAGAGCAGCAGGTCCGGGAGGCCGAGCACTCGGGCTCCGCCGAGAGGGCCGAGCGGGCTCTCGATCAGCAGATCGAGGGTGCGGTTGCGGCGCAGCGCCAGCTGTAGCTCCGGCGAGTCGAGGTGGCTGTCGAGCAAGACAGGCAGCGCGTCCGTGGCCTCCTCCTGGAATCGAGCCATCACGGTGTAGTTCCCCTCGGGGAGGCCGAGCATCTCGAAGCGGCCCTCCGAATCTGCCACTGCGTGACCGCGCTCCGGCAGGCCCGAGCCGCCGGACTGCGTGGCGTCCACCCGGGCACCGGGCAAGGGCTTCCCTTCCGGGTCCACCACCCGACCGGCGATGCGGGTGCGAGGCAGCGACAAAGCGAGCTCCGCGTAGTCCCGCCCAGGCTTGCGCCGGACCTCCACCTTGCCCAGGCTCACGCTGGTGCGCCCGCCGTCGAGCTCCACGCTCACCCGCCAGCCCCCGGCTCCCGGGAGGTAGCCCTCGAAGAGCCCCCGATCGTTCGAATCGACCGAGACTTGTTTCCAGCCAGACGTTCGGTGGCCGCCGGCAGGGGGCTCCGAGGGCTCGAAACGAATCCGGGCAGCCAGCGGCTCGCCGCCTTGCTCCAGGCTGCCTCGAATCTCGAGCAGAGGTACCTCGATCCGGATCTCCTGGGCGCCGGTGCGAAGGGACAGCTCCTCGCTGTGCCACAGCTCCTCTTCGCCCGAGAGGAGCTGCAACAGGTAATGTCCCGGCACGACTTCCTGCGCCGAGAAGCGCCCTTCCTCGCTCACCGTCCCGCTGCGGCTGCGGGCGCCCCGGCGAGGCTCGGAAGCCAAGAGCTTCCACCGCCAGGGCTCTCCGTAGGGGTTCGCGGCGGGCTCGACGGCAACCTCCAAGGTGGCCGGAGGTCCGAGCACGATTCGCTCGATGAGCTGGCTTTCGAGCCCTTCTCGAACTTCCAGCGGGCCTACGAAGGCTGGGGCC
This sequence comes from uncultured Acidobacteriota bacterium, assembly GCA_937867335.1. GTDB lineage: Bacteria > Acidobacteriota > Thermoanaerobaculia > Multivoradales > SZUA-115 > JAXLQX01. The sequence goes on from CALMKX010000241.1 coordinate 5,290, forward strand.
ATACCGGCGAGCTGGACTTCCAGCTGATAAGAGCCTGGAGCGAGTCCTTCGATCTGGAAAAAGCCGCGTTCGTTGGTCTTGGCGAGCCGGGCGACTCTCTTCACCCGGACAAGCTCCTCGCTCGATCCGGCGACCTGTTCACCGAGCCAGGGAGAGAGCCGTGCGGTGGCGCCCGGGACCGGCCCGCCACTCGAGACTTCCACGAAGCCAGCCACCGAGGAACCCTCGAGAAGGCGCAGAGTCCCGAGGTCGACTTTCCTGCCAGCCGGAAGGGCCACCTGCCAGAAGTAAGCGGGAACTCGGCCCGGGGCTCGAAAGCGCACATCGAAATGGCCCGCCGGCAAGTCGCAAGAAGCGAGGCCCTTCGCCACCGGGCACTCCACCACGGCCCCGCGCGCCGCTGCCGGCTCCCCCTGCCCGGGCGAAGGCTGGCATCGGACTTCGAGAGCCTTGGGCGGGTCGGCTCTACCGGGCAGCTCGAGCCGAGCCGTGATCCTCGCAGCTCGCTGGAATTGCAGGGTGAGCTGCTCCGCTGCCTGGATCTCCAAGTGGCTGGGCGCCCGCCAATAGCCAGGCGCTTCGGCCCGAAGTTCGTAGCCGCCGGGCGGCACGTCGAGGCTCGCGGCACTCCCCGCCGGCCAGGAGATCGAAACGGGAGAACCTCCCAAAGTGGGCGTCAGCCGGGCGGTGACCACAACGGACCCAGGCGACTCAAGGCCCTCCAGCCGAGCCCGCAATTCGAGGCGAGCCTGGTTCGGTGGCGACCCAGGGGCGACTGGCTGCGAGGTTCCCTCCTGGGAGATCAGAGCCGTCAGAAGCAGCCCGGCGATCTCAAGCGAAGGCACAGAACTCCCCGAGAAGATCGCACTCGCCCCAAGCCGTGGTGCAGGCCTCTGCGCAGAGTGGGCAGCGGGCATAACTCGCCACGCACCACTCGATCCAGGCGCATTCGTCCTGGCGGCAGGCCCAGGCCCACTCGCACTTCCAGCAGGCTCGGGCAGGATTGGAGCTCAGGAGAAGCAGAACGAAGGTCAGAAGTCGTGTCTTCATGACTTTCTCCATGCTTGAGTGGCAATCTTCCCTGAGTTTACAGATTCCGACCCTGCGCATGCAACGGATGGCCGTCTCTCCGCCCGCGCTACACTCTCCCCGCTGGATCTCCGCACTTCTGCCGGAAGCGAGGTGGCCATGGATCGACGGCGTTTTCTTCGGGGGGTTGCTGGCGTCGCTTCGGGGTTGGCGGTTTGGCGGGCTCGGGGGGAGGGCTCTTCGGGCAAGCTGAGCTCGGTTACGCGGCTCGAGAAGCCGAAGGCGGAGTGGCGCAAGCTCTTGCCCGAGGCGGCGTATCGGGTGCTGTTCGAGGAGGCCACGGAGCGGCCGGGCAGCAGCCCTCTCCTCGAGGAGAAGCGGCCGGGGAAGTTCCTCTGCGCTGCCTGCTTCCTGCCGCTCTTCGATGCCGCCGCCAAGTACGAGAGCGGCACCGGCTGGCCGAGCTTTTGGGAGGCCTTGCCGGAGGCTCTGGGCACCCAGACGGATTGGAAGCTGCTGACGCCGCGCGTCGAGTACCACTGCGCCCGCTGCGGAGGGCACCAGGGCCACCTCTTCTACGACGGCCCCGAGCCTACGGGCAAGCGCTACTGCAACAACGGCGTGGCCCTCGCCTTCGTGCCCGCGGAGCAGCCGCTGCCCGCGCTGCGCGGCTGAGGCCCCGCCATGAGCCGCCGGCCCGAGGGCCTCCCTCTGGGGGCGATCGCCCATCCACGCCTCGCGCTGGCGCTGGGGTTCTTGATCACGCTCGCCCTCGCCCCGGGCCTCGGCCGACTGCGGCTGGCCACCGACGGCCGCGCCCTGGTGCCGCCCGCGGACCCGGTTCTAGCCCTCGACCACGAGGTGGAGAGGCGCTTCGGCCTGCGGGACTCCCTGCTGGTGGTGATCCGCAGCCGCCATCCAGACGGCATCTTCAACACCGCCACGCTCCAGCGTCTCGAACGCCTTACCCGGGCGTTGCAGGCCCTCCCCGAGCTCGGGGCCGAGCACGTGGTGAGCCTCGCCACCGAGCACAGCCCCCGCTTCGGCGCCCGGGGCTTCGATTACCTGCCCTTCCTGGAGCCGCCGCCGGAGAGCCCCGAGCGCCTCGCCGAGGTGCGGGAGGAGGTGGCGGCCACGGATCTCTTCCGCGGCACCCTGGTGGCCGAGGACGGCCGTTCGACCGCCATCCTGGTGGGAGTTCCTCCTCCCACCGCCGCTTCTGCAGCGGACCGAGCGGAGCTCTACCACCGCATCGAGGCCCTCGCCCGGCCCTTCGCCTCGGCCGAGGACTCGCTCGAAGTGGTGGGCGCCCCCGCCGCCGAGGCGCTGCTGGGCGAGCACATCCTGGCGGACCTCCGGGTGCTGGTGCCGCTCGCCGTGGGGATGATCGCCCTCGTTCTCTGGCTCACCTGCTCCGGGGGGTGGGGGGCGGGGATCGGCCTCCTCAAGATGGGCGCCGCGCTGGCGGCCACCCTCGGGCTGATCGGCTGGTTGGGCGAGCCGCTCTACCTCACCACGGCGGTGACGCCGGTGATCCTGGTCTCGATCGGCCTGGCGGACGAAATCCACCTGCTCTGGGAGTACCGGCAACGGCGAGGTCGTGGCGAAGCCCGCGAGGCTGCGCTCGCCGGTACTTTCCAGGCCCTCACCCGGCCGGTGATCCTCACCTCCTTGACCACCGCCGCGGGGTTCCTCTCCTTCGCCACCTCGAGCATCCGGCCGGTGGCGAGCTTCGGTCTGGCCACCGGCTTCGGGGTGCTGTTCTGCCTGGGCTGGGCCCTCACGGTGACACCCGCTCTCCTTGCCCTCGCCCCGCAGCGAGCCTTCGCCGATGCCCGGGTGGCGCACGGCAGCGCCGCCTGGGCGGAGCGCTGGGCGCGGGCCCTGCTGC
>CALMKX010000242.1 GCA_937867335.1 uncultured Acidobacteriota bacterium
GAAGCCGCGCTCGCCGCCGGCCTCCCGGCGGAGCGTGCGGCCGTGGCCGCGAGCGCGGACGATGCCGCCTCGCTGCTCGAGGAGCAGTGCCGGTCGGGGGATCGCGTGCTGCTCAAGGCCAGTCGCCCGGAGCGATTGGAGCGAATCGCCGCTCTGCTGTTCGACTCCGTGGCCTCGGCTCGCCTGTCGATCGACCTCGACGAGCTGGTGGGCAATTTCCACCGCATCCGCCGGGCGGTGGGGCCGGGCTGCGCAGTGATGGCGGTGGTGAAGTCCTTCGGCTACGGGCTGGACTCGCTGCGCCTCGCGCGCGCCCTGGGAGATGCCGGGGCGGACTACTTCGCCGTGGCCTATCCGGACGAAGGGGTGTTGCTGCGGGACCACGGCATCACGGCGCCGATCCTGGTGCAGAACCTGTTGGCCCACGAAGCGGACAAGATCGTGGGTTTCGGCCTTTCCGCCCAGGTGAGCAGCCGCGAGCAAGCCGAGTGGCTGAACACCGAGGCGGCTCGCCAGCAGCGGGCGGTGCGGGTCCACCTGAAGATCGACACCGGCATGGGCCGAGGCGGCGCCGCCGCCTCCGAAGCGCTCGATCTCGCCCGGGCCCTCGAAGCCGCGCCGTGGCTGGTGTTCGAGGGGCTGATGACCCACTTCGCCGCGGCCGACGACCCCACCCAAGATGCCTTCACCCGCGAGCAGATCCGCCGTTTCGACCTGGCACGCAGCGCCCTCACCGGCGAGGGTTTCCGGTTCCGCTACGAGCATGCGGCCGCGAGCGCGGCGATCGCCCGCTTCCCCGAGGCCCACTACACCATGGTGCGCACCGGCCTCGCCCTCTTCGGCTACAGCCAAGTGCCGGAGCTGGTGCCGCTCGGGCAGCGGCCGGTCCTGCGCCTCACCACGCAGGTGATCTCCGTCAAGGAGCTGCCGGCCGGCCACGGCGTGGGCTACGGCCTCACCTTCACCACTCCGGAGGCGCGGCGCATCGCCATCGTGGCCCTGGGCTACAGCGACGGCTACCCCTGGGCCCTGTCGAATCTCGGCTGGATGCTGGTGGGAGGCGCACGCTGCCCGGTGGTGGGGCGGGTCTCGATGGATGTGACTGCGATCGATGTCAGCGCCGTACGGCCGCCGGTGGCTCCGGGGGATGAGGTGGTGGTCTTCGGGCCGGATTCCGCCGAGCCCTCGGTGGGCGAACTCGCCCGGCTCGCGGGCACCATTCCCTACGAGCTTCTCACCCGTATCTCCCCTCGGGTGCGACGGATCTTCCGCACCAGCCGGTAGGTCGCGAGCCACCATCGGCCAGGATCTCGAGAGTCGCCTGCGGGTGGCCTGAGTTCTCGGCGTTCTAGCGCGCAAAGAAAAAGGGCCGGCGGATCGCCGGCCCTTCGTGTCTTGCGGCTCTCGGTCGAGCCTAGGCGGTCTTGCGGCGGCGCAGGAAGATCACCGCACTCGCCGCCATCACCAGGGCCAGGAGGCCGAGGCCGATCTCCGACAGCGTGGGGATCGAGAGCGTCGGCGGCTGCACGCCCAGGGCCACGGTGGAGGTGTTGTTGCTGGTGTTCGGGTCCGAGCCGGCGCCGGTGGCGGTCGCCACGTTGGCGATCTGGCCGCTCGCCGTGTCGGAAACGCTCACCGTCACGTTGCAGGTAGCCGAGGCGCCGTTGGCCAGGGTGCCCACGCTCCAGGTCACCGTCGGCGCGGCGAAGCTCGCACCGCAGTCGTTGCTCACGTAGGTGAGCTGCGGATCGAGCGAGTCCGTCACCATCACACTCGAAACCGAGCCCGGGCCGTTGTTGGTCACGGTCAGGGTGAACACCGTGGTACCGCCCGGCGGAACCGTGGCGGGCGCCACGGACTTGGTCATCTCCAGATCCCCCGGCGAGCAGCTGCCCGGAGGAGCGGTCGGGTGGAAGATGCAGACCCGGGTGTTGTCCGGAATCGAGCCGCCCACGTTGCAGGCGTAGGTGAGGCCGGTGGTGGGCGGCGGGAAGTTCTGGATGCCGGTGGTGGAGCCCGAGCCGGTCTCGGGGTTGCCCGGGCCGATCAGGTACACGATGTCGTTGGTGGTGTGGTAGAGGATGGTCTCCACGTCCCAGGACTCCCCTCCACCCCCGAAATGCTCGACGTTGTTCCACATGAACACCGAGCAGGGCTCGTTGGTGGCGCAGCGGTCGCTCTGCCGCGGGCAGACCGGGAAGTACTGGTAGAAGGCGGCGTTCGGGTCGTTCAGGATCAGGTCGTCGTGCAGCGGGTAGATGCGCGCGCCGCCGCCGGTGCTGGGCGGAGCGGGCAGCGGGCAGTCGTTGGAGAGGTCCGGGCCGGTATCGGTGGGGTCGGTGGAGATGTAGCCGTTGGTCGCGAGCGCCATCTGGGTAACGCTGGTGCCATAGAAGTTGAAGGCGGAACCCAGCGTTACCGGGGCCGCAGCGTCGTCACCGCTGATCACGTTGGTGCCGGTGCCGCTGATGTCGATGATCGAGCCCGGGCCGCAGGTGGTCTCGTTGCCATCCGCGAAGGTGTAACCGAACGCATCCGGGCCCCCGGTGGTGTCGGTGCTGTTCGGGATGGCACCCGGACGTGGCGGGTTCGGGTCCTTGACTTCCTGTACCGCGGCCGTGGCGGAACTCAGCAACACGGTCGCGGCCAGCACCATTAACGCCGTTCTCGCTTTTAGTGCCATTTCAAATTCTCCTTCGACTCGAGCGACGCTCAGCCTCGAATTCTGACCGGAATTGGGCGATAAGCTTATTGAGAAGCGCCGGTCAGGTCAAGAGGAAAAGCAGTCACCAGCGCCGCTCTACCTTCAGGGTGGAAGGCGGCGGGAGCGGCTGCGTCGATCCGGCGGGCGATCAAGCGCAGGATCGGCCGGCCTTCCACCTCGTACTTGGCTTCGTAGTTGGTGCGAGCACCCTCCGGCCAGGGCCCCGACACTCGCTCGAGGGTGAGGCCTGGATAGCCTGCGAGGATCTCCGCCACCAGCTCGCCGTAGGCCAAGAAGTCGGTGGCGAAGTAGAACCGACCTCCCGGCGCGAGCAGGCCGAGCACCAGGTCCACCGTCTCCACGTCGAACAGCCGACGCTTGTGATGGCGGCTCTTGGGCCAGGGGTCCGGAAAATACACGTGCACGGCTTCCGCGAAGCCCTTGGGCAACACCGCCGCCAACAGGTACGAGGCATCTCCTCGTATCGCCAGCAGGTTGGCAGCTCCTCGGCGAGCCGCCCGGTGCGCCAGGAGAGCGAAGTATTCGGCGGCGATTTCAACTCCCAGGAAGCGGCGCTCCGGCTCCTCGAGGGCCCGGCGGAGCAGGTAGCGCCCTTTGCCGAAGCCGATCTCCACCTCCCAGCCGATGCCGCCGGGCAGCAGGTCTTTCGGGCCGGGATTCGCGGGCAGGTCTCTCAACAGGCGCTGCTGCTGGCCGGCGACGAACAGCAGGGGCTGGCTCAGACGGCCTCCTGCCGGGCGGGCTCTGGGCGCTCGGCAGCGGGCCGTGGCTCTTGGCCCCAGAAGTCGTAGAAGGTGTACCACTGCGTGGGCCAGCGCCGCACCGCTTTCTCGAGCACGGCCACCCACTCGGCGAGCCCCCGGCGGATGGCCTCGCCGCGCTCGCCCTGGTCCACCCGGATGGGGGAGCCGATGTGGATCTCGAAGCGGTACTCCGGGTCGTAGACGATGAAGCTCGGCAGCAGCACCGCCCCGGTGATCCTCGCCAGCTGGAACGGGCCGAGCGGGAAAGGTGCCGGAGTGCCGAGGAAGTCCACCCACTCGCCGCGGTCGTTGAAGTCCCTATCCCCCTGGAGGGCGACGATCCGCCCCTCCTTGAGCGCCCGCAGCACCGGCAGGCTCGAGAGCTCGGCCTTGGGATCGATGGCGATCTCGTGGATCTCGCTGCCACGCCGCAGCTGGCCTCGGAAGGCCTCCGCCGTGGGCGACTGATCCGGGACGTAGACCACCGAGACCGGCAGCTTCTTCTCGCGGAGGAACACGCCGCCGAGCTCCCAGTTGCCGAGATGGGCGGTCAACAGCACCGCTCCCTTGCCGCTCGCCACGGCCTCCTCCAGGTGCTCGAAGCCCTCGACTCGCGCGAGCTCCTTCTTGGTCTCCTCGTAGGGGAGCTGGCAGAGGCGGAAGAGATCCGCCCAGTAGTAGCCGAGGTGGTAGATCACCTGGCGACGGGCGCGGCGGATCTCCGCGGCCGACACCGCCGGGCCGAAGATCCGTCGCAAGTTGCGCTCGATGGCGCGCTGAGGGTGCCGGTACACCACCATCACCGCCCGCATCGTCCAGCGGGCGCACAGGCGCAGCGTCCAGCGGGGCATCTTGGGGGCCACGCGCAGGAGGAAGGGAAACCCCCGGCGCATGGCCCACTCGTGGTAGCGCTCTACGAGGTGGCTACGGCGGGCGAGCTTCCACTGCATGGGCGGGTCGGCCGAGCGCGACGGCTAGAGGGCCGCCATCGTGCCCTGATACAGGCTTTCGATCAGGGCGGCGTTGTTCTTCTCCACCACCTTCCGCTTGATCGACATCTTGGGCGTGAGCTCGCCCGTCTCCTGCGAGAAATCCCGCGGCAGCACGGTCACCTTCTTGATCTGCTCGTAGGTGGCGAGCTTCTGGTTCACCTTCTTGATCTCGCCTTCCAGGAGCTCTTGCACCTTGGGCTCGGAGGCCAGGGCCGCGGTGTCCGTGGCGGTGATGCCCTGGCTCTTCGCCCAATTGCCCACGGTCTCCGGGTTGAGCGTCACCAGGGCGATGCAGAAGGGGCGCCGGTCCCCCAGCATCACCACCTGGGAGACGAAGGGCACGCTGGTCTTCACCAGGTTCTCCACGTACTGCGGCGCCACGTTCTTGCCGCCGGCGGTGACGATGATGTCCTTCTTGCGGTCGGTGATCTTGAGCCGCCCGCCTTCGTCCACCTCGCCGATGTCCCCGGTGTGCAGCCAGCCGTCGGCATCGAGGGCTTCGGCCGTGGCCTCCGGCAGCTTGTAGTAGCCCTGCATCACGCCCCGGCCCTGGATCAGGATCTCGCCGTCCTCGGCGATCTTTACCTTCGTGCCCGGCACCGGCGGCCCCACGGTGCCGAACTTGAAGCTCTCCGCGCGGTTGACGAAGCTCGCCGCCGAGGACTCCGTGAGCCCGTAGCCCTCGAGCACCAGGATGTCCGCGGCATGGAAGAACTCGGCGATCTCCCGGGCGAGCGGCGCGCCGCCCGAGACGAAGTAACGGATCTTGCCGCCGAAACGGTTCTTGAGCTTGGAGAAAACCAGCTTGTCGGCCAGCCGGTGCTTGAGCTTCAGCCAACCGCCGGGCTCCTGGCGGCCCTGGCGCAGCAGCGAGACCTGCCGCCCCACTTCCACGGCCCAGAGGAAGATCTTGTACTTGAGGCCGCCGGCTTCCTTGGCTCCCGAGACCACCTTGTTGTACACCTTCTCGAACACCCGCGGCACCGCAGCCATCACCGTCGGCTTGATCGCCGCCAGGTTGTCCACCAGGCGGTCGATGTCGCCGTCCACGGCCGACGAACAGCCCACCCGGATGAAGCCGATCTCCAGCACCTTGGCGAAGGAATGGGCGAGCGGCAGGAAGAGGTAGTGCTTGTCGCTGGGCGCCAGCAGATTCATGGCCTCGATCGCCTCACCCTCGTACACCCAGCAATCGTGGCTCAGCATCACGCCCTTGGGCTGGCCGGTGGTGCCGGAGGTGTAGATCAGGGTGGCAAGGTCGCTCGCCTGGACCGAGCCGGCGATCTCCTGGTAGCGCCCCGGGTGGGCCTTGTCCCAGTCGGCGCCCATGCGCTCGAGCTCGGCGAGAGTCATCATCCAGCCATCGCCAGCCGGCGGCTCGCCGTCCACCCAGATCACCTTGGTCACGCCGGGGATCGCCTCCCGCTTCTGGCGCAGCTTCTCGGCCTGGGCGGCGTTCTCCACGAAGCAGTACACCGCTCCCGAGTCCGAGAGGATGTAGGCGCACTCGTCCGGCGTGTTCGAGGCGTAGATGGTGGAAGTGGAGCCGGCCGCAGCCAGGATGCCCATGTCCATCAGCACCCACTCCGGTCGGCTGGCCGAAAGGATGGCACAGCGCGCCCCTTTCTCGAGCCCCAGGGCGTGGAGGCCGCAGGCGATGTTCCGGGCCCGCTCCCCGCACTGCCGCCACGTCAGCGTGTACCACTCTCCGCCCCGGCGGCCATACATGGCATCCGCGTCCTGGGAGACCTGGACACGATGGTGGAACATCTCGACGACCGAAGCGAATTTTTGTGCGCTCAAAGCCGAGCCCTCCTCCAGCCACAGCCCCCAAAGCTCACCACACCTCGGATCGAGGCGAAGGGGGCCGCTCGGTTCACTGGCAAATCCTTCGGCCAATTCTCTAACGTCCCCCCGGCCAGGCGCAACCGGCGAGGGGGGAGGGTCGCCGTCAGCGCGGGGCAGGCTCGCCCGGGAGGGTTCCTGGCCCTGGTTTGAAACCTTGCCCGAGCCGAGTGCGTAGTGAACACCGTTAACATGCAGCCACCTCTCGACCAACGGACGATTCTCGCTGCAGCTCGCAGCCTCTGCCTCGATGGCGGCATGTCCAGCCTCTCGATGCGTAGGCTGGCCGAGCAGCTCGGAGTGACGGCCGGCGCTCTCTATCGTCACTTTCGGGACAAAGACGCCATCGTGCAGCAGCTGGTCGACGAGGCGAATCGCTCGCTCGGGCAGTACTTGAAGGCCGGCGACACCGGCGCCTCGGCGCGGAGCCGGCTGCTCGCCCTCTGCGATGCCTACCTGCAATTCGCCTTCGAGCAGCCCGGCTACTACGACGTGCTGCTCCACTCCACCGGACGGCGAGACTTGGACTTGTTGCCCGGGCCCACCAAGTCCGAGAACTTCGCCCTGCTGCTGGCACGGGTGAGCGATGCCCAGGGCGAGAGAGAGCTGAGGAGCGGCACGGCGGTGGAGTTGGCGATCTCCCTGTGGGGGTTGATGCACGGGCTGGTAGGTCTCTACCGCCAGGGCCGATTCGGGGGTGATCTTGTGGCTTTTCGCCGTGTCTACATGCAGAGCTTGAAGGATCTCCTGACGGGCCTGCGAGAGCCGATTCCGTGAGCCGTTTTTTTTCGACACTCCGTGAACGGTGTTCACTTCTTGGGAGGTTTCAAGGGATGCAAGAGCTCAGGCCCCGGCTCAACACACGCAGCACCTTCACCGCCGCTCTCCTCGCCTCGATCCTGGGCCTGACGCTCGCGCGGTGTCAGGCCGAACCTCCAGAAGGGTCGATCGGAGGCCCCGACCGGGAGTTCGCGGCTTCGCGGGCAGAGACTCGCCTCCGGCGCTTGATGGCTGGAGGCTTGCCTCATCCCATTGGCTATTCGGAAAACCATCGCGTGCGCGACGAGATTGAGGCGCAGCTGCGAGAGCTGGGGCTGCGCCCCGAACGGCAGGTGGAGTTCGTCTGTGGTGCTCTGAGGCGGTACTGCGGCCAGGTAGAGAACGTTCTGGTTCGGTTGCCCGCGATCCCCTCGAGCGCTGCCGAGCCCACCGCAGCGGCGGGGCTCCTCAACACTCACTACGACACGGTCCCGGCCGCTCCGGGTGCGTCGGATTCCATGGCTGGTGTGGCGGCCCTGCTGGAGATCGCGGCGATGCTGCGCGACGAGCCCTCGCGCAATGATCTGATCCTGCTCTTCAACGACGGTGAAGAGGCCGGTCTGTTGGGAGCCACCGCGTTTGTCGAGCTCCACCCCTGGGCCCGACAGGTCCGTGCCGTGGTGGCCCTGGACGCTCGGGGAAGTGCAGGAGCGAGCTATCTGGCCTTCTCCGAGGGGAAGGACTGGCCACTGGTGCGAGCCTATGCATCGGCGGCCCATCCCGCCGGGAACTCCGCTCTGACTACCCTGGCGCAGCTCCTGCCGAACTCGACGGACCTCGGCGTTTTCTCCAGGCTCTCGGTGCCCGGCGTCCTCTTCGGATATGCCGGGAACTTCCGCAACTACCACTCCGCCACCGACACGCTCGATCGACTGGATCGAGGCAGCTTCCAGCAGCATGGCGAAAATGCCCTCGCTCTGGCCCGAGAGTTGCGCAAAGCCGACTTCGCGGCCTGGCCGGCCGAGCGAGGCCTGTTCACCTCTCTCGGGCTGAGCTGGGTGGCTGTGCCTCTGCCCTGGGGCGTGGCCTTCGCCGGGTTTGCCCTGTTCTGTTGGGTCTTCCGGGCGGTGGCTTGCCTTCGCCGCAGGCTCGTGGCCCCGAAGCAGTTCGTGGCCAGTCTCGCCTTCTTTCTCGCCTCCCTGGTGCTGGCTGTGCTCTTGGGAGCGCTGGTCGAAAAGCTCCGTCGGGCCCTCACGGGGAGCCCCACGCCCTGGGTGTCGACCCCGTTGCCCGGCGCCCTTGCCGCCTGGACTGCGGGCGCCCTGGCCATTCTGGGATCGACAGCTCTGGCTCTGCGCCGCTTGAGCCCGGCGGCGATCTGGCTCGGCATCTGGGCGGGTTGGGCTCTCTTGGGATTCGCCCTCGCGCTCCGGGCGGGTTCCGTGAGTTACCTGGCGGCCGTGCCTCTGCTGCTCGCAGCGGCCGTGCCCATGGCTCACACGGCGGAGGGTGGCAAACGCTTGCCATGGCCGGCAGCGGCGCTGGCCGCCGCTCCCGCACTGTCGGCGGCTCTTCTCTGGGGCGCAGTCCTGTGGCCGGCCATCGATCTTCTGGGCCTGGGAGTCGCCCCTGTCGCCTCTCTCGCCGTAGCCTTCGCCTTGAGCGCCGCCGCCGCACTCATGCCCCGCCCGGCGCCGCGCTGGCCGGTTCTCGCGACTCTCGTCGTTGCGGTAGCGCTCCTCTCTTGGGCCGCTCGGACTCCGGTCTTCAGCGAGCGCCTGCCCCAGTTCGGCAACCTGCTTTATGTGCTCGAGCCCGCAGAGAAGAAGGCCTCCTGGCTCTACACCGGAGCTCCCCTTCCCCAGGGATTGCGGGAAGCTGCTTCCTTCACCCAACAAGGGGGACTGCCCTGGAGTCTCGCCGAGCAGGGGGAGATGGCCCCCGCCCCCTATCTCGACCTGGCCCCGCCCCGGCTCGAGGCAATCCAGGTGGTTCCTCTGGGCTCCGGCAAGCGCTTGCTCCACGCGAGGCTTTCCTCGCCCAGGGGAGCGCCTGTTCTCGAGCTCGCCTTCCCGAGAGAGCTGGATCTTGCCTCCCTCACCCTCGGAGGCGTGCCCGTGCCGAAGGACCAGTCCCGCTTCGCCATCCACGACGAGCGCTTTCAGGTGGTCACTCTCTGGACCCTGCCAGTCGAAGGCATCGACCTCACCCTCGAGCTCCCGGGCCGGCCCGTAGATCTCCTCCTCGCCGACCGCACCTTCACCCTGCCACCCTCGGCAGGCCCTCTCGTCTCCGCGAGACCCCCGTGGGCCGCCCCGAACCAGATGGGGGACGGGATCGTGGTCTTCACTCGGACCTCGATGTGACCGAAGCTGTGGGGGGAGGGAGGCCGGTGCGCGCGCTTACCCTGGAGCTGGGCCGCAGGGAGCCAGGAGGACGCACTCAGTGAGGGCCTGGCCAAGACGCTGCTTCCTCCCACCTCGGCTCAGGAACGGTGTACGCTCTGGACTGCGAAAGAGGCCTCTACCGATGGCGACCCTCGAGCTGACAATTCCCTACTCCGAAGACCTCCTGCTCTCCCTCAAAGAGAGCCCCAGGGAATTCCAGGCTCAGGCTCGGCTCCTGCTGGCGGTGAAGCTCTACGAACTCGGGAAAATCACCACCGGGCGAGCTGCCGAGCTCGCCGGCTTGGCTCGGGCGCATTTCCTCTTCGAGCTTGGCCGGTTTGGGCTTTCCCCCATGGGGGTCGATCCTGGAGAACTGGAGAGCGACCTCGCCCATGCCTGAACCCGCGCGGAGGGTCGTGGTGAACACCACGCCCATCATCGCGCTCTCCCTCGTCGGACAGCTTGACCTCCTGAAGCACCTCTACGCCGAGGTGATGATCCCCGAAGCAGTTCGGGCCGAGATCCTTGCAGGGGGGCGCCGCGCAGGCGCCGCGGAGTTGGAGGAGCGAACCTGGATTCAGGTCGTGCCTGTCGACGACCTGGCACGTGCCCAGCTGCTCTCGGACCTCGATCGAGGCGAGGCCGAAGTGATCGCGCTGGCCCAGGAACGGAATGTGGGGCTTGTGCTGCTGGATGAGCGATTGGCGCGGCGCCATGCCGAGCGGTTGGGTCTCAACGTAACCGGCACCTTGGGTGTCTTGCTCAGAGCCAAGAGAGCCGGGTTGATCTCCCAGGTCGGTCCAGTCGCTCGTCAGCTCCAGGCAGCCGGGATTTGGATCCAGCAAGATGTGGTGCAGAGGCTCCTTGAGCTTGCAGGAGAGTAGAGCCCATCGCTATCGGCTCCCTGGTTTCGCCCCCGCTCCCCCCCTTCACTCCCAGCGCAGAGCCGCCATCGGGTCCACTTTGGCGGCGCGGCGGGCGGGGAGGTAGGCGGCGGCGAGGGCTACGGCCAGGAGGATGGTGGTGGCCGCGGCGAAGGAGAGGGGGTCGCTGGGAGCCACCTGGAAGAGGAGGGAGCCGAGCAGTCGGGACGCGAGCAGGGCTCCGGCCGCGCCCAGGGCCACGCCGGCGGCTACCACCCGCAGGCTCTCGCCGAGCACCTGGGTGAGCACTCGGGTGCCGCTCGCGCCCAGGGCCATGCGCAGGCCCATTTCGTGGGTGCGCCTCGCTACTGCGTAGGACATCAGCCCGAAGATGCCCAGGGCTGCGAGGACCAGGGCGGCGAGGGAGAACTGGGCGAGCAAGATCATCGGGAAGCGGCGGGAGGCGATCGAGTCGGCGAGCACCTGGTTCATGGTGCGGACTTCGGTCACCGGCACGTCGTGGTCGAGCTCACGGAGAGCTCCCGCCACGGTGAGCAGGGAGTTGGCGGGAGAGCCGGCCGTGCGCACCAGGAGGTGGAGGTTGGGCGCCGGCTCCTGAGCGAGCGGCACGAAGACGTTCATCGGCGTCTCGGCCGCCACGCCGTTGAGCTTCAAGTCCGCCACCACGCCCACCACCTCTCGCCACGGCGTCTTCTCCTCGGGCCAGCCCTGCTTGATGCGCTTGCCCAGCGGGCTCTCGCCGGGCCACAGCCGCTGGGCAGCGGTCTGGTTCACCAGCGCCACCCAGGGGGAGTCCGGGCCGTCGGCCTCGGTGAGCTCCCGGCCGGCCACCAGCCGCCCGCCCACGGCGGCGAAGAAGCCCGGCGAGATGGGGGTGAAGGCCGCGCTCGGCAGCTCGGCGCGTGGGGGCACCGGGTGGTCCGCCACCAAGAACACCGAGGTCCAGTTCGAGCCATCGAGGGGCAGGGAGAGCGTCAACCCGGCGCCCAGCACGCCCGGCAGCGCGCGCACCCGCTCGAGCATCTGGCGGTAGGCGATCCGGCGCCGGGGCTCGTCGTAGCGCTCGTCGGGCAGGTCGATCTGGAGCGTGAGGAGTTGGGGTACGTCCAGCCCGGGGTCCACGCGCACCAGGCGGAGCACGGTGCGCATCATCAGCCCCGCGGTGGCCGAGAGCACGAAGGCGAGCGCCACTTCGGCCACCAGCAGCGCCGTCCGTGAGCGGCCCCGCCAGCCGGCCCCGGAGGCCCCGCGGCTGGACTGGCGAGCGCTT
>CALMKX010000243.1 GCA_937867335.1 uncultured Acidobacteriota bacterium
ATCGCGATCGCCAAGCGTTCGATCGCGCACGGGCCCGGAGCGGCTGGGAAGGCCAGCAATGGGGCTCGCTCGTGTTCTGCAATGAAGTCGGCGCCCCGCTGTCCGGAACCTCGGTCACACACCGCTTCCAACGCCTGCTCGAGGCGGCCGGGCTGCCGGCGATGCGATACCATGACCTCCGCCACGGCGCAGCCTCTCTCATGGCGGTGCAGGGCGTGCCCGTCCGAGTCGCGATGGAGATCCTCGGTCACTCGCAGATCAGCACCACGATGAACATCTACGCCCACGTCGCGCCGGAGCACCAGCGCGAGGCCGTGGACCGAATTGCGGGGGCGCTCTGGGGGTGAAAACGGCGTCAGGCGCCGGAGTGGCGTCAAAATTGGCGTCAAGAACAAGCCGAGGGCTCGACAATACCCTCGGCGTAGGTTCAAATCGAAGCGTGGCCCCGTAGCTCAGGCGGATAGAGCAGCGGTTTCCTAAACCGCGTGTCGGGCGTTCGAGTCGCCCCGGGGCTACCACTCGCATCTCCTGTGACCGACGGATTGTTTGGGGCCCGTACACTCCCCTCATGGTGGGGACCCGCATCCCCGAACCACAGTCAGACGGTTCGAAGCGACGGGGCGGTGGACGGGTCCGCAACCCGTCGACGGCCGATGCCTTTCTCTAGCTCCACTCTTCGCTCCGCAACCGTCGCTTTTGGTGCCGGCGGAGCGGGGATGGCGGCCTACCAACTGCACCGGACCCTGCTGAAGGCCTATCATTATGTCATGCGACACCCCGGCGCCCTCCCGCTCCTCCTCGTCGCTCTTGTGCTCGCCGCGATTCTCGTGAGCGCGGCCTTTCGCTGCGGGCAATCGGACGAAGAGGAGTACTCGTGGGTGCCCCGCGGGCCGATTGCGAGGATCGTTGCTACGCGCTGACGCTGCCTGGCGGGCGCAAGTTTCGGCCGCGACCGAAGCCATGGCGGCGGACGAGCAGGAGCGCCAAGCCACCCAACAGTAAGACCACCGACACAGCGATGACCGGCACGGAGTTGGACCGGTCCACGGGGGAGCTCGTCTGCGCCGGCTGAGAGTTGACGGGCTCGCCAGCCGCTCCCAGCAGGCTGGCCAGCACGTCGAGGTACCGGTTCCCATAGGCCAGGCTGGGTTCGACGTGCGAGTTCTCGCTGAACTCATTCCAGCTGATGATCCCGAGAACGTCCGGCGCGGAAGCCAACGCCGCCTCGACCTCCCGCCGTAACGTCTCACCATCGTTCCTCTCAACGATAGTCGTCCCACCGACAAGACGCGCGTCGAACCCCGGCGCTGCGGGTGCTATCCAGAGCCCGCCGTGGGTATGGACCGTCTGCCCCATCGTCGCGAGCTTGCCCGGATAATCCGGATACGTGTCCGGGTTCACGGACGACCAGTAGTAGGCGTTGCCGTCGATATACGGCGCGATGACGTCGTAGCGGTCCGTGTTGCGCTCTGAAGCCAGCAGACTGACCGACTCGCCGACGGCGCTGGATACGCGCGCAATCTCCTCTGGGGTGAATTCCCACGTCCCGGACCAGATCACCATCGGCCTTTGCTGGTCGTCTGCCCGGAAGACGGGTTCCCGACCGTAGGTGGCGGCGAACCACTCCAGGTCCGCCTGCACCCGCTCCACCTCCCCGGCCGCCCTCTCGCGGGCGAACCAGGCCGCGCGGATCGCCGCCCTCGCCGCCGGCGGATTGGGCAGGCTGAGCCCTACGCCGAATACCAGCTTCTTCTGGCCCTGGTCGTAGGTGAGGCCCGGGCCGAGGGAGAGGTCCGGCACCTGGGCGGCCACCTCGGCCGCCAGCGCCGCCTCGGCTCGCGCGTAGGCGGCCACGGCACGGTCCAGGTCCAGCCGGTTCCGCACCGCTTCGCCCCCGAGCTCCGCCGTCCCGAACGTCGAGGCTTCGGGCAGGGCTTGGAGCTCCGCCGGGGCGAGCTGGATCCGCTCCATCCCTTCGAGCGGCAGGCCGAGCGCCCGGGCGAGGTCCCCTTTCGCCTTCACAATGGCGGTGGCCGAGGCGGCCGCCTGGGCCTCGGCCCGTGCGAGCTCTCCCTGGGCGGCCAGCACATCCGGCTGGGAGCCGGCCCCGAAGCGCAGCAGCGTCTCCACCCAGTGCAGCAGCGCCCGCCGGCCGCTCACCTCCTCGCCCGCGAGAGCTTCCTCCGCCCGGGCGAGCGCCAGCTCCTCCCAGGCCCGCGCCACCTCCTGGCGCAGCTGCCAGAGGGTCGCCGCCAGGTCCAGGGCCGCGAGACGGGTCTCTGCCCGCGATCGCGCCACCCGCGCCTGCCGCTTGGCCACCGGCTCGAACGGCCAGGAAAGGGCGAGAGCCACCGTCCACGGGTTCACGCCGGTCGCCACATTGGTCACGAACTCCGGAACCAGCGAGGCCGAAGGCCCCGGCCGAAGCGCCGCCGCCCCCTCGGCCGAGCGCGCCGCGGCGAGCTCCGCGGCAGCTCCGGCTACCTCGCCCCGGAGCGCCCAGGAAGCCACCACCAGATCGTCCAGTTCCCAGGCCGCCCCCGCCGCCGGCAAAGGCCGCGAAAGCCGCCCGAAGAACGCCGCCACCTCCGGCCCCGAAAGCCCCCGGGCCTCCACCCGCGCCGCGTTCGCTTCGAGATCCAAAGGCCGCGGCGGCACCCGCACACAGCCCGCGAGAGCCACCGCCACCCAGCCAGCGAACGCGAGCCGGAGCGCAGGAGCCAGGCTGGAGGGGAGAGGCATCGCAGGGATTCTAGCCGGGAGCGACGGGAGGGGGGCGGGCGGGCCCCACAACCGCTCGGAGCCAGGCAGGGTTCTCTCTCGGTTGGCCTCTTCCGCTGGGATTCCTCGCGTTCTTCTAAAAGGGGCTTGCGAATCCACTGTGCAGGGCCGGCGCCCGGCTGAGCGAGCCGGCGACCGCGATAGGCGAGGAGAACGGGAATGGACTTCGTAGCGAAGATGCGGGAGTTGGCCGCTCGGGTGCCGGTGCAGGTGAGCCACATCAAGACCGAGGAGGCCACCAAGAACGCCCTGGTGATGCCGTTCCTCTCGGCTCTCGGCTACAACGTGTTCGATCCCGTGGAAGTCACGCCCGAACTGGATGCGGATGTCGGGCTCAAGAAGGGCGAGAAGGTCGACTACGCCGTGCTCCAGGACGGCAAGCCGATCATGCTGTTCGAATGCAAGAGCTGCAACACCAACCTCGACGACTTCCACGCTTCCCAGCTGTACCGCTACTTTTCGGTCACTCCAGCGCGAGTGGGAGTGTTGACGAATGGCATTGTTTATCGCTTCTTCTCGGACCTCGAAGCTCCCAACAAGATGGATTCGAAGCCGTTCTTCGAAGTGAACTTGCTGTCCGTGGACGATCTGACGCTCAACGAGCTGAAACGCTTCTCGAAAGGAGTCTTCGAGGTCGAAGCGATTCTGGCGAACGCTGCCGAGCTCAAGTACACGCGAGAGATCAAGCGACTATTGGCTCAAGAGATGGCCGAGCCGTCGGAGGACCTGGTGCGCTTCTTCGTGGCTCGTGTCTACGTCGGCCGCATGACGCAGAGTGTGAAAGAACAGTTCGTCGAGATCACTAAGAAGGCCTTGCAGCAGTTCATCTCCGAGCGCGTGAGCGATCGGCTCAAGATGGCACTCGAGAAAGAAGAGGCCACGGCCGTTCAGGAGCGGTCACCGAATGCCTCTCCGCCGGTCGAGAAAGGGATCGAGACGACCGAGGAGGAGTACCAGGGCTTCTACATCGTGCAGGCTATCTTGTCTCAGATGGTCGACCCGACCCGGGTGGTGATGCGAGACCAGCAGTCCTACTGCGCCGTGCTGCTCGACGACAACAACCGCAAGCCGCTCTGCCGCCTGCGCTTCAACAGCGCCCAGAAATACCTCGGCCTGCTCGATGGCGAGAAGAACGAAACCAAGATCCCCATCGGCTCGGTGGTCGAGATCTACCACCACACCGAGCAACTCAAAGAAGCCCTCACCCGCTACCAGGCCGGAGGCCCTCGAGGCCCCGAGCCGGCCGGCTCGAGCGCAAGTTAGCGAGCGTGAAGGTCCGCGGGGAGCTGTCGGCCGGCCCTTCCCGCCGAGTCCTTTTGCATCTCGAAGCATTGCCAGGTACCGGAGTGGTGCGGCCACGTAGGCATCGTTCCGACTCTCTGGCGCCTGCGGTGACGAGGCCTCCGGGCTGAAGTCTGAGCCTTCGGACGTTCGGGTTCTCGAGAGCCTATCGCGGCGGGGCACCAATCCACGCGCTCAGGGCGTCGGCCATAGCTGCAGCCTGGTGTGCGATACCCCGTACCGCTTCGAGGGCCAGAAGCTCCTCGGGTAGAGCTGCGGTGCCCAGGCGGAAGCCCACGAGTTGGCCGGTGAGGGCCCCCAGAGTATCTGCGTCTCCGGGCAGGGCGCGGAGCTCGGCGAGAACTCCTCCGAGGGGCTGTTCAGGCACTCGCCACGCAGCGAAGAGCGCCAGCGGCACGGTCTCCACCACGTAGCCGGAGCAGCCGAAGCGCCCTGCCACCTCGAGTAGAGGCGCCTTGGCGGGAAGCTCGTCGAACTCGAGGAGGCGATCCCGCACGCGGCTGTCCGGAAGCGCGTTCGCGAGCCCTCTGAAATTGACCAGGTCCAGAGCGTCGGCACGCAAGGCGAGGAGGATGGCGAGAGCTCCGAGGTAGGCCTCATCGCTGTGGTGGGTGATGCGGCAAACGTCGCGGATGGTCACCCGGTGTTCGGCCTCGTTAGGGTCCAGCAGGAAGGCGAGCGGAGCGATCCGCATGGCGGCGCCGTTGCCGGCGGCCCGTTCCCCCCGCGCCCCGGAGAGAGCCCAGTGAGCCCCTGCGTCGAGGTCTCTCAGGGCTTTGAAGGTGGAAGAGCCAAGACCGGATACGGCCCCGGCGCGGTACCAGGCGAGCAAGGAAGCAGCGATCGCCGCAGGGTCCACGCCGCCGAGCGCGGCGAGCGACTCGCAAGTGGCCAAGGTGAGCTGAGTATCGTCCGAAAGCGAGATTCGCCCTCGCTCGGCGACACCGCAGAAGGCGTCCCCCACGGCTCCGCCCAGCAGGCAACCGAGAACCTGATCGCGGCTGGGAGGCTTGGTGATGCTCATGGCCGCGGGCCTCGCTCTACCCCGTCGAGTACATTGGCCCGAAGTCGCATGGGTGGCGACGCCGCAACAGATGAGAAGGCGACTCCCGGCTCGGCAGAGCAGAGGGCCCCGACCGGCCCCCAGGCCCCGACTCTCCCTTCCTCACGGCCCCGAGAACCCGATCGGCACGCCGCCGGGGGCTCGCACGATGGCTACGGAGACGCCTTCCATCACTCGCGTGGGGGACATCATCGCCTCGGCTCCCTCTTCCAAGGCCCTGGCGTAGGCGGCTGCGGTGTCGGGGACGTGGATGTAGGGGATGCTGCCCGGCACTTCGGGCCCGCTCAAGGGGCGGATGCCGCCGCCGCCCTGGCTGGAGTAGGTGAAGAGGTGGATGTCTCCGGCCGGGCCGGCGAAGGGGGGCTTGAAGGTCCAGCCCAGTACCTTGGCGCACCAGGCCTTGGTGGCCGCGGGATCCTGGCTGGCGAGGTCGGTGTGGGTGATCCAGCCGTAGAGACCGTCGGTGAACTCGTGCTTCCTCTCGGGGGAATCGTCGGCCATGGGCCCTCCTGGGCTGGGCGGCCGGGCGCTCGAGGCGGCGCGACCGCGGGTTCGGGGATGGACGAGCTGCGGCTACGGCGCGCCCTTCTTGGCTGCCGCGGCGTCGCGGATGCGGGCCACGAAGTTCTTCGCGAGGTCGTTGGGGATGGGGATGGTCAGGTGGTATTGCTGGATCTTCCAGCCTTCCGGGCCGTGCTCCAGCACGCCGGAGCCGCGGCATTCGCCGTAGGTGGCACTGTCCAGCAGCTCGTCGAACCATGCCACGCGGCCGTCTGCAGAGCGGGCCACGTGGCGATTGCGGGGCACGAAGGTCCAGCCTTTCCCCTGGGCGAAGTAAGGGTGGGCGAAGGCGCGGAAGGCTTCTTTCTCCCAGCGCTCGGTGGCGTCGGTGCCGAGGAACACGCCCTGGGGGGCGAGGAGGGCGAAGTAGGCCTCCTCGTCGGCGCGGGAAGCGGCCTGGTGGAAGGCGTCGAGCACTTGCTCCACGTCCCGCGGGTCCGCAGCGGGGGGCTCGGCCGCGGCGGGCAGGGCCGGCGAGAGCAGGGCCGAGAGCAGCAGAGCGGCGATTCCACGCATGGCTGGGCCTCCGGGAAGGTACCGAGAACGAAGACTATCCGCGTTTGGCCTCGAGCTCCGCCCAGCGGGCGTAGAGGCGGTCCACCTCGGCGCGGGCGGCTTCCGCGGCGCGGGAGCGCTCGAGCAGGGCCGCGGCGTTGGTGGCCACGGCGGGGTCCTCGAGGCTGGCCTGGCAGCGGGCGAGCTCCCCCC
>CALMKX010000244.1 GCA_937867335.1 uncultured Acidobacteriota bacterium
CGGGAGCGCCTGCGCCTGACCGACCGCGAAGGCGCGCGCGGGTTCCGTCTCGAGCAGCCGCCGCTCCTGCGCGCCCTGCTGCTGCGCCTGGGCTCCGAGCGCCACCAGCTGGTGCTCACTTTCCACCATCTGGTGGCCGACGGCGGCTCGATGGCGGTGCTGCTGCGAGAGCTCTCCGCCTGCTACCAGGGCGCTGCCGAGGCCCTGCCCGAGCTGCCCGTGCAGTTCGGCGATTTCGCGGCCTGGCAGCGCCGCGCCGCAGCCACGACCGCCCTCGAGGCCCAGCTCGAATACTGGCGCCGGCAGCTGGCCGGTGCGCCGCTGCTCGAGCTGCCCCTCGACCGGCCCCGGCAGGCCGGTCGCAGCCTGCTCGGAGGCAGCATCGAGCGCCTGCTGCCCGGCGAGCGGCTGGCCGCCGTCAAGAACCTCGCTCGCCGCGAGGGGGCCACGCTGTTCATGACGCTGCTGGCCGCCTTCTACGCCACGCTCCATCGCACCTCCGGCCAGCGCGACCTGGTGCTGGGTACCGACCTCGCCCATCGCAACCACCGGGCCCTCGAGGGGCTGATCGGCTTCTTCGTCGACCATCCGGTACTGCGGGTGAAGGTCGAGCCGGGCAAGCCGGCGCGCGAGCTGCTCCAGGCCGTCAAGCGCACCACCCTGGAGGCCTACGCCCGCCAGGACGTCCCCTTCGAGCACCTGGTCGAGCAGCTCGAGCCCGAGCGCCTGCCCGGCGTGACGCCCCTCTTCCAGGTGCTCTTCGTGCTCCAGGAGCCCCTCGCCGAAGAAATCCACCTGGGCTCCTGTCGCCTCGAGCCGCTGGCCGTCGACGGCGGTCGGGTGAAATTCGACCTGGTGGCGATGGCCCAGGAGGAGCCCGCGGGCCTCCGGCTGACCCTGCGCTACGCCCGCTCGTTGTTCGACGCGTCCACGCTCGAACGGCTCGCCCGCGACTTCGACGCGGTGCTCGCCGAACTCTGCGCCAACCCCGATCGCCCCCTCGAGCAGTTCAGCCTGCCCAGCCAGGCGGAAGGAGACCCCAGCGCCATGGAAGCCCCCCCGTCCCCCTCTTCGCCCACAGGCCCCCGCGCCAAGCGGCGCCGCGCGGTGGCCTTGGATGCGGTCGAGCCGGTGCGCACGCGCACCGTGACCGGCGGCGCCACCCGCGCCTTCGTCTTCGAGCCCGAGAGCCCCGATGTCGATCTGCCCGGCTGGGTGGCGAGTGCGCGGGCCGAAATCGATGCCCGCCTGGCCGAGGCCGGCGCCCTCCTGTTCCGCGGCTTCCCTCTCGCCTCGGTGAAGGACTTCGAGCGCGTCGCAACGGCTCTTTGCCCCAGCCTCTACGATGGCTATGGCGACCTGCCTCGGGCCGATCTCGGGGACCGCATCTACCAGTCCACGCCCTACCCCGAAGATCTGCGCATCCTCTTCCACAACGAGAGCTCGCACCTCGACAGCTGGCCCTGGCACCAGATGTTCTTCTGCGTGCAGCCTTCGGCCACCGGCGGCGAGACGCCGATCACCGATTGTCGGGAGGTCTACCGCCAGATGGACCCGGCCCTCTGCCAGCGCTTCGAGGAGCAGGGGCTGCTCTACGTGAGGAACTTCATCGCCGGAGTCGAGCCGAGCTGGCAGAGCTTCTTCAAGACCGACGACCGTGACCGGGTGGCCGAGATCTGCCGCGAGTCCCGGCTGGAGATCGAATGGCAGGGCGAGGACGGGTTGCGCACCAAAAAGCGCAGCCCGGCGGTGATCCGCCATCCGGTGAGCGGCGAGAAGTTGTTCTTCAACCAGATCCAGGCCCACCACGTCTCCTGCCTGGACCCGGCGACCCGCGAATCCCTCGAGCAGATGGTGAGCGAAGCGGAGCTGCCGAGAAACGTATATTTCGGCGACGGCAGCCCGATCCCCGACGCCACGGTGATGGAGCTGATCGATCTCTACGACCGCCTCTCGCTGGTCTTCCCCTGGCAGAAGGGCGATCTCGTGGTGGTCGACAACATGCTGATCGCCCACGCCCGCAACTCCTTCACCGGGCCCCGCAAGATCACGGTCGCGATGGGTGACATGGTCTCCCTCGCGCAGCTCGACCCGGGTCGAGGAGCCTGAGCCGCCATGCGCCGAGGCCTGGACTGCGTCGTGATCGGTTACAACGATCCACCTTTCGAACGCTATGCCGAACTCCTGCGGCAATACGGCGTGGATTCGCCGGCCTATCGCGACCTCAAGCTCTCCTCGGTGACACTCGACGGCAAGATGATGGGCTACGTCGACCTGCTCAACCGGAGTCTCGGCGAGGCCTGGGGCCGAGACCCACGGCTGCGCTCGGGGGACATCCCCTCCCTCGCGGCCGCCTATCTGGTGAGCTATCTGCGCCGGCACGGCGCGAGCGCCTGCTATATCAACCTTTTCCAGGAGGAGAAGAACCGGCTGGCAGAGCTGCTGGCGGAGGGGCCCCTCTGTGTGGCGATCACCACCACGCTCTATGTGCTGAATTTTCCGGTGAACGAGATGGTGGAGTTCATTCGCGCCATGGACCCCACGGGCAAAGTGAAGATCGTGGTGGGCGGGCCGCTGGTGGCCAACCATGTCCGCAACTACCAGGGCGGCGAAGGCCTCGACGCGGCCCTCCAGGATCTCGGCGCCGACTACTACGTCTGCGAGGCCCAGGGCGAGGCGACGCTCGCGCAGCTGGTGCGCGCCCTGCGCGACGGCGGCGACCTCGCTGCGGTGCCGAACCTCTACTACTTCGAGGCCGGCCGGCTGGTCTCGACCGCCCAGGCGCCGGAAAACAACTCCTTGGACGAGCACCACGTGGACTGGCGGCTGCTGGCCGACCACGGGCTGGGTGCCACGGTTCAGACCCGCACCGCCCGCAGCTGCGCCTTCAAGTGCTCGTTCTGCAATTATCCGGCGCGGGCCGGCAAGCTCACTCTTGCCAGCGTCGAGACCGTGCAGGCCGAGCTCGACGCCTTGCGCGAGGCGGGCGTGCGCAACGTGGTGTTCATCGACGACACCTTCAACGTGCCGTTGCCGCGCTTCAAGGCCCTCTGCCAGATGATGATCCGGCAGAATTATCCCTTCCGTTGGTTCTCCTACTTCCGCTGCAGCAACTCCGACGCCGAGGCGGTGGAGCTGATGGCGCGAAGCGGCTGCGGGGGTGTGTTCCTGGGCATCGAAAGCGGCTCGCCGACGATCCTCACCAACATGGACAAGGCGGCCACGATCGAAAAGTACCGCGAAGGCATCCGGATGCTGCGCGAGCACGGCATTCTGACCTTCGGTTCTTTCATCACCGGTTTTCCAGGCGAGACCGACGCCACCGTGGCCGAGACGGTCGACTTTCTCGAAACCACCGGGCTGGACTACTACCGCACGCAGCTGTGGTATTGCGAGCACGGCACGCCGATCGAGCGCCGCCGCGAGCTCCATGGCATCGAAGGGGAAGGTTTCGTCTGGTCCCACGCCACCATGGACAGCCTGGAAGCGATGGATCACATCGAGCGGATCTTCCTGTCGGTGACCGGTCCGATCTGGCTGCCGCAATGGTCGTACGATTTCTGGATCCTGCCATACCTGCTGGGAAAAGGTTTCCAACGCGATCAGCTGGACGGCTTCCATCGCCAGGCCCAGAAACTGATGGCGTTGGAGGTCGCCACTCTCTCCGAGCGAGACCGCCAGGGGCGCCGCGAGGCCTTGATGGCGAGCACGGTGGCGGCTGCCCGCACCTGGCAGGCAAGGAACGAGGTGGCTCTATGAGTGGAACGCCCACCACCGGCTATCGTCTCTCGCCTCTCCAGCGCCGGCTCTGGCGCGTCCTCGAGCCAGGGGAGCAGGCCCTCACCCGGCTGGAGCTGGAGGTTCGTGGCCGGTTGGAGCCGCAGACGCTGCTTGCCGCGGCGAGGCAGGTGGCGGCTCGCCACGAGGCCCTGCGCACGAGCTACTCCCTGCCGGCGGGGTTCCGCGTGCCCTTCCAGGTGGTGGCGCCGGAGCCAGCCGTGGCGATGAACGAGCACGCGAGCTCCGTGCAGACGGGGCTCGGCTTGCGCTTCGAGGAGCTCGGGCCCGCGCACTTCCGGCTCGAGCTTTCCGCCCCGGCCCTCGGCTGCGATGCCGAGAGCCTGGCCACGGTGGCGGGCGAGCTGCTGCATCTGGCGGCCGGCGGCGGCGCCGAGGACCTCGCCCCGGAGCCCCTCCAGTACGTGGACTTCTCGGAGTGGCAGCACGAGCAGCTGGAGCAGGGGGACCCGGCGCTGGCCGTCGCCCGGAGCTTCTGGCAGGAAGTAGAGCTCGCGCCGCTCCAGGCCCTCAGCCTGCCGTTCGAGCTTGCCGCCCGCAGCGCCGGGGGAGGCAGGGCGAGCGAGCGGCTGCAACGCCGCCTCGAAGGCGAAGATCTGGCCGCGGCCCGAGAGCTCGAGGCCCGCCTGGGCTCGAGGCCGGGGGCGCTGGCCCTCGCCGTCTGGCTGATCTGGCTCGAGCAGCGCTGCCGGCTGGCGGCGCCGACCACGTCGATCCGGCTGGAGGGCCGCAACCTGCCCGAGCTGGAGGGGGCAGTAGGCCTCTTCGCCCGCTGGCTGCCCCTGGTCCACCGCGCCCCGGAGAGCCTGCGCTTCGCCGAGCTGGTGAGCCGGGTCTCGAAGGCCCTGGGCGAGGCCGGGGGGCATCAGGGCGGCTTCGCCTGGCCGGAGACCGAGGGCGAGGAACCAGCTACGCCGCGGGTGGGCTTCGCCCGCCTCGGCCTGCCCGCCTTCTCCCTGCCGGGCCTCGAGGCCCGCGCCACAGGGCTCGAGAGCGCGCCAGAGGGCCAAGCGCTGGTGCTCGAGGTGCTGGAGAGCGACGAGGCCTGGCAGCTCGGCTTCCGGTTCGACCCGTCACGGCTGCTCCAAGAGGACGTGGCGATGGCCGCCGGCGAGTGGCTGGAGCTGCTCGGCCAGGGGCTCCGCCGGCCGGACACCCCGCTCGGCCGCCTTTCGCTGCTCGGCAGCGAGGCTCGCTCGAGCCTGCTCCAGAGCTGGCGCGGGGCAGGCCGCTCGGCCGAGCCCCGGGCGTCTCTGCCCGAGCAGATCTTCGCCGCGGCCCGTGAAGTGCCGGATCGCGTGGCGGTGGTCTTCGAGAGCGAGTTCTTGAGCTACGGTGCGCTCGCCCGTGGAGCCGAGGCTCTGGCCGCCCGGCTCGATGGGCAGGGCCCGGAGTCGGTGGTGGGGCTCTGCCTGGAGCGCTCGACCGAGCTCATGGCCGGCCTCCTGGGAATCTGGCGAGCCGGGGCTGCCTACTGCCCGATCGACCCGGCCCAGCCGCGCGAGCGCCTTCGCCGCCTGATGGAGGATCTCCGGGCCCCGGCGGTGGTGACTTCGGCCGAGCTCGCCCCCCGACTCGAAGCGGCCGGCGGGCGGCCGGTGGTGATCGGCGAGGTGAGCCCGAGCCCGGCGCCGCTTCGCAAGCTCGCTCCAGAGCCGAGCTCCCTCGCCTACGTGATCTTCACTTCGGGTTCCACGGGCCGGCCCAAGGGGGTGGCGGTGGAGCATCGCCAGCTCGCCCACTACGTGGCCGCGGCCCGGGCCGCCCTCGACCTGCCCGCCGGGGCAAGCTACGCCTCGGTGTCCACCCTGGCCGCCGACCTCGGCAACACGGCGATCTTCCCGGCGCTGGCGAGCGGCGGCACCCTCCACCTGCTCTCGCTCGAGCGGGCGGCCGATGCCGAGGCGTTCACCGGCTACTTCCAGGAGCGGCCGGTCGAGGGTCTGAAGATCGTGCCCAGCCATCTCGAGGCCGTGCTCGAGGCGGACGCCACGGCGCCGCTGCCGTGGCGCCGCCTGGTGCTGGGCGGCGAAGCCTGCCGCCCCGAGTGGGCGGCGGCCCTGGCCGGGCGCATGGCCGGGGGGCGGGTGTTCAACCACTACGGCCCCACCGAGACCACCGTGGGCGCGCTCACCGACCCGGTCGGGCCTTCCCCGGGAGACTCCCGCCTGCGCGCCTGGCCCCTCGGCCGGCCGCTCGAGGGGATGCGTGCCTACCTGCTCGACCGGCGCGGCGAGCCCTTGCCGCTGTGGGCCCCCGGCGAACTCTTCCTGGCGGGAGACGGGGTGGCTCGCGGCTACCTGGGCCGGCCCGCCCAGACCGCCGAGCGCTTCCTGCCGGACCCGCTGAGCCCATCGCCCGGCGCTCGCCTCTACCGCACCGGCGACCTCGCCCGCCGCCTGCCGGACGGCCGCATCGAGTTTCTCGGCCGCAGCGACCACCAGGTGAAGTATCACGGCTTCCGCATCGAGCTGGCCGAGATCCGCGCCGCGCTGAACCAGCACCGGGCGGTGCGCAACAGCGCCATCCGTCTGCTCAAGGACGACGCCGGACGCGACGTGCTGGTGGCCTACTACGTGGCGCGCGAGGAGCTGGACCCGGCGGAGCTGCGCACCTTCCTGGGGGAGCACATCCAGGAGGAGACTCTCCCCGGCTATTTCGTGCACCTGCGCCGGCTGCCCCTCACCCTCAACGGCAAGGTGAACCTCGAGGCCCTGCCGGAGCTCGCCGAGGTGCGCCAGAAACTGGCCCGCCACTTCGTGGCTCCCACCACCGAGACCGAGAAAGCCCTGGCGGCGATCTGGGGCGAGCTCCTGGGCCTCAGCCGGGTGGGGGTGGAGGAGAGCTTCTTCGAGCTGGGCGGGCATTCGCTGCTGGCCACCCGAATGGCCTCCCGGATCCGCCGGGGCTTCGGCGTGGTGCTGCCGCTGCGGGCCCTCTTCGAGGCGCCCACCATCGCTCTGCTCGCCCGTCGGGTGGAAGCGGAGCGCGGCACCGCCGCCCCGGCCGAGGTGGTCCTGGTGGCCGAGAGCCTGGACATCGAAGCCCAGCTCGCCGAGCTCGCCGGGGGCAAACCGGAGGAGGTCGTTTGAGCCTGGAGGGCGCAGGCTCCCTCGAGCGACGGCTCGCCGCGTTGACGCCGCCACAGCGCGCGGCTCTCGCCGAGCGCAACCCGCTCTCCTTCGCCCAGGAGCGGATGTGGTTTCTCGACCAGCTCTTCGGTGGCAGCGCCTTCTACCACGGCGGCGCCGCCCTCTGCCTTCACGGCGAGCTCGAGGTGGCTGCGCTCGCCGCCGCCCTCTCCGAGCTCGCCCGCCGGCACCACGTTCTCCGTTCCGTGTTCCCGGCGCTCGACGGCGTGCCGGCCCAGCTGGTGCTGCCGGCGGCGGCAGTGGCCCTGCCGGTGGTGGACCTCGCAGCCCTCGCCCCGCTGGATCGTGAGCGGGCGGCCGCGGCGCTGGCCGCCCACGAGGTGGCCCGCCCCTGCCGGCTGGATCAAGGCCCCGTCTGGCGCCGCCTGCTGCTGCGATTGGCGACACGAGAGCACCGGCTGATCGCCACTCTCCACCACATCGCGGCCGACCGCTGGTCCCTGGCCATCCTGGCCCGAGAGCTGGGCGAGCTCTACGCCGCCCGGCTCGCCGGCCGGCCGGCGGAGCTGCCTTCTCTCCCCGTGCAGTACGGCGACTTCGCCCGCTGGCAGCGTCGCCTGCCTGCCGAGGCGTTCGCGGGGGACCTCGCCTACTGGCGAAGCCAGCTCGCCGCCCTGCCGCCGCCCCTCGAGCTGCCGGTGGACCACCCCCGGCCGGCCC
>CALMKX010000245.1 GCA_937867335.1 uncultured Acidobacteriota bacterium
ACCTCCGCGCGCGCCTCGTCGATGTCGGCGCCGGCGATCGCCGCGAGCTCGCGTGCGAACGCATCGACCTTGGAGCGGTCGCGGATGCTCGAGACCAGCCGGGCGCCGTCGCGCAGGGCGTCGACCCGGCTGTCGGCGCGGTCGAGGTCGTATTTGGCGACCACGTTGCCGAGGACGAAGCGGTAGAGCGGAACCCGCCGCGCCACCAGCTCGCGCACCGCCGCGTCGCCCTGCTGGAGCCGCAGGTCGCAGGGGTCGAGCCCGGTGGGCTCGACGGCCACATAGGTCTGCGAGACGAAGTTCTGGTCACCGCCGAAGGCGCGGAGCGCGGCCTTCTGCCCGGCCGCGTCGCCGTCGAAGGTGAAGATCACCTCGCCGCGGAACTCCTCGTGGTCGTGGAGGAACCGGCGCAGCACCCGGGCGTGCTCGAGGTGGTGCCCTACGTGCTCACCCTGGAGCAGGAGGCGCAGGCCGTGGAGGGTCAGCTGCGCCGACTCTCGGACGCCACCGCCGTCGACCCCGAGGTGGAGGACGCCGACGCCCGCATCAGCGAGCTGCAGCAACGTCTAGCCTCTTTGCCGGCGCTGGGCGCGGCGAGCGGCGACGAGATCCTCTATCTGCGCCATCAGGTGGAGGCCGCCACCGCCAAGCTCGATCCTCTGCTGGCCACGGTGGCCGAGCGTGCGGCCAACGTCGATCAGCTCGAAGCACGCTGGCGCGAGCGCCTGGAGTTCCTCACCGGCTGGCAGAAGTCTCTCGCCGGGGACCCGGCCTTTCCCTCGGTCGAAGGTCGTCTGCAGAGCGGCCGGCGGAAGGTCTCCGAGGTCCTGTCCGGCCTCTCACGGGCCATCCCGGCCACCGTGGAGCGCCAGCAGCATGTGCGGGATCTGCTGCTGGCCGGCCATGAGCTCGAGCTCGCGGTACGGCGTGAGTACCTCGGCTGGCGCCGCTCGTTCCGGCAGCGATCGGCTCCGGCGCTCTTGAGCGGGGCCTTCTGGCGCTCGCTTTCTGGCGCGGCCGCCGCCATCGAGGCGCCCGTTCCGGCGCCTCTGCCGGCCAACCCGGAGCAGGCGCTGCTGGCCCTCGGCTGTGCCCTCGGCGGGTTGCTTCTCGCCCTCGGCCTCCGGCGCTTCCAGAGCTGGGCGCGGGTGGAGCCGGGCGCTCAACCGTTGCTCGCCCATCCCTGGCGGGTGGGGCTATTCGCCGCGGTGGTGGCCTTCGCCACGCTGCGCCGGCCCCTCGGTGGCTGGTTCGAAGTGGGAGTGGCGCTGGCCGTAGCGGTGGCGCTCTGTCTGCTGGTCTCCTCGGCGCAGGCCGGCTGGCCCCGGCGGCTGGCGGTCTATCTCTTGAGCTTGGCGCTGGTGGCCCAGGCGGCGGCCGAGGCCCTGGTGCTGCCTGCCTCGCTCTATCGCCTGGGTCTGCTCGCTTTCTCGCTCGCCGGCCTGCCCCTGCTTGGCTTTCTCGCGCGACAGGATCACCGTCGGTGGGGCCGGCGCACCCCCTTCGTGACTTCGGCCGCGGTGGGCCTCGCCGGTCTGGCCGTGCTCGCGGTGGCCGAGCTCGCGAGCTTCCACTCTCTGGCGCGCTGGCTGGCCAAGGCGCTGCTCGGCACTCTGGCCCTCTTCCTCGTGGCCCACTTCACCCTCGAGCTGGGTGGCAGCGCCCTGCGCCTGGCCCTGGATTCGCCGCCGGCCCGGAGATCGAAGTTCCTCGGCCGGGTGAGAGTCGAGCTCGAGAGAAGGGGGCTGTGGGCCCTCAAGGCCGTGGTCGGGGTGGTGGGAGCGCTCACCTTGCTCGACTTCTGGGATGTCGTCGATTCGCCCCAGGAGGCCTGGGGGCGGCTGGTGGGGCTCAGCATCACGCTGGGCGACCTCAAACTCCAGGTGGGCCAGGTGCTGCTGAGCTTCGGCGCCGTGCTCCTGGCCTTCTCGCTGTCGCGGCTGCTGCGCATCGTGCTCGACGAAGAGGGGCATCGTGCCGAGCTCGATCGAGGAGCACGCGATTCGGTCAAGACTCTGGTGCACTACACCCTCATGACCCTGGGTTTTCTGGTGGGACTCTCGCTCCTGGGGATCGATCTGCGCAACCTGACCATCCTGGCCGGCGCTTTCGGCGTGGGGATCGGCTTCGGCCTGCAGACCATCGTCAACAACTTCGTGAGCGGCATGATCCTGCTCTTCGAGAGGCCCATCCGCCACGGCGACCTGGTGAGCCTCGGAGGCGACACGGGTGTGGTGCAGCGCATCGGACTGCGCTCGACCACCATCCTCACCTACGACCGCTCCGAGGTGATCGTGCCCAACAACCAGCTGGTCGCCGAGAAAGTGATCAACTGGACGCTCTCGAGCCGCACGGCGCGGCTGGTGCTGCCGATCGGCGTGGCCTACGGCAGCGACCTCGCCCACGTGCAGCGGGTGCTCTGCGAGGTGGCCGCCGAGCTGCCCCAGGTGCTCGCCGAGCCGGCGCCTTTCGCCGGCCCGGTAGCTTTCGGGGACAGCGCCATCCAGCTGGAGCTGCGGGTCTGGTTGAACGATGCCGAAGCCAGGCCGAGGGTGCTCGCCACGCTGATCGAGCGCATCGCGGTGCGCCTCGCCGCCGAGAAGATCGCCATCCCCTTTCCCCAGCTCGATGTCTATCTCCATCCGCAGGAGGGCAGCTGATGCCTGGTTTCGCCTTGTGCACACCGCCGGTGAGGAGCCTTCGCCACTTCGCTCTCGCCGCCGCTCTGCTGCTGGGGCTGCCCCTGCCGCCGGCTCTCGGGGCGGAGGCGCCAGCGGCCTCGGCTATCACTGCCAAGGTGGGGAGCCTGCCGGCCCGCCGTGGCCTGTTCACGATCTATCCGGACGCCGCCACCGGCAAGCTCTGGTTGGAGGCGCCGGCACCGAGCGCAGACGGCAGGATTGGTAGCTACCTGTACATCGAAGGGCTACTGCAGGGGCTGGGCTCGAACCCGGTGGGACTGGATCGCGGCCAGGTGGGGGAGACCCATCTGGTCACCCTGCGCCGCCTGGGTGGCAGGCTGCTGGTGGAGGAGGAGAACACCAAGTTCCGGGCCACCAGCCATGACCCCGAGGAGAAGAAGGCGGTGCGCGAGTCCTTCGCCACCTCGGTGCTATGGGCCGGGGAGATCGCCGCCACCGACGGGGACGGCCGCTTCCTGGTGGATTTCACTTCGTTCGTGGCCCGCGACGCCCACGGCTTAGTAGCCACCTTGAAGCGCGCCGGCCAGGGCAGCTTCAGCCTGGACGCCGCCAAGAGCGCCCTGGACCTCGAGGCCTGCCTGGCCTTCCCGGACAACCTCGAGCTCGAGGCGCTCTTGACCTTCAGCGGCACCGAGCCCGGCCGCGAGCTCGCCACCACGGTCCCCGAGCCGGGGCTGGTGAGCCTGGTGCAGCATCACTCGCTGATCCGCCTGCCGGACGACGGCTACCAGCCGCGCGCCTTCGACCCTCGCGCCGGCTCCTACTCGGTGCGCTACCTCGACTTCGGCGTGCCGCTCGACCAGCCGATCGACCGGCGACTGGTGGTGCGCCACCGCCTGCAGAAGGTCGATCCCAAAGCCTCCCGCTCGCGAGTGGTGAAGCCGATCGTCTACTACGTGGACTCGGGCGCTCCCGAACCGGTGCGCAGCGCCTTGATCGAAGGGGCTTCCTGGTGGGCCAAGGCGTTCGAGGACGCGGGCTTCGTGGACGCTTTCCGGGTGGAGATCTTGCCGCCCGGCGTTCATCCCCTCGATGTCCGCTACAACGTGATCCAGTGGGTGCACCGGGCCACCCGGGGCTGGTCCTTCGGCGGCGGGGTGATCGATCCCAGGACCGGCGAAATGATCTCCGGCCACGTGACCCTGGGCTCGCAGCGCGTGCGGCAGGACCGGCTGATCTTCGAGGGGCTCCTGGGCACCGCGAAGACCGGCAGCGGCGCCGCGGACGACCCGATCGAGCTCTCGCTCGCCCGCATCCGCCAACTGGCGGCCCACGAGGTGGGCCACGCCCTGGGCTTCGCCCACAACTTTGCGGCCAGCACCTACGCCAGCCGGGCCTCGGTGATGGACTATCCGGCGCCGCTGATCGGCTTCCAGGCGAGCGGCGAGCTCGACGTCTCCCAGGCCTACGCCAAGGGCGTGGGAGCCTGGGACCTCCAGGCCGTGCGCTACGCCTACACGCAGTTCCCGCCCGGAGTGGACGAGGCCAAGGAGCTGGCGAAGATCGCCGCCGAGGGCCCGGCCCGCGGCCTGCTGTTCTTGACCGACGCCGACGCCCGGCCGCTCGGCTCGGCCCATCCCCTGGCCCATCTCTGGGACAACGGTGCGGACCCGGTGGCCCAGCTCGCGGAAACGCTCAAGGTTCGCCAGCTGGCGCTCTCCCGCTTCGGCCCAGGCAACCTCCATCCCGGCCAGCCCCTGGCCCTCGCCGAAGAGGTCTTCGCCACCGTCTACCTCTTCCACCGCTACCAGCTGGAGGCCGCAGTGAAGGTGCTGGGCGGGCTGGACTATCACTACGCCGTGCTGGGCGAGCCCGATCCGCTCGCCCGGCCGGTCGAGGCCAGCTGGCAGCGCCGCGCCCTGGCCGGGGTGCTGGCGACGCTCGACCCTCAGATGCTGCGGGTGCCGGCGAGTGCTCTCGCCGTGCTGCTGCCACGGCCCGCCGAGTACACGCCCAACCCCGAGCTCTTCGCCGGCTCCACCCGGCCGGCCTTCGATGCCCTGGGCGCTGCCGCCACCGCGGCCGAGGCGCAGTCGGGTCTGCAGATCACGCCGAACCGAGCGCGCACGCTGATCAGCAAGGACCTCGGCGGCCAGCGCTGGGCGATCACCTACAACGCCGACGACAACACCGTCACCGGCAACGTCTTCCTTCCCGGCGGCGGCGATCCGCAATTCGTCTACTGCGAGCAGATCTCGTCGAGCGCGAGCGAGATCCAGTTCGGCTGCTATGGCGCAGGCCCGTGCGACGACGCGCTCTGCCCGTCGAGCGACTGGACGTTCCTCACCAACGTCGGCTTGCCGGTCGGCTTCGTCACGCCGCGCGGCAACGCGGTGTGCGGCAACGGCGTGCTCGAGCCGGGCGAGTTCTGCGATCCGCCGGGCGCGCGCGCCCAGTGCCCCAGCGAGAGCGTGTGCAGCGCGGACTGCCGCGGCTGCTCGCCGCTTCCCACGTGTCAGCTCTGGCAGCCGCTGCTCGGCACGCTCGCCAGCGGGACGTCGAGCTGCGTGCTGCGCCTGGTGCTCGACAACCGCGCCTGTGGCACGACGCTCGACGGCCTGACCGGGACGCTCGAGTGCTCGAACGGCAGCGCCGACGTGAGCGGCCTGCTCGGCGGGCAGGTACCGGGCGGGGCGGCGGGCAGCGTCACGTTCAACGCCAGCGGATGCCTCGGCGCGGCGTACGTCGCGGTCCGCGCGCACGGCGTGACGAAGACCTCGAACGCGGTCAACTGCTCCGCGGGCTCGTCGTGCGGCGATGGCCTGCTCGGCCCCGGCGAGCAGTGCGATCCGGGGAGCGAGGTCTACGGCTGCCCGACGTTCCCCGACCTGCTCGTCTGCAACCCGTACAGCTGCCAGTGCGAGCAGGGCATCCTCTG
>CALMKX010000246.1 GCA_937867335.1 uncultured Acidobacteriota bacterium
GGGCTGGAAGCGGTGGCTGCCGCGGGCGGCCGAGCCGCCGCCGGGCATGCCGATCGGCGCTCCGGCGGCGGACGAGGGCTGCGATTTCGACTGGGAAGGGCACTGAGATGGCCCGGGCGTCGCGCGGCCTTTCGGCGTTCCTGCTCCTGGGATCGGGCCTTTCGAGCCTGGCTGCCTGCGGGGCCGGCCCCACTCCCTCGCCGGCGCAGCCGAAGACGTCCGTAAAGCCGCGGCCCGAGCCGGCCCCGCCCGGAGCGGAGAACCGGCTCACCGTGCGCGTCCTGGCCGAGTATCCCCACGACGCCAAGGCCTACACCCAGGGCCTGCTGTGGCACGAGGGCAGCCTCTACGAGTCCACCGGCCTCTACGGCTCCTCGAGCCTGCGCGAGGTGCGCCTCGAGGACGGCCAGGTGCTGCGCCAGGTGGACCACCCGCGCAGCGTCTTCGGCGAGGGGCTGGCCCTGGTGGGCGATCGGTTGCTGCAGCTGTCCTGGAAGGAAGAGACGCTCTTCGAGTGGAGCCTCGGGGACTTCGCCCGCCTCGGCGAGCGGCACTATTCGGGGGAGGGTTGGGGGCTCTGCTTCGACGGCAAGGAGCTGGTCTCGAGCGACGGCTCGGCGGTGCTCACCTTCCACCAGGCCGGAGACTACCGGCCCACCCGCCGGCTCGAAGTGAAGCGGGCCGGCGAGCCGCTCACCCTGCTCAACGAGCTCGAATGCGTGGGCGGCGAGATCTACGCCAACGTCTACACCACGGACGAGATCGTGCGGATCGATCCGGCGTCGGGACGAGTGACGGCCACGATCGACGCCTCGGGCCTCTTGAGCCTCGAGGAGAGGGCCCGCGCCGAAGTGCTGAACGGCATCGGCTATCGCCCCGAGACGAGAACCTTTCTCATCACCGGCAAGCTCTGGCCGAAGCTCTTCGAGGTGACCTTCGTGCCCGCCCGCTGAGCGGCGCGAGGGGCTCGGCCGGCCCGACTTCATTGCAGGAGGCGCCCGTGTGCCGCAGCATCAAGACTCTGTTCAACTTCGATCCGCCGGTGACCGAGGAGGAGATCCGTGCCGCATCGCTCCAGTTCGTGCGCAAGCTGAGCGGCTTCGCCAAGCCCTCGAAGGCGAATGAAGCAGCCTTCCTGAAGGCGGTGGAGGAAGTGACGGCGGTCTCCCGGGAGCTCCTCGGGTCCCTCGAGACCCACGCTCCGCCGCGCAACCGCGCCGAGGTGGCGGCCCGGGCCCGGGCGCGCATCGACCGCCGGCTGGCAGGCTGAAGCCGCCCGCGTCGGCGGCCCGTCAGCGCAGTTCTTTCCTCAGCACCAGCTTGAGGCCGGACCAGGTCTCGTCCACCGCGCAGACCTTCACATCCACCAGCCCCAGGGGCAAGGCCAGCTCGCGCACCCAATTCTCGTTCACTTCGCTGGGAACCTTGCTGGCCTGCTTGGGCCAGGAGATCCAGATCACCGCCTCGGGGCCCAGGCCTTGGCGGAAGTCCAAGAGCGCGTCCGCGAGCTCTTCACGTCGAGTGGTGAAGAAGTGCACCAGATCGACGTCCCGAGTGGCTTCCTTCGTCCATTCGACGGCCGGTGGCAGCGGCTCGAGGAGCTCGCGATAGCCAGTGGGCGCCCCGAGCGCGCAAACCCGAAACCCCGCTTTGATCCCCAGCTTCGCCGCCAGGGGTGTTCCCGAGTAGCCAGCCATCGAGCCGATCCTCCTGCTTCTGAGCTCGCGAGCCTAGCAGGACGCGGAAGCGCCCGCGTCTCGCGTTGACAGGGTGGAAGGGCCTTGCTAGGTTGCTGCGAGTTCAGCTCCAGGACGGAGGCGATCATGAGTGGCGAAGCGCGACCTGTAGGCGCCGAGGGCCAGACGGGCGCCCTGCGCACGATGCTCAAGAGCCAGTACCACGCCTCGCTCGCGATGCTGCGGGAGGCGATCGAGCTCTGCCCGGACGCGACCTGGGAAGCGGACGGGCATACCAACGCGCCCTGGCAGCTTGCCTACCATGCGCTGTTCTTCGCTCACTTCTATCTGCAGCCGAACGAGGCGGCCTTCCGTCCCTGGCCGGGCCATCAAGCCCAGGTGCAGAACCCCGACGGCATCGGCGGGCCGCCCGAGCCGGGCAATCCGCTGCCGGTGACC
Source organism: uncultured Acidobacteriota bacterium (assembly GCA_937867335.1). Lineage (GTDB taxonomy): Bacteria > Acidobacteriota > Thermoanaerobaculia > Multivoradales > SZUA-115 > JAXLQX01. The sequence goes on from CALMKX010000246.1 coordinate 2,136, forward strand.
CCGGATCCCTACAGCAAGAGCCAGGCGCTCGAGTACTGGAGCTTCTGCGACGCCCTGGTGGACTCGGCCGTGGACGCGCTCGACCTCTGGAGCCCGGAGAGCGGCTTTCCCTGGTACCCGATCCCCAAGCTCGAGCACCAACTGGTGAACTTGCGCCACATCCAGCACCACATGGCACAGCTCGCGGACCGGGTACGAGCGACGAGAAACCTCGGCGTGCGCTGGGCAGGAGCACGGCGAGCCTCCTGATCTCTCCCGGCGATGAGCCTCTCGGGAACCCGATTCGGAGCCAGTTACTTCGCGGCCCAGGCGCCGGAGAGGTCGAGTTCAGCCTCTAGCGCGGTAGATCTTCCGTCTCGTTGCCGCAGGGCAGGAATGGGCCTAAACTGACGGCATGCGCTTCGAAGGGCTCATTTCCGTCACGCCAGGAGTGCGCAGCGGCAAGCCGTGCATCGCGGGAACGCGAATCACGGTCACGGACATCCTCGAAGAGAGTAGGGTGATCTCGTGCCAACCCCTACTTTGACTCGAGAACAGGTCCTGGCCAGCATTGGCGAGTGCGAGGCCGAGTTGCGCGAGCTGGGCGTAGCGCGCCTGGCGCTGTTCGGATCCGTTCTTCGAAACCAGGCTACCTCGGAAAGCGACGTCGACTTGCTGGTCGAGTTCGCTCCCGGCCAGAAGACATTCGACCGATTTCTGGCTCTGTGCGATCTGCTGGAGGCTCGACTCGGTTGCCGAGTCGAGCTGGTGACCAAGGAAGGCCTGTCGCCCTTCATCGGGCCCCGCATCCTGGCCGAAGCCCTGGATGTCCTTCGCGCCGCTTGACTATCTACGCCACATTGTCGTGGAAGCGGACTACCTGCTTGAACAGGCAGGTGGGCTGTCCCGTGAGGCCTTTCTTGCCGATGAGACGCTGCGCCGCGCTTTTGTAAGAAGTCTCGAGATCATCGGCGAAGCCTCGAAGAACGTTCCTCAGGAGTTCCGCGACCAGTACTCCTGGATCGATTGGAGGGCGATGGCCGGCATGCGGGACCGGCTCATTCACGGTTACTTTGGCGTGGATTTCGAGCTCGTCTGGGAGATCGTAGATCGGCGAATTCCAGAACTCCGGCGACAGCTCGCAGTCATTCTCAGCACCTGACCTCTCCCACCCTGTACAATCCTCGAGCCGGAGAGTTCCTGACGGTCGCTGCCCTGGCATCGGCCGGGGTGGAGGAAAGTCCGAGCTCCCACGGGCGGCATGCTCGCTAACGGCGAGGCGCGGCGACGCGACGGAAAGTGCAACAGAGAGCAGACCGCCGCGGCCTAGGCGGGGAAACCTGCCGGGCTCGCGGTAAGGGTGAAAGGGTGCGGTAAGAGCGCACCGCCCGGCCGGCGACGGCTCGGGGCACGGCAAACCCCATGCGGAGCAAGACCAAATAGGGAGAGGGAACTCAGCGGGCCGCCCGTCCCGCTCCGGTCGCTTCGGCGGCCGGGACCTCTCCGGGTAGGTTGCTCGAGGTCGGCGGCAACGCCGATCCCAGAGGAATGACCGTCCGCCGGGTCTTCGGGCCCGGCCGACAGAACTCGGCTTACGGAGCTCTCCGGCACTTTGATCTCCAGCTCGCCTCTCTTCTCCTCTCCGCTGCCACCCGCCCGGCTGCCGCCGCCGGTCCACCCCGGCGCCCGCGTGGGCGTCGCTGCCCTGTCCGGGCCCGTGAAGCCCGAGCGGCTGGCCGCCGGCGTGGCGGCGCTTGGAGCCCTGGGTTTCGAGGTGGTGGAGGCCGAAAACCTTGGCCGCGCCGAGGGCTACCTCGCCGGCTCGGACGCCGAGCGCCTGGCCGCCTTCCACCACTTGGCGGCGGACCCGAGCCTGGAGGCCATCTTCTTCGCCCGCGGCGGCTACGGTGTGATGCGGCTGCTGCCAGGGATCGACTGGAGCCTGCTCGCCCGCCATCCACGGGCCTACGTGGGTTACTCGGACCTCACCCCCTTCTTGCTCTCGGTGGTGGCCCGCCTGGGGCTCGCCGCGTTCCAGGGCCCGATGGTGGCGGCGGACTTCGCCCGCGCCCTCTTGCCCGAAGAGCAGCGATCCCTGCTCGCCGCCCTGGCGGGAGAGCCGCAGCCACCCATGCCAGCCCGCGGCTGGGTGGGCGAGGGCGAGGCGGAGGGCGTGCTCTTGGGCGGCTGCCTCTCGATGCTCGCCGCTTGCGTGGGCACGCCGCTGGCCGTGCCGCTCGGCGGCTCCCTGCTCCTGCTCGAGGACACCCAGGAGCCGCTCTACCGCCTGGACCGCCTGCTCACCCAGCTCGAGCTCTCCGGCGCCCTGGCGGGAGTGCAGGGCTTCGCCCTCGGCCGCTTCGATCCCCACGAGGACCTCGACCCCCGTCTTCTCGCCCTCTGGGCCGATCGCCTGGGAGGCCGCGAGGGCCGGCCGATCGCCGTGGGGCTATCCTTCGGCCATACCGCGCCCAACTGCACGCTGCCCCTGGGCCTGCCGGCCCGGCTGGTGCCCGGTAGCGGGCTCGAGGTTGTTGTAAGCTAGGCCATCCATGGCAGGCCCGGTGTTCAAGAGCACGGCGAAGAAGCCGCTGGGAGAGTTCTCGCTGCAGGTCCCCGCGGGGGAGTACATCTTCCGCGAAGGGGATCTGGGCACCGAGATGTTCATCATCCACGAGGGAAGAGTGGAGATCCTCCAGAACGTGGGCGAGGAAGCCCAGGTGCTGGCGGTGCTCGAGAAGGGGGATTTCTTCGGCGAGATGTCGATCCTCGAGGAGCTGCCGCGCACGGCCTCGGCTCGGGCGGTGGCGGACTCGAAGCTGCTCCAGATCGGCAGCGCCACCTTCTCCCAGATGCTGCGCGACAACCCGGAGATCGCGGTGCGGATGATGCGCAAGCTCTCCCGCCGTATGCGCGAGACCGACCGCCAGCTCAAGGAAGCCCTGGAGGCGAGCGGCGCGGCCCCGCGGGCCGTCTCCGAGATGGCCACGCCCGAGGCCGCGCCGGTCGAGGCGCCGGCTGCCGAGTCGGCCGCCGAGCTGGCCACCGAGAGGCTGATCCACAACAAATCCGGGATGGAGTTCCCCTTCGCTCTGGGGCCCGAGACCACCATCGGCCGCAAGGATCCGGTGACCGGCATCTACCCGGACATCGATCTCACCCCGGTCGATGGCCAGCGCTCGATCAGCCGCCGCCACGCCAAGATCTACCGCCGCGGCAACAAATACTTCCTCTCGGAAGAAATCGGCACCATGAACGGCACCTACCGCAACAGCCAGCGCCTGGAAACCGGTGTGCCGGTGGAGATCCGGCCGGGCGACGAGCTGCGCTTCGGCATGGTGGTCACCAGCTTCCGACAGGGCTAGCCGGCCGCGGGCCGGCTCCCGCAGATGGCTTCTTCCTCCTCCTCCCGGCCGGCTCGAGGAGCCGCCCGCCCGACCTCCCTCCACGCCGACACTCCGCTCGAGCTGGTGCGCGGCATCGGCCCGGTGCGGGCCGGGCAGCTCAAGGCGGCCGGCCTTCTCACGGTGGGAGATCTGCTCTTCCACCTGCCCTTCCGCTACGAAGACCGGCGGACGATCTCCACCGCAGCGAGCCTCCCGACGGAAGGCGCCGCGGCCCTGGTGGGCAAGCTCTCCGGCCTCGCCGCGGTGCGGGTGCGCAAGCGCGGGCTCTCCCTGGTGCGGGGGCGGTTCGAGGACGCCACGGGCAGCCTGCCGGTAGTGTGGTTCAACCGGCCCTACCTGCCCGGCTGGGTGCGGCCCGGCACGGAGTACCTACTCTACGGCGACCTGCGGCGCAGCGGCTCGAAACTCGAGCTGGTGAACCCCAGCTGCGAGCCGGCAGCCGAAGCGGTGCACGGCGCCCGCATCGTGCCGGTGTACTCGCAGGCAGGAGAAGTGGGGCCGGCGCTGCTGCGTCGCCTCTTCGCCGAGCTCCTGCCCCAGGTGGATTGGCTGGCGATCCCGGAGCCCCTGCCGGCCGAGCTCCTCGAGCGCCGCGGCCTGCTCTCCCTGCCCGAGAGCCTGCGCCAGCTCCACCTGCCGGCGGGCGAGGCCGACGTCGCGTTGCTGAATGCCTTCGCGAGCCCCGCCCACACAAGGCTGGTCTTCGGCGAGCTCCTGGAGCTCCAGCTGCGGCTCGCCCAGTTTCGCGAGCAGGAACGGGCTTCAGCCAAGCCCCACCGCTACCAGGTGGACGACGCCGTGCGCCAGGCGGCGCGGGAGGTGCTGCCGTTCCGGCTGACCGGCGCCCAGCGGCGGGTGCTCAAGGAGATCGTGGACGACCTGCAGGCTCCCCAGCCGATGTTGCGGCTGCTGCAGGGGGATGTCGGCAGCGGCAAGACGGTGGTGGCCGCCCTGGCCATGGTGGTGGCCCTCGAGAGCGGCCTCCAGGCCGCCTTCATGGCACCCACCGAGCTGCTGGCCGAGCAACACTTCCGGACCCTCTCGAAAGTCCTCGGAGGCCGCTATCGCCTGGCCCTCCTTACCGGCTCGCAGGAGCGCTCGGCGGCGGCCGAGAGCCGCGCTGCAGTCGAGCGCGGCGAGGTGCAGGTGGTGGTCGGCACCCATGCGTTGATCGAGTCGAGGGTGAGCTTCGCCCGCCTGGGCCTGGCGGTAATCGACGAGCAGCACCGCTTCGGCGTTGGCCAGCGCCAGGGCCTGGAGGCGAAGGGGGCGCGGCCGGACCTGCTGGTGATGACGGCCACTCCGATTCCCCGCTCCCTCGCCCTCACGGCGTACGGCGACCTCGCCATTTCCGTGCTCGACGAGCTGCCGCCGGGCCGCCGACCGATCGCCACCGAAGTCCTGCCGGCCGGCAGCCGCAAGGCGGTCTACGCCCGCTTGCGCCGGGAGCTCGAAGGCGGCGCCCGGGCGTACGTGGTGTTCCCGTTGATCGAGGAGAGCGAGCTGGTCGAGGCCGAAGCGGTGGCCGCCCTCGGCCGGAAGATCCAGGAGGAGCTCGCGCCGATCCCCTCGGAGCTGCTTCACGGCCAGCTTCCTGCCGAAGAGAGGGAGCGCATCCTACGCGCCTTCGCCGCCGGCGAGATCCAGGCCCTGCTCGCCACCACGGTGATCGAAGTGGGGATCGACGTGCCCGAGGCCACGGTGATGGTGATCGAGAGCGCCGAGCGCTTCGGGCTCTCCCAGCTCCACCAGCTGCGCGGGCGGGTGGGGCGGGGCAGCGCTCCTTCGCGCTGCATCGCCCTCCACGGCAAGCTCTCGGCCGAGGCCCAGCGGCGGCTCGAGGTGTTCGCGGCGAGCCAGGATGGCTTCCGGATCGCCGAGGCGGACCTCGAGATCCGGGGCCCCGGGGATCTCCTGGGCACCCGCCAGGCCGGGCTGCCCCGGCTGCGGGTGGCCAATCTGCTCCGCGACCAGCGCTGGCTGGAAGCCGCCCGCGAGGAAGCCCGGCGCCTGCTGCCCCTGCTCGCCCGAGACCCCGCCTTGGCCCCACTCGCTCGCCTCACCCACCCGAGCCCGGGCGAGCGCGAGGCTCGGTGGGGAGGAGGCTAGCGCGAAGCGGTTGCCCCTGTAGCTGTCGCGGCTCCCTGGCTCCTGACCGCGAACAGGTGGCTCCTGCCGCGCAGGTAGAGCGTGCCTTCCGAGATCGCGGGGGTGGCCATCAGGGCCTCGCCCATGGGGTTGGTGGCCAGGAGCTCGAAGGTGGGGCCGGCGCGGACCACGAAAACGTCACCGTCTTCGCTCGAGAGGTAGAGCTTGCCGTCGGCGGCCACCGGCGAGGCCGAGAACCCGGCGCCGCGGTGGGGGATGCGCTCGCGGTAGATCTCGGCCCCGCTCTCGAGCTCGTAGCAGTCCAGGAAGCCGTCGTTCGAGAGCGTGTAGAGGTACGGGCCGTAGGCGAGAGGCGTGGGCATATAAGGCCCCTTGCCGAGCTTGCTCCACAGCACCTGGGCGCTGCTCGCCTGGCCTTCGGGCAGGGTGAGGTCTCCGCGGGAGCCGGGGCGCAGCACGTAGATCGGCTTCACCGGCCGCCGCCCGCTCGCCACCACGATGCGATCCCGTGTGAAAACCGGGGTGGGGGCGGTGATGTCCGAACTCGGGCCGAGCTGCCAGAGCTCCTGGCCGGTTTCCGGGTCGTAGCCGCGGATGCGGTTGGGGGCGTTGGTCACCAGCTCGGCGCCGCTCGGCCCTTCGAAGAGGTTGGGGCTCGCCCAGGAAGGCATCTCGTCTCGGGCCACCCGCCACAGCTCGCGGCCGCTCTGGGCGTCGAGGGCGACCAGGAAATCGTCGCCGCTCGAATCCACTTGCACGAAGACCTTGTCGTGCCAGAGCAGCGGCGAGCTGGCGCAGCCCCAGTGCAGGCCCGGGAAGTTGTAGGCGCCGTTGTCCACCACGCCCAAGTCCTTCTGCCACAGCAGCTTGCCGTCGAGGCTGTAGGCGTAGAGGCCCTCGGAGCAGAAGTAGGCCAGGAGCACCTTGCCGTTGGTCGAGGGGGTGGGGTTGGCGTAGGTGGACTTGATGTGCCGGCCGGCCCGGGGCACGCCGTCGAACGCCGTCTGCTGCCAGAGCAGCCGGCCGCTCTTCTTGTCGAAGGCCAGCACCTCGAATTTGTGCGCCAGGCTGATGTCCGCCGCGCCGGTGCCGTCGCCGTAGAGTCCGGGGCGGAACTCCGGGTTGCCTTCCGGGTTGACGGCCGTGGTCACGAACAGGCGATCTCCCCAGACGATCGGGCTCGAGTGCGCCAGGCCCGGCACCTCCACGCTCCAGGCCAGGTTCTCCCGGCCCGCGGCGCTCCAGGCGTCAGGCAGCCCCTGACCCTCGGCCACCCCGCTCGCTCCCGGCCCCCGAAACGACGGCCAGCTGCCCAGCGAGGAGGGGGGAGAGGGGGCAGAAGCGACGGCCGTGGAGACCGCTGCGCGGGCAGGCGGCGGAGCCGGTGCCCTGGAGCTCTGGCAGCTCGCGGCCAGGGTGAAGGCGAGAGGAAGGAACAGGGCGGACACCGGTCGTGAGCGCAGAGAGCGGAGCATGGGGCCTCCGGAACGAGAGTCGGGACGGCGGTAGCCCGGAGATTGTACGCCGTGGAGGGGGGCGGCTCCTTGCCTCTGCGATAAGATCCCCGCCCATGTACGGGCGCAAGATCTGGTACCTGGCCTGCGGGGCGGCATTGGCCTTTGCCGCCACCGGCGCTCTGGGGCTAGCTGGAGCGGGGGATCGGCCGCTGCACCTGGGGGCCGGCCTGCTCACCTTCGTGACGGTGGTGTTCTGCCACCTGTGGGTGATTCTCTACCTGCGACGGGCCGGTGCGGCCCTCGCCGGCCATCGGGGAGAGGCGCCGGCGCCTCCAGGGTGGGTGCCTCCAGCTCTGGTGATCGCTTTCGCCCTCGCCGGCTTCGCCTTCGGGGTGGCCGCTTACGGCGGCTATGCCCCCGGTTGGTCTCACGGCGTGGCGGGGGGGCTGGCGGTGGTGGCCCAGCTCTGGGCCCTGTGGTGGGAGAAGCGCCGGCTCGGGGACCTCGAAGGGGCTGTCAGCCTCGCCTTCGCCGCCCCGGCCTGATGCTATCCTCTGCCGTTCCGGCTCGCTCGGGCGGGGGTCGGAAGGAGATTCCGAACATGAGCTCGAAGATCGTGCTGTCGGGGATGCGCTCGACCGGGGCGCTGCACCTCGGCAACTACTTCGGCGCCATCCGCAACTGGGTGGCGCTCCAGGACCAGTACCAGTGCTACTACTTCGCGGCCGACTGGCACGCCCTGACCAGCGACTACGCGGACCCTTCGAAGATCGCCCAGAACACGCTCGAGGCGGCAGCGGATTGGCTGGCCTCCGGGCTCGACCCGGAGCGCTCGGTGATCTTCGTGCAATCCCTGGTGCCGGAGCACGCCGAGCTTTTCCTCCTGCTGGGAATGATCACTTCGAAGGGGGCCCTCGAGCGGGTGCCCACCTACAAGGAGCAGATCCGCGAACTCTCGAGCAAGGATCTCGACACCTTCGGCTTCCTCGGCTATCCGGTGCTGCAGACGGCGGACATCATCCTCTACCGCGCCCATTTCGTGCCGGTGGGGGAGGATCAGGTGAGCCACCTGGAGCTCTCCCGCGAGATCACCCGGCGGTTCAACGGCTACTACGGGGAGATCTTCCCCGAGCCCCAGCCTCTACTGACGCAGTCGCCGCGGGTTCCCGGGCTCGATGGTCGGAAGATGTCCAAGTCCTACGGCAACGCCATCTACCTGGGTGATTCTCCGGAAGTGATCCGCCAGAAGTGCAAGGAGATGTTCACCGACCCCGAGCGCCTGCGCCGCCAGGATCCGGGCCGCCCGGACGTTTGCAACCTCTTCGCCTTCCACCGCCTGTTCTCGAGCCCGGAGCAGCAGGAAGAAGTGGCTGCGCAATGCCGGGCGGCGACGATCGGCTGCGTGGACGACAAGAAGCTCCTGGCCGAGCGCATCATTGCCTTCCTCGAGCCGATCCGGGCCCGCCGCGAAGCCTTGATCGCCGATCGCTCCACGCTGCTCGACATTCTCGAGGCCGGCTCCCGGAAGGCCCGGGAGCGGGCGCAACAGACCCTCGAGCTGGTGCGCGGGGCGATGGGGCTCGACTACCGCCAGCTGCGGGGATAGGCCGCTTCGATGAGCCAGTCTCGCCGCGAGGCGGGAGCGCTCCTGCCGGAAGCCTGGCGAGTCCATCTGCCGGTCTTCGACGGACCGCTCGATCTGCTGCTGCACTTGATCAAGCTCAACCGGGTGGAGATCCACGACATCCCGGTGGCGCAGATCTGCGACCAATTCCACGCCTACCTGGCCCTGGCCGAAGAGCTCAACCTGGACCTCGCCGCCGAGTTCATCTACGAGGCGGCGCTCTTGATCCATTTGAAATCGCGCCTGCTGCTGCCCGTACCGAGCGCCCAGGACGGTGAGGCGGAAGACCCCCGCCAGGAGCTGGTGGCACGCCTGCTCGAGTACCGCAAGATCAAGGAAGCCGCCCAATCCCTGGCCGAAATCGACCGGCTCCGGCTCGGCATCTGGACCCGCCGGCCCCTGCCGGTCGCCCCCGAGGCGGTGGAAGTGGACCTCTCGGACGTCTCGGTGCTCGACCTTCTGGGCGCGTTCCAGCGCGCGCTCGAGCGCTTCGACCGCGAGCATCCGGAGCCCCTGCATCTTCGGGGCGAGGTGTTCTCGGTGCGGCGAGAATTCGATCGCCTGATGAGCGTGCTCTCGGCCGGCCGGCCGTTTGAGCTGCTCGACGATCTGCGCACCCGTTCCTGTCGGGCCGAGGCCATCGCCACCTTCCTGGCCGTGCTCGAGCTCGCCCGGCTTCAGCTGGTGCGGGTGCACATGACCGAAGGAGAGGACGTCTTGCTCTACCGCACCACTCGCGAGCTCTCGGCGGAAGACCGGGAGACCGTGCAGTCATGATCAACCCTCGCGAGCTCGAGGCGGTGCTCGAAGCGGTGCTGTTCGTCACCGCCGAGCCGGTGCCGCGCAGCCGGCTGCTCGAGATGTTCGACGAAGAAGACCGCGAGGCCGCCGCCCTGGCCCTCGAGACCGTGCTCTCGCGCTACAAGGCCGAAGAAGGCCGGGGCGTGGTGGCCGAGGAGGTGGCGGGCGGCGTGCGGCTGATCACCCCACCGGAGCTCGGTTCCTGGTTGCGCCGCTTCTTCGAGGTAAGGAGCTCCGGCAAGCTCTCCATGGCCGCGCTCGAGACCCTCGCCATCGTGGCCTACCGCCAGCCGATCACCGGCCCGGAGATCCAGGAGCTGCGCAACGTCAACCCGGCCGGCGTGCTCAAGACCCTGCTCGAGCGCCGCCTGATCCGCGTGGCCGGCCGCAAGCCGGTGGTGGGCAACCCTCTGCTCTATCGCACCACGCGGGAGTTCCTGGTGCACTTCGGTCTCGAGAGTCTGAAGGAGCTGCCGCCCCTCGAAGAGTTCGAGGAGCTGCTGGGCGCGATGGCCGAAAGCGAAGGGGAACCCAGCGAGGTGGCGGGCCCGGCGGCCTCGAGCGCCGCGCTGCCCGACCCGGAAGAAGCCGTGCTGCGCGAAGCGGCACAGCTCGAGGAGCGCGAGGCGCTCGACCCTGAAACGGAGCCGGTATGAGCGAAGAAAGACTCCAGAAACTGCTCGCGAGATCCGGAGTGGCTTCGCGCCGCCACGTGGAGGAGATGATCCGCGAGGGCCGGGTGACGGTGAACGGCCGCATTGCCGAGATCGGCGACAAGGCCGACCTCGAGCGAGACGCGGTGAAGGTGGACGGCAAGCGCATCCTGGCGGCGACCGGCGACCACGTGTACCTGCTGCTCAACAAGCCGCGCGGCGTGATGTCCACCGCTGCCGACCCCGAGGGCCGCAGCACGGTGCTCGACCTGGTGCCGAAAGCGCTGCGCAAAGGCCTGGTGCCGGTGGGCCGGCTGGACTACATGACCGAAGGTCTGCTGCTCTTGACCACCGACGGCGAGTTCGCCCAGCACGTGGCCCATCCCCGCTACGGCTGCGGCAAGACCTACGAGGTGAAAGTCACCGGCAGGCCGGAAGAGGCCGACCTCGACCGCCTGCGCTCGGGCATCTACCTGAACGAGAAGAAGACCGCTCCCTGCCTGATCGAGGCGCACCACGTGGCCGGCCGGGCCGGCTCGGCGGACCACAGCTGGTACCGGGTGCAGCTCTCCGAAGGTCGCAGCCGGCAGATCCGCGAGATGTTCTTCCGCATCGGCCACTCGGTGAGGAAACTGCGGCGGATCGGCATCGGCTCGCTCTTCGACTCGGAGCTCGAAGTGGGAGCGCTACGCCGGCTGAGCGACGCCGAGGTGGCCCGCCTTCGTCGCGAGACCCGGCTGCCCAAGCCCAAGGGCACTCCGAAGCCGGTGAAGCTCCCGGCCGCGCTCACAGGCCCGCCCGCCAAGGAGCGGCGCGCCGCGAAAGCCCCGCTCGCCCGGCAAAAACAGCCGGTCTGGCGGCGCTTTTTGCCGAAGGCGCGCTGGGGGATGAAGCATGTCGCTGACGAGCATCTTCAATAGCGGCCTTTCCGGCCTGCAGGCGGCGCAAGCGGGGCTGAAGGTTGTTTCGCAAAACATCGCGAACGTAAACACGCCCGGCTATGTCCGCGCCGACATCGATCTGCAATCGAAGACGCTGGGCAATGCCGGCGGCGGCGTCGAGATCGCCGCGTTCCGCCGCGCGGTCGATAAATTCCTCTCATCCGCCGCGCTCACCGCCACCGCCGGGCAAGGCGCCGCTGGCGCGCGTGCTGACATCCTGGGCCGCGCGCAGCAGGCGTTCGGCGATCCGACGTCGGATACGTCCGTGTTCGCGATGCTCGATAAGGTGTTCACGCGCTCGACAGAGCTCTCGAGCGATCCGACCAACACGCTGCGCCGTTCGAACCTCACGAGCGCGATCCAGTCCTTCTACAAATCACTCTCCGACGTCAGCCAGCAGATCGAAGGCTTGCGAGTCGAGACCGAGGATCGGCTGAACGAGCAGGCGGCGAGCGCGTCGACGCTGCTGTCGCGCATCGCCGATCTCAACACGCAGATCCGTGTCACGCGGGCGAGCGCGGGCGATTCAACCTCCGTTGAAAACGCGCAGGCGACGCTGATTGATCAGCTCTCGTCTTATATGGACATCAATGTCGCCCAGCTCGATTCCGGCGGCGTGAGCGTCCGCACCGGCGCGGGCGCGCTGCTCGTTGGCGATACGGCGGCCAAGATCGTCTATACGCCGGCCAACACGTCGTTTTCGACATCCGGCACGCTCAATCTGATTGATCCGAACGGCGCGGCGCATCCGCTGGAAGGGCTCATCCGCTCCGGCTCGATCGCCGGCTTGATGCAATCGCTGCCGCCGAGTCGGGTCGGACTCGAGGTTGCCCTCGCCTCCGTCCCTGACCATCCGGTGGTCCCTTCGGGCAAGACCAACTCTATGCGCCGGCGACGCGGGCTCCAACTAGGTTGTCCACGAGTTTCGGCCCGGTGGCGGGCGAACGTCGGCGGGTTGATGAACCGCCGGCCGGTCCCGACCGCGGACGGGGTGTACCAGGCCGGCGACTACGCCGCCATCGTCACGCAGTTCCACGTCGACTTGGCGTCGAGCACCTACATCTACCGCGATCAGTTCGGGAACTACTCCGGCGGCGTGGGCGGAGGGGAGTGGTACCGCCTGGTGACCGCAGGCTTCGTGCACTTCGGGATCATCCACCTGGCGGTGAACATGTACTCGCTGTGGATCCTGGGCCGAGCGGCCGAGCGGTATGCAGGCCGCCTGGCGTTCGGGATGATCTACGGCGTGTCGCTCCTGGCCGGCTCGTTCGGTTCGCTGCTGCTCGAGCCCACGGCGCTGTCCGCCGGCGCGTCGGGTGCGATCTTCGGGTTGATGGGTGCCATGTTCCTGGCCTTTCGGGCGCAGGGGATCCCCTTCTCGAAGTCACCGCTGCTACCGGTGCTGTTCCTCAACCTGATCATCACGTTCTCGATCCCGCAGATCTCGAAGG
>CALMKX010000247.1 GCA_937867335.1 uncultured Acidobacteriota bacterium
GAAGCGGCCGCCGTCCGCAGCGATCCGGCGCAGGAGGCCCTTGAGACCATCTCGGTGCGTCTCAAGAAGACCAACGTCTCGGTGCAGTTGGTGGCGTTGGGCTGGGTCCCGTGACGGCATTCCGTACCGGATTGAAGAACGGATCGGGGTACTGCTAAACTGGAAGTCGCCACACGGTGGGTATAGCTCAGCTGGTAGAGCGCTGGATTGTGGTTCCAGTGGCCGTGGGTTCAAATCCCACCACTCACCCCAATCGCTCCCATGCGTTCCCCTCGTTCCGTGGCATCGGTCGCCCTGTTCGGCTCCGTCCGCGCCTGAGCGCGCCTGGTGGAGCACCCGCGCACCGGCTCGATCGCCTACCGTGACAGGGCTGTGGAGCGCACCGCCCTGCGGATCGGCGTCTACTCGGATCTCGTCTACCGGCGCGATGCGGACGGCTTCTCGGCCAACCGCTCGTTCATCCGCTTCGTGACGGCACTGGCGCCACAGGCCCGCGAGCTGGTGCTGTTCGGCCGTGTCGATCCCGAGCCGGGACGGGCGCCGTACGCGGTGCCGTCCGCGGCTCGGGTGGCCGCGCTGCCCTACTACCGCAGCGCACGCGATCTACCGGCGCTCGCACGGGCGCTGGCCGGATCTTGTCGCACGTTCTGGCGCGAGCTGGGCCGCCTGCTCGAACACGCCTCGGCCTTGCTCCGGGCCGACCCGGACCAGCAACTCTGGAACCCCCTGGCACGAGCGCTTCTCTACGAGATTGCCGACCGCCTGGAGGAGCTAGGCCGGCTGGACCTCACCAGCCTCAGCCTGGGCGCCGTGGCAGCCTGGATGGCGCGATTTTCGGAGGGCAAGAGCCAAGAGCCCGACTGGTTGCGCGAGCGCGGTGTGTGGCTCAACGATCACGGCGACGTGCTGCGCGCCCAGGGCGACCTGGCCGGGGCGCTTTCGGCCTACCAGCAGGCCCTGGAGCTGAGCACACGCCTGGCCCAGGCCGATCCCTCCAACGCCTCCTGGCAGCGGGACGTCAGCGTCAGTCACAACAAGGTCGGCGACGTGCTGAGCGACCAGGGCGACCTGGCCGGGGCGCTTTCGGCCTACCAGCAGGCCCTGGCCCTGAGCACACGTCTGGCCCAGGCCGGTCCCTCCAACGCCTCCTGGCAGCGGGACTTGAGCGTCGCGTTGAACCGCTTGGCCCAGCTTCACGAACAGCAAGGAGCTCGGCTGGAGGCTCTGGCTTTCGCCGAGGAGAGCCTTGCCATCGCCGAGCGCCTGGCCGCGCTCGATTCGACCAACGCCACCTGGCAGAAGGACCTAGCCTTCACCCGAGCCCAGGTGGCCCGCCTCCGCGGCGGCGCTGGCTGACGGCTACCACTTCTGGGCTGCACTCGTCGCACAAGCTCAGCAGGCCAAGCCCGGGCCTCTTCACTTCGCAGGTGGTGCCGCTCGGGTGCCTGTCGCTCGCCCGCCACGCTGCCAGTCCGGCCTTCTCTTCCCGTTGCGAGCGCTGCCGTTTGAGTGGGTTCCCGAGGGCTTCTGGCGAAGGTGGCCAAAGGCGGCCACCGGAGTCTTGGGCCCTTCCGGGGGCGAAAGGAGCTGGCGATGAACCGAGTGATTCTGTGTGGCCATCTCGGCAAGGACCCGAAGGTGGGAGAGAAGAACGGACGGGCGTACGTGCTCTTCAGCCTGGCGACCAACGAGGTCTGGTTCGACGAGAGCGGCGCCAAGCACGAGCGCACGGACTGGCATTGGGTGACCTGCTTCAACGGCCAGGCCAAGGGAGCCCAGAAGCTGCAGAAGGGAGATCGCGTGCTGATCGAGGGCAAGCTGCGCACCAGCCGGCGGGAGAAGGAAGGCGTGGAGTACGACGCGGTGCAGGTGTTGGCCGAGAAGATCGACTTCATGAAGCTCAAGAGCCGAGAGGACATCGAGCCCGAGCCGTCCGAGTTGGGCGACGACGACGACGTGCCGTTCTGAGCCGAGCCTCCCACCCGGCCTCGCGGTTCCGGAGCTTCCGGGGCCGCCGGGCCGGGGGAGCCTTCCTCGCCGCCTGCCTTCCCCCCACGCCTGCCGGGTTCAACACACTCTCCATCGCCCCGCACCTCCCACGACCTCCCAGGACCGCCGGCGCTGGTCGGTTCCGGGGTTGGCTCTCTCGAGGGCTCGCAACGGCGCGAGCGCTTGTTGGCTGGCCGGAGGGCCTGCTCATGAGATCCGCCGTACCCGTGTTCTGCCCGCGCTGTGGGAGCCTGGCCAAGGTCTCCGGGTCCCGGCCCGAGTGGCTGGATGGCTGCCTTGTCTTCCTGGCAGGTGTGTTCCTGGCTCCCTTCGCTCTCGGCGTGCTCTTGATCGTCGAGGGCGCAAACAAGATGGCCCGGCAGCTCCTCTCGGGCCGGTGCCCGCGCTGTCGAGCTCGCCTCGAGCGGTAGGGGGGGCCTCGAGCTCGCCGGCGAGGTGCCGGGGCCGGTGCGGGGGAAGGTCGTCTCTGGGGAGTTTCGGGGGCGTGGGACTGCGCCACGGGAGGCAAGCTAGACCCGCTGCCGGACGGTCTCTCCAAGTT
>CALMKX010000248.1 GCA_937867335.1 uncultured Acidobacteriota bacterium
GGCCGGCTGCAGGATGCCGCGCTCCTCCAGCCGAGCGATCTGCGCCTCCGGCGAAGGAGCCTCCCTGGGGATCGGCCGGATCTCGGCCACGTCTTCGCCGCGATACGAGATGGTCACCGTCTCCCCTCCCCGCACCTTGCCCAGAATCTCGCTGAACCGAGCCTTGGCGTCGTAGGTCGAGTAGGAACTCATGCCAGGAACCTAGCAGAATCTGGTCAGACTAGTCAAGTTCGATCCGGCGCGCAAGAAGGGGCAGGCACGGGGGCCTGCCCACCGGTCTTCTACCCCACGCAGACACCCGGCACACAGTTGTTGAGCTCCTCCACCTCGTCGACCGTGCCGGTTGCGTCCACGCAGACGTCGACGAAGCAGTCCGGCGAGAAGCAGCCCGCAGGCGGAGCGACGGGGCCCAGATCCACGAAAGCCCCCGGGGCCAGGCTCGGGGTGGCGAGGTCGACCTGCCCGAGAGCCCCGAAGTCGTAGCGGGTCACGCTGGCGGCTGCCGCCTGGCGGCTCTGGTTACGGACCCGGGCGAAGAAAGCGAGACCTCCGGGGGTTCGACTGCAGAAGAGCCGACTCTCCGGAGTGTCGCCCGGCACCAGATCCGGGGCTGCGGCAGCATAAAGCTCGATTCGGCACCCTGACAGGCAGATGGCTTCCGTGATCCCGCATTCGGGCTGAGCGGGGGAAATCCCACCCAAAACGGGAGTCCAGTGGCAGGAGTCGAAGCTCTCGACGCACTCTCCCATGCACGAATCGAAGTCCGGCAGGAAAGGATTCGGCCCCACAAACCCGCCCCGGAAGCCGTACCTCTGCCCCTCGAGCTCTCCGGCGATCGAGTCGAAGCGACCGGCGGCGCAGACGTCTGTCGAAGCGATGTCCTGGGCCAGCTCTCGAGTTCTCAGCAGGAGCAGACGCAGGCTGCGGGGTTCGGCAGGTAGGTCCTCGTCCGACGCCAGGAGCGGCAGGCCGTGCACCGCAGCACGTTGCAGGTTGGCGCAGGCCAGATTCTTGCGATCCAGCCCCCACACCGCGCTGTCCGCCTTCACGCCCATCCAGGCCCCGCCGGGGCCGCCGGTCTGGTCGAAGGTCACAGTGAAGTTCGGGCCGCTGCCCTCGAGCGGGCTGCAGCCGCCGTAGCGGGTGCTAGCGAGCCAGCGGATCTCGCTCTCGAGCCCGGGCGGGTCGGTGCTGGCGGTGAAGGTGACCGGCTGGCCGTCGGAAAGGCCCGTGCCGCGCGGCGGCCCGGTGATCGCCACCCGGTAAGTTTCGAGCCGCGAAGCCGGCCCCGCTCCGGCGGCCACGGTGTGCTCGCCCGAGGAGAAGAGGCGCAGCCGAATGGTGCCGCCCAGATGCCGCAGCACTCGCCCGTCCACCCGCCATTCGAGCAGCGGCGCGAGCGAGGCCGGCACGAGGTCCGCCCTCGCCGTCAGCCAGCGATTGGTGGAGGTGCGGTAGCGGCCCGGGGCCAGCTGGTGCAGGTCGGCGATCGAGTCGTCCGCGAAGTAGGCCGCCAGGGTCGAGGTGTTGAGGTCGGCCGGGTCGATCACCCGAGCTTCAGCCTCGAGCACCGGCAGCTGAGGCGTCGGAAGCTCCGCGCCGAGGTCGATCCCCTCGAAGCGGACCGACTCCTCCACCACCTCGCCGGAAAGCTCCGTGTACCGCACAGTGACCGTGCGCAGTCCCGGTTGGTCCAGGCGCAGCAGGGCCCGAGCCCGCCCCGCGGCATGGCCGAGGTCTCGGGCGCCGCTCCAGGCCACCGTCTGCGCCTGGGGCGAGCGGACTCCGAGCTCCACCACGGCTCCCAGAGGCACGCCGGTAGCCTTCGGCGCCGGGTGCCAAGCCGCGGTCCACCCGGCCAGGGGGCCGATCTCGAGGTGCGTGTTCCAGGCCGAGGGGTCGACCGAGGCGCTGGTGGCCTGAGCTTTCAACCCGGCCTCGAACGCCAGCGCGAACAGGAAAGCAGCCGAGAGAGCCCGTAGCGGCTGATGAGACCTTGTAGGGTGCATGCTGTCCTCCTTCCTCTTGCCGGCCCGACCACGACTCGTGGGCTGGAGGCGAAGGCCAGACGGGCGCGGCGGTTCTGCCTCTCAGCAGGTTCCGCGCAGAAGGAGGAGAAAACGGCCAGAAGTGTCCGAAGGGACCCCCGACAGCGGCAAGGCAAACCGGGCCGGCGAGGCTGCCGGCCCGGGAGGGGGGCCCGTTCGAGGCCTAGGACTTGGGTCTCAGAAGGCTAGAGGCCGACCTACGGGCACTGGTAGTTGCCGCAGACCACCACGGCGTCGGTGCAGTGCTGCTCGCCGGTCACCGGGTCGGTATGGCAGGTCGGCGGCTCGCACTGGCGACAGGTGGCATTGGTGGCCACCGCACCCGGAACCCACCCGGGGTTGAAGCCACTTGTGCCGCTCAGGCTGGCATCGGGAATGCGATCACCATTGGTATCCACCACCACCGCGCCGACCTTGCTGGTGTGCAACGGCGCGCTGGTCGCCCAGGGAATCGCCACTGCCGGGAAGGTGAAATTGCCCAGCAGCTCGAGGCTCTTGGCGGCGACACCACTCACGGGGCGGAAGCTCATTTTCACGTCCACAGCGAGGGGAGCCGCGAAGGTGCCACCCAGCTCGTTTGCCCGGTAGATGTGCATCAGGGTGGTGCGCTGGTTCGGCGCCAGGCTCACGAACACGTTGAAGCTGCCGCAGGAGGTCTTGAGCGGCTCGAGGCTCACCATCGAAAGAGCGCGGAAGGTCAGACGCGTGGTGGCGGCGCCGCTGGCGTCGAAGGCGGCGTCGTCCAGACGCTCGATCACCGTGTCTCGGCCGTGGAGAGCGCCCGGCACCGAGGTGACGAGCGGCAGGCCCTTGAAGGCGACGCGGCCGGTGAAAGCCGCCGAGCCGGGGCAGAAGAAGCCTGCCGGGATGGGGTTCTTCGAGAAGTCGTAGAAGGTGGAGCCGTCCTTGGTGGTGGTGAAGGTGTCGATGCCACGAGAGATGGTGTCCGCCGCCAGGAGCGGCGCGGCCATCAGGCCCAACGCCAGGAGCAGAACCGCGATACCCGTCTTCCTCATGAGTGCCTCCTTGGAGGAGCCCCGCGCGCCGGGGTGGGTCCCTAGCGGGGGTCTCTGGTTTGTTGTCGCAGCCGGAAGGGCGGACTCATGATAGACACTAGAAATCATGATTGCAAGATCTTGCATACCTCTCTGTGCATCAGGAAATTCGAAGAAAATCACTCCGAACTCCAGCAGCTGTTTTTTCCCCACTGAAAGCTCGATATGTGCCTGCCGCCGGCTCAGCTCAGTAGCCTCGCCAACTCGGCGCTCGGAAACGCCTTGCCCAGGTAGGTGAAGGTCCCGGTGGCGCGCACTTCCTGCGCCGCCTCGAGCAAGCCTCCGAGGGCCGCCCGATAGAGCGAGGTGGCGAGGCTCACCCGGCGTACCCCGGCGGCTTCGAGCTCGGCCACGGTGAAGGACTTGCCGGGAATCCCGGCCATGAAATTGACCGGCTTGGCAAGCGAGGCGCAGACCCGCCGCACCGCCTCGAGGTCCGGCAGGGCTGGGGCGAAGAGCACGTCCGCTCCGGCCTGCTCGAAGGCCTGGAGGCGGCGAAGGGTGTCGTCGAGGTCGGGATTGCCGCGCAGGAAGTTCTCGCTGCGGGCGGTCAGGAGGAAGGGAAAGGGCAGCGCACGGGCCGCTTCCACCGCGGCCTCCACCCGCTCCACGGCGTGGGCGAAGTCGTAGATCGGCTGCGCCGGGTCGCCGCTCGAATCTTCGATCGAGCCGCCCACCAGGCCCGCCTCGGCGGCCAGCCGGATGGTCTCGGCCACCGCTTCCGGGGCGTCGCCGAAGCCGTTCTCGAGGTCGGCCGCAACCGGCAGCTCGGTGGCCTCCACCATCACCCCGGCCTGCGCCAGGGCTTCCTCGCGGCGGATCCGGCCGTCGCGGCGACCGAGAACGGCCGCAGCGGCACCGCTGGAGGTGGCCAGGGCTGGAAAGCCGAGGCTCTCGAGCAGGCGGGACGAGGCGCCATCCCAGGCGTTGGCGATCACGAAGGCGCCGGGCCCCTGGTGCAGGGTGGCGAAGCGCTGGGCTTTCTCGAGCTGGCTAAGCGGCATAGGGGAGGTCTCCGACGAGCGGGTTGTGGAAAGGGAGTGCCGGGCCAGTGTAGCGCGCCGGCGAGGCAGGCAGGAGAGTTGACTTACGCTTCTTTTACGCCTACGCTTCGGCCGTGCCATCCGCCCGCTCTCCTCGCTATGCCGAGCTGCGCACCGCCTCGGCTTTCTCCTTTCTGGACGGTTCCTCTCCGCCGGAAGATCTGATCTCTCGGGCGGCCGAGCTCGGGCTGCCGGCGGTGGCGCTCGCGGACCACAACGGGGTCTACGGCGCTCCTCGCTTCTATCGTGCGGCCCGGGAGGCGGGTATCAAGGCCCTGGTCGGGGCGGAGATCACCCTCACCTCGCTCGAACCGCCCGCTCAGGCCGGCGGGCGACGAGGGCCGCTCGGCCTGGTGGCAGACCCGCCCCCGGCCCCGCTCGACCCTACCCGGCCCCCCCGCCTCACCCTGCTGGTGGAGAACGCCCTCGGCTACAAGAACCTCTGCCGCCTGGCCACCGCCGCGGCGCGGGGCAAACCCAAGGGCCACGCTGCGGCGGACTGGGAAATGGTGGCGGCTCACGCCGAGGGGCTGGTGTGCTTGAGCGGCGGCGAGGCCTCACCGCTCGCCCGCCTGCTCGCCCGCGAGGGAGCTCCGGTGGCCCGTCGCTGGCTCGAGCGGCTCGGTTCTCTGTTCCCAGGGCGCCTTTTCGTCGAGCTCTGCCGCCATCGCCTGCCGGCCCAGGAGGCCGAAAACAGCGCCCTGGCGGAGCTCGCCCGTGGGCTTTCGCTGCCGCTCCTGGCCACCAACGGCGTGCGCTACGCCCGCGCCGAAGACCGCCCCCTCCACGACGTGCTCACCGCCATCCGCGAGCACACCTCGCTCGACCGCGCCGGCCGCCTCTTCGCCCGCCACCGCGAGCGGCACCTCAAGAGCGCCGCCGAGATGGCCCGGCTGTTCCGGGACCTGCCCGGGGCCGTGGCAGCGAGCGGGGAGCTCGCCGAGCGGCTCTCCTTCACCCTGGCGGATCTCGGCTACCGTTTTCCGGACTATCCCCTGCCGCCCGGGGAAACGCCCGCCTCCTACCTACGCCAGCTCACCTGGAACGCCGCATCGGGCCGCTTCCGGCCCTTGACCGCCCGGGCCCAGGCCCAGCTCGAGAAGGAGCTGGCGGTGATCGAGAAGCTCGATCTCGCCGGCTATTTCTTGATCGTCTGGGACATCGTGCGCTTCTGCCAGCGATCGGGCATCCTCGCCCAGGGCCGGGGCTCGGCCGCCAACAGCGCGGTGTGCTACGCCCTGGGCATCACCGCGGTGGACCCAGTGAAGATGGGCTTGCTCTTCGAGCGCTTCCTCTCCGAGGAGCGCGGCGAGTGGCCAGACATCGACCTCGATCTGCCTTCCGGCGCCCAGCGCGAGCGGGTGATCCAGTACGTCTACGGCCGCTACGGCCCTCACGGCGCGGCGATGACCGCCAACGTCATCACCTACCGGGACCGCTCCGCCACCCGCGAGGTGGCCAAGGTGCTGGGCTATTCGAGCGAGCAGATCGAGAAGCTGGCCCGGCGCCTGGGCAGCTTCACCTACGACCTGGCCCGGGGCGACGCCAAATCCTTCGAGGCCGAGCTCGCGGCCGCCGGGCTCGACCCCACGGAGCACCGGGCCGGCCTCTTCCGCGAGCTGTGGGGGCGCATCCAGCATCTGCCCCGCCACCTCGGCCAGCACTCGGGGGGGATGGTGATCGCCGCCGGCCGGCTCGACGAGGTGGTACCCCTCGAGCCCTCGGCCAGCCCGGACCGCACCGTGATCCAGTGGGACAAGGACGACTGCGCGGACCTCGGCATCGTCAAGGTGGATCTGTTGGGGCTCGGCATGCTCAACGCCCTCGAGGAGATCGTGCCCCTGGTGCACCGGCACGAGCAGGTGCCCCTCGACCTCGCCCATCTGCCGGCGGACGATCCGGCCACCTTCGCAGCGATCCGCCGAGCCGATACCGTGGGCGTGTTCCAAATCGAGAGCCGGGCTCAGATGGCCTCGCTGCCTCGCCATCAGCCCGAGCGCTTCTACGATCTGGTGGTGCAGGTGGCGATCATCCGCCCGGGGCCGATCGTGGGCGGCATGGTGCATCCCTTCTTCGAGCGGCGCCGGGGGCGGCTGCCGGTGGTCTACCCTCACCCCAGCCTCGAGCCGGTGCTCGCCCGCACCCTGGGCGTGCCGCTGTTCCAGGAGCAGATCCTGCGCATCGCCATGGTGGCCGCGGGCTTCACCGGCGGCGAGGCCGAGGAGCTGCGGCGGGCGATGGGCTTCAAGCGCTCCCGCGAGCGCATGCAGGCCCTCGAGCGGCGGCTCTACCAGGGCATGACGGAGCGTGGCATCGCCCCGGCAGCGCAGGAGGAGATCGTGCGCTCGATCACCTCCTTCGCGCTCTACGGCTTCCCCGAGTCCCATGCCGCGAGCTTCGCGCTGATCGCCTACGCCAGCGCCTATCTCAAGGTGCACCACCCCACCGCCTTCCTGATCGGCCTGCTCAACGCCTGGCCGATGGGCTTCTACCACCCGGCCTCGCTGGTGAAGGACGCCGAGCGGCACGGTGTCGAGGTGCGGCCGATCGACGTTCGGGTATCGGGCTGGCGCTGCCGCTGGGAGGCGCGCGAGGCCCGGACCGTCGCCAGGCGGCCGGCCCCGGCCGGAGCGGTGAGGCTGGGGCTGCGCTACGTCCGCGGCCTGAAGGAGGCGACTGGCCTCCGGATCGAACGGGAAGCGGCCCGGGAGCCGTTCAGCACCCTGCCGGAGCTCGTCCGCCGTTGCCAGCTGGCCCAGGCCGAGGTGACCGCCCTAGCCGAGGCCGGGGCCCTGGCCGGCTTCGGCTTGAGCCGCCGCCAGGCCCTCTGGCAGGTAGCCTGGACCTCCCGCCACGCCGGTCCCCTGTTCGAAGACCAGCAAAGCGGCCCCTCCCCGCTGGTCGAAATGTCCGCCCTGGAGGAGACCGCGGCGGACTTCACCACCACCGGCCTCACGGTGGGGGCCCATCCGGTGGCCTACTACCGCCGCGAGCTCGAGCGCTTCGGGGTGACCCCCAACGGCAAGCTGGGCGGCGTCGAGGCCGGGCGCAAGGTGCGCATCGCCGGCTCGGTGATCGTGCGCCAGCGGCCGGGAACCGCCAAAGGAGTGCTGTTCTTGACCGTCGAGGACGAAACCGGCATGGCCCAGGCGATCGTGAGGAGCGAACTCCTCACCGAGCACCGGGCCGTCGTGGTGGGCTCTCCCGGGTTGGTGGTGGAGGGCAAGCTGCAGAAAAAGGACGGCAGCTACTCGGTGCAGGCCGAGCGCTTCTGGAGCCTGAACCAGCTCGCCCCCATCCCCTCCCACGACTTCCGCTAGGAGGGCACGAGGCGCTCAGTACTGGATCAGCGAGCTCACCTCGTAGCCGCCGAGCTTCTCCCGGCCAGCCAGGAAGCCGAGCTCGACGATGAAGCCCAGGCCGAGCACCGTGCCGCCGGCCTGCTCCACCAGCTGGGCCGCGGCCCGGGCGGTGCCGCCGGTGGCGATCACGTCATCCACGATCAACACCCGATGGCCAGCCACCACGGCGTCCTGGTGCATCTCGATGGCGTCGGTGCCGTACTCGAGGTCGTAACCCTGGCGCCAAGTGGCGGCGGGCAGCTTGCCGGGCTTGCGCACCGGCACGAAGCCAGCGTTCAGGTTGTAGGCGAGGATCGGCGCGAAGAGGAAGCCGCGCGATTCGATGCCCACCACTCGATCCACCTCGAGGTGGGCGAACTGCCAGACGAAGCGATCCACCGTCATGCGCAGGGCGAGCGGATCCGCCAGGAGGGTGGTGATGTCGTAGAACAGAATGCCCGGCTTGGGGAAATCGGGCACCTCGCGGATGTAGCGCTTGAGATCGTCCATGGTCTCCTCGCCCTCGATCGAAGGGGTCAAAACGAAATGTCGAAGCCGCCCTCCGGCAGCGGCGGCGCCAGCGGTGCCCGCTCCACCCGGGCCACCCGCGCCCCGGGCGGGCACT
>CALMKX010000249.1 GCA_937867335.1 uncultured Acidobacteriota bacterium
CGCCGGGGACCGGCTGGAGCTCGCCGGCCGGGTGGAGGCCGAGCAGGTGGCGGCCGTGAGCAGCCGGGTGATGGCCGTGGTGACGGCGGTGCCGGCCAGTCTGGGGCTCGCGGTCAAGCCCGGGCAGACCCTGGTGGAGATCGACCCCACGGCCGCCGACGGCCAGCTGAGCCAGGCCCGTGGAGCCCTCGCCCAGGCCGAGGCCGCGGCGGCTCTCGCCCGGCGCAACTTCGAGCGCTTCGAAGCCCTGGCGGCGAAGAAAGCCGCTTCGGAGCTCGAGCTCGACCAGGCGCGGGCGGCGCTCGGCCAGGCCGAGGGCGCCGTGGCGCAGGCCCGAGGAGCGGTGGCCACGGCCGCCTCGGTAGCGAAGGAATCCCGGGTGGTGGCGCCGTTCGCCGGCCGGGTCACCGCCAAGCTCGCCGAGGTGGGAGACCTCGCCGTGCCCGGCAAGCCGCTGGTGATGCTCGAGTCCTCGGCGGGCCGGAGAGTGGTGGTTTCCGTGCCCGAGAGCCTGGCAGCGGGCCTCCATCTGGGCGACTCGGTCGCTGTCAGCCTCGACGCCCAGTCCGGCGCGGGCGAACTCGCCGGCAGAGTCGCCGAGCGGAGCCCCGGGGCGGACCCCGTCACGCACTCCTTCCTGGTGAAGATCGCCCTCGAGGGTGTGGACGCTCCTTCCGGAGCTGCTGCCCGGGCCTTCCTGCCGCTGCCCGAGCGCCCGCTGGTGTGGGTGCCGGAGGCGGCGCTGATCGCCCGCGGCGGGCTCGACCTGGTGGTGGTGCGCGACGACGAAGGCCGGGCGAGAACTCGCACCGTGAGTCTTGGTCGCCGCCTGGGGGAGGGGAGGGTGGAGGTGCTTTCCGGCCTCGAGGGCGGTGAGCAGCTGCTGCTCGGCCTCGAAAGCGCTCCGCCGTCCGGGGCCCGGGTGAGGGAGGTGGCAGGATGAACTCGGCTCCGGATCGCTCCTCGGTCGAGGCCGCCGCCAGCCGCCGGGAGGCCGCGCGGCTGGAAGCCGGCCGGCGCCCCCTCGGCCTTGCGGGCCGCCTGGCCGGGGCGTTTCTCGACTCCAAGCTGACGCCCCTGCTGGTGGTGGGGGCTCTGCTCCTGGGCGCCTTCGCTCTGCTGGTGACTCCCCGAGAGGAAGAACCGCAGATCCGCGTGCCGATGATCGACGTCTTCCTGGCCTGGCCGGGAGCGAGCGCCCAGGCCGTCGAGCAACGCTTGACGGCGCCGCTCGAGAAGGCGCTCTACGAGATTCCCGGCATCGACCACGTCTACTCGACCAGCCAGCCCTCCGGCGGCCTGATCATCGCTCGCTTCGCCGTCGGCACCGACCCGGATCGGGCTGCCCTGACCGTGCACACCAAGCTCGCCGAACGCGCGCCGCTGCTGCCGTCGGGCGCCGCGCCGCCGATCGTGGCGCCGCGGGGCATCGACGACGTGCCGGTCCTGGCCTACACGCTGTGGTCTGAGAGCCTGGACCCGGTGGCCCTGCGACGGGTGGCCCAGGAGCTGGCCGTGGAGCTCGAGCGCCACCCGCGGGTGGCCCAGGTGGAGATCCAGGGCGGCGCCCGCCGGGTGGTGCGCATCGACTTCGATCGCGAGAAGTTGGCCGGCCGCGGGCTCTCGCTCCTCGCCGTGGCCGGAGCCCTCTCCGGGCTCGACGCCCGGCTGCCGGCCGGGAGCTTCGCCTCCGGCAACCGGGAAACCGAGGTGGAGGTGGGGGCTCTGTTCCACTCGGCCGAGGAAGTGGCCGGAGCCGTGGTCGGAGTGGACGGCGAACGCCCGGTCTACCTCCGCGAGGTCGCCCAGGTGGTGGACGGGCCGGAAGAGCCCGGGCAGTACGTGTGGATCAGCGCCGGTGCAGCGGCGGCCGCCAAGGGCCTCCCCGCCAGCCTCGACCGACCGGCAGTGACCGTGGCGATCGCCAAGAAGCCGGGCACCAATGCGGTGGTCCTGGTGCGCGAGCTGGACGAAGCTCTGAAGCGCCTGGCCGGCCCGGTGATCCCGGCCGACGTCCACGTGGTCAAGACCCGGGACTACGGCGCCACCGCCGACGAGAAGTCCTCCGAGCTGATCCGCCACCTCGCCCTCGCCACCCTCTCGGTGGTGTTGCTGATGGCCCTCGCCCTCGGCCGCCGGGAGGCCGTGGTGGTGCTGGTGGCGGTGCCGGTCACGCTGGCGCTCACCCTGGCCTCTTCCTACCTCTTCGGCTACACCCTGAACCGGGTGACCCTCTTCGCCCTGATCTTCGCCATCGGCATCCTGGTGGACGACGCCATCGTGGTGGTGGAGAACATCCATCGCCACTATCAGCTGGGCTGGACCTCCCCCCGTCACGCCACCATCTACGCCACGGACGAAGTGGGCAACCCCACCATCCTGGCCACCTTCGCCGTGATCGTGGCCCTGCTGCCACTCGCTTTCGTCTCCGGGCTGATGGGCCCCTACATGCGGCCGATCCCGATCAACGCCTCGGCGGCGATGCTCTTCTCGCTGGCGGTGGCGTTCGTGGTCTCGCCCTGGCTCACCTACCGGCTGTTCGCCCGGCGGGCGGCGAAACTCGCCGAAGGGGGCCATCAGGCACCGGACGACGAGACCGCCGAGGAAAGCCGCCTGGCCCGCCTCTACCGCCGTCTGTTCACTCCCTTGCTCGCTTCGCGCCTCTGGCAGCTCGCGGTGCTCGGTGGCGTGACCCTCGCCCTAGTGGCCTCGCTGGCGCTCTTTCCGCTGCGCCTGGCGGTGGTGAAGATGCTGCCCCACGACAACAAGAGCGAGCTGCAGATCGTGGTGGACATGCCCGAGGGCACCACCCTCGAGGCCACTGCGGCGGTGGCGCGGGAGGTCGCGGCCACCCTGGCGCCGCTGCCCGAGGTGACCGACATCGAGACCTACGCCGGCACCTCGGCGCCGTTCAACTTCAACGGCCTGGTGCGCCACTACTTCCTGCGTTCCGGGCCGCTGGTGGCCGACGTGCAAGTGAACCTCCTGCCCCGCCACGAGCGCGGCCAGGCGAGCCACCCCTTCGCCAAGAGCCTGCGTCCCCTGCTCGAGCCCATCGCCCGGCGCACCGGCGCCAACCTGAAGGTGACCGAAGTGCCGCCCGGGCCGCCCGTGCTCTCCACCCTGGTGGCGGAGATCTACGCCCCCTCGCTCGCCGAGCGGGTGCGCCTGGCCGAGCAAGTGCGGCAGGTGTTCGAGGGCACGCCCGGGGTGGTGGATGTCGACTGGTACGTAGAAGAGCCGGGGCCGCACCTGGAAGTGACGGTGGACCGCGACAAAGCCTCCCGGGCGGGAGTCAGCCCCGAGGCCGTCGCCGGCACGGTCACCCTGGCGCTTCGCGGCCAGGATACCGGCCTGCTCGACGACTCCCGCTCGCGCGAGCCAGTACCGCTCAAGCTGCGGCTCGACCGCCGCCAGCGCTCGAGCCGGGCGGACCTCCTGGCCCTCGGCGTGCCGAGCGGCAGCGGCCGGCTGGTGCCGCTCTCCGAGCTGGTAGAGGCCACCGACCGGGGCCGCGAGCCCTTCGTGTACCACAAGGACCTACGACCGGTGACCTACGTGGTGGGGGAGGTGGCGGGGGCCGCCGAGTCGCCGGTCTACGCCCTGCTCGACATGGGCAAGGCCCTCGAGGCGATCCGGGACGGTTCCGGCCAGTCGCTCGCCGTGCGCTTCTCCGGACTGCCGGACGACCCCGCCCGCCCACTGCTGCGCTGGGACGGCGAGTGGCAGATCACCTACGAGGTGTTCCGGGACATGGGCCTCGCCTTCGCGGTGGTGCTGGTGTTGATCTACCTGCTGGTGGTCTCCTGGTTCCGCTCCTTCGTGACGCCGTTGGTGATCATGGCGCCGATCCCCTTCACCCTGATCGGCATCGCCCCGGCCCATGCCCTGGCCGGGGTGTTCTTCACCGCCACTTCGATGATCGGCGCCATCGCTCTGGCCGGCATCATCGTGCGCAACTCGATCCTCCTGGTGGACTTCATCAACCTCGAGCTTGCCGCCGGTGAGCCGCTCGAGGAGGCGGTGGTGAAGGCTGCCGCGGTGCGCTTCCGGCCGATCGCCTTGACCGCTGCCGCCCTGGTGGTGGGCGGCCTGGTGATCCTGCTCGATCCGATCTTCCAGGGCCTCGCCGTGGCCTTGATCTCCGGCGTGGTGGTGGCCACGGCGCTCACCCTGGTGGTGATTCCCTTGCTGTATTTCCTCTACGTCCGCTCGGTCGGCGTGGCGAA
This sequence comes from uncultured Acidobacteriota bacterium, assembly GCA_937867335.1. Taxonomy (GTDB): domain Bacteria; phylum Acidobacteriota; class Thermoanaerobaculia; order Multivoradales; family SZUA-115; genus JAXLQX01. The sequence goes on from CALMKX010000249.1 coordinate 4,230, forward strand.
AGTGGTCGCCGGCCTGGCCGAGGGGACTCCCGACGAAAGGAGCTGACGATGCGAATGACGGTTCAAGAAGGGCTGCGCGCCGTGGCCGGAGGGATCGTGCTGATCTCGCTCGCCCTGGGCTATTGGCTGCATCCGGGCTTTTTCCTGCTGACCGCTTTCGTGGGCGCCAACCTGCTGCAGTCCGGCTTCAGCCATTGGTGCCCGATGATGAGCCTGCTGCGCCGGAGCGGGCTCCCGGAGTGAAACCATGTCGCGGATGATCTGGATCACCACCACCGGGGAGCAGAGGAGCCAGGCCGCCGAAGCGCTTCGCGAGGCCGGGGCCCACGCCTTCACCGAGATCGCCGCCTCGGGCCTCGGAGCGAGTGGGCTGCGGCTGGGCTCCGCAGCGTTCCCCGGGGGCTCTGCGGTACTCTTCTCGGTGGTCGCCGAGTCCGAAGCGGCGCCCATTCTGGCCCGGCTCTCGCAGCTGCTGGCCACCAGCGATCCGCCGATCCGGGCCTGTTCCTGGCCGGTCGAAGAGGTAGGATGAACGCCACCGACGAGCTCCTCCATCGCATTGCCGAGCGGCTGAAGGCGATCGCCGATCCCACTCGGCTGAAGATCCTCCACTCGCTCGAGGACGGCGAGCTCTCGGTGACGGAGATCCTGAAGCGGGTGGGCAGCACCCAGACCAACATCTCCAAGCACCTCGCCATCTTGCGCCGGGGCGGCCTGGTGGCCACTCGCCGCGAAGGGCTCAACATCTACTACCGGGTGGCGGACGAAACGGCTTTTTCGATCTGCCGCACGGTTTGCGACGCGCTCGAGCACCAGGTGGAGTTGGAGCGGGCCACCCTGGCAGAGGCTAGGGCGCGGGGAGGCTCCTATGCGTGAGACCCGAGTGGCCTACGAAGTCGTGACACCGCTTTCTTTCGAGCAGGCCGCCGCCCGCTGCCGGGAAGAGCTGGCCAAGCGCGGCTTCGGCGTGCTCACCGAGATCGACATCCAGGCCAAGCTGGCCGAGAAGCTGGGCGTCGCCCGCGAGCCCTACCTCATCCTCGGCGCCTGCCACCCACCCTCCGCCCATCGCTCGCTCGAGGCCGTGCCCGAGGTCGGCGTGCTCCTGCCCTGCAACGTCACGGTGTCGCGAGAAGGTGGCCAAACCGTGGTGCGGGCGATGAACCCGAACGCCGCCCTGCAGATGTTCGACAACGCCGAGCTGGCCACCACAGCCGCGGAGGTGGGGCGCTCCTTGGTGGAAGTGGTGGAGGCGGTGGAGCGGGGCTGAGCGCCCCGCTCGCCTCGACTGCCGCCGGCTAGTCCCCCGCCGGCGCCTTCTCGACCAGGCTCCGGCGGTAGTTCAGGGTCGCCGGGGCTACTCCGAAGTCCGGACCCGGGTCCAGGCCCAGCAGGCGCAGCACTGCGGCCATGAGGGCGTAGTGGTGCACCGTGTGGCTGCGCAGGAACTGCAGCTCGCGGGCCACGGTGGTGTCGGCCCAGGCGCCCTCCTCGTCCTCCCAGCCCATGCGATCCATGGCCACCGACAAGGTCTTGTTGCCGAGCTGGCCCACCAGCTGGTTCAGGCGGTTCATCAGCGTGCGCACGGCCGCCAGGGCGTGAGCCCTCTCGGTCTCCAGCCGCGGGTCGCGGTGGCGGGCGTCGTAGTCGATCACACCGACGTCCACGCCGTCGAGGAAGGAGCTGTAGAAATCCAGGCAATGGCGCAGGTGGGAACCCACCGGGCTCATGGCGATGCCAGGCCGGGCCTCGAACTCCTGGTCGGAGAGAGTGGTCAGGAGGTCCCGGGCCTGGGCGAGGAAGTGCAGGTTGTCTTCAATCAGCGAAGAGATCTGGTCCATGTCTCCTCCCGCAGTCAGCGCTGCTCGTCGAAGAACACCCGGTACGTGTCCGCGTCCAGGGTGGCCAGATCGAACAGGACGAAGAAGTCGATCGTCCCGAACTCCCGGTCTAGAGCGGCCGGCCCGCAGGCCAGAGCGCCGTAACGCAGGTACGTCTTGAACAACATCGGGATCTCGAACGGCTCGGGCTCTTCGGGCAAGGCTCCCGGGCAGGCGCACTCGAAGCCCGGCCGCGGTTGCACCAGGACGGTCGGGTGCAGGTGACCCTCGGCGGTGAGGTGGCGCAAGGCCCGGGCACCGTCGCAGGGATCCTGGCTGGTCAGAGAGCAGCAGCCGAAGAGAAAGCGCTTGCGGTTGGTCGAGAGATAACGGGCGAGCCCCTTCCAGAGCAGGAAGAGGATCATCCGATTGCGATGCTCGCGTGAGATGCAGGCTCGACCCACTTCCACGCCGTCGGCCAGCACTTCCGGCGGCAGGGTCGAGAAGTCGAACTCGGTGGCGGAGTAGAAGCCGCTGCGGGCGGCCATCTCGGAAGTCTGCATCCGATAGGTGCCCACCACCTTGCCGCCGTTCTTTTCGTCCTCCACCAGCAGGTGGTGGCAATGGCGGTCGAAGACGTCCTCATCCCGGCCGGTCTCGTAGGAGGAAGCCAGCCCTTCGCCCAGCTCCAGGTTGAACACCTCGAAGCGCAGCTTCAGGATGGCGTCGAGATCGGAGTGAGTAGAAGCGAAGCGTGCCCGGTAGCGCCCTGCGGTGATCACGCCTCGGGGCAGTTGATCGGGAGCATTGGGGTAGCCGCTCGGAGCCAGGCTCTCGGCGGCGGGAGTGAACGGGTCGATCAAGGGCTTCCTCGAGGTTATGGGCCGCCTTTCCGTCCTGCCGCGGGACGCCCGCCGGGGCCGAATCACCCCGTTGGATCCTGCAGGCAGCTGGGTCCGGCGCGGGTCAAGTTACCACAAAGGATCCGTGCCGTGGTGATGTTTTAGGATTCTCAGGACCAGCCTTCTTTCCCAGGGTGCCGCGGGACCCCTGTGATAGCTTGAACCGCCTATGACTGCCGTCAAGACCTCCTTCTCCGATCGTCCTACCGTAACCCTGCTCGCCGGCGATGGCATCGGCCCCGAGGTGGCCGCGGCGACCTTGAAAGTGCTCGAGGCTGCGGGCTCTCGAATCGAATGGGAGCCCCACATCGCCGGAGCCGAGGCGGTGGAGAAGGTGGGCGAACCCCTGCCCAAAGAGGTGCTGGATTCCATCGAGCGCAACCGGGTGGCGCTCAAGGGGCCGGTCACCACGCCGGTGGGCAAGGGCTTCACTTCGGTCAACGTCGGCCTGCGCCAGGCGCTCAACCTCTACGCCAACCTCCGTCCGGTGAGGAGCTTTCCCGGCATCGAGACCCGCTTCGCCGGAGTGGACCTGGAGATCGTCCGCGAGAACACCGAGGGCCTCTACCGCGGCCTCGAGCACGAGGTGGTGCCGGGAGTGGTGGAGAGCATCAAGGTGATCACCGCCGAGGCCTCGACGCGCATCGCCTACTTCGCCTTCGAGCTCGCCCGCCGCGAGGGCCGCAAGCGCATCACCGCGGTGCACAAGGCCAACATCATGAAGAGGTCCGACGGCCTCTTTCTCGAGTGCTTCCGCAAGGTGGCCACGGAGTACCCCGAGATCCAGGCGGACGACCGCATCATCGACAACCTCTGCATGCAGCTGGTGGTTCGGCCCGAGACCTACGACGTGCTGCTGCTCGAGAACCTCTACGGCGACATCGTTTCGGATCTCGCGGCCGGCCTGGTGGGCGGGCTGGGAGTGGTGCCGGGCGCCAACCTGGGCGAGCAGGCGGCCGTCTTCGAGGCGGTGCACGGCAGCGCGCCGGACATCGCCGGCCAGAACCTGGCGAACCCGCTGGCGCTGACCCAGACCGCCGTTCTGATGCTCGACCATCTCGGCCAGAAAGAAGCTGCCGAGCGGGTGCGGGGCGGGCTCTACGACGCCGTGGCGGTGAAGAAGACGCGCACCAAGGACCTCGGCGGTAGCGCCTCCACCACCGAGTTCCGCGACGCAGTGATCGCCTCGATCGAGGCCGGAGCCCGCTGGCCGGCCTGAGCGCCGGTGCCGGACCGCGGTGGCGAGGCTCCTCCGAGCGTCGGCGCCCCGGCCCGGAAGGGCCTGCTGCAGCAACACCCCTCGCGATCGCTCACCTGTCTGCCCCCCGTGCTCGGGCGAGGCCCGTCCTGGGCGCGCCTGGGCTCGGTTCGTCGTTTCGGCCGCCACGGCCTGGCTACTGCTCACCCTGGCCGCCTGCCGGGCGGATCCCGAGCGTGCCGGCCTCAGCCTCGACGGCCTCCGGGTGCTCGGTCTCGATGGTCAG
>CALMKX010000250.1 GCA_937867335.1 uncultured Acidobacteriota bacterium
CGCTTTCCCGTCGCCTCGTCGATCGACGGGCTGCCGGCCCAGGCCGAGGCGGCCGTGCTCGCCCTGCCCAACCATCTCCACGCCCCGTTGGCGATCGAGCTGCTCGGCCGCGGCGTGCACGTGCTGGTGGAGAAGCCGATGGCCACCTCCACGGCGGACTGCGAGCGCATGCTCGAGGCCGCCCGCTCGGCCGATCGAGTGCTTGCCGTGGGGCTGCAGTTCCGCTTCTTCGACTCCACCGAGCTGGTGGCCCGGTGGCTCGCGAGCGGCCTGCTGGGCGAGTTGCGCAGCTTCGACCTGAAGCTCGGAGTGGTCTCGCGGTGGCCTTTCGCCACGGACTACTTCCTCCGGCGCGAGTCGGCGGGAGGCGGCGTGCTCACGGACTACGGCGCCCATGTGCTGGACCTGCTGCTCCACTGGCTCGGCCCCTGGCGGGAGCTCAGCTACCGCGACGACGCCCAGGGCGGCCTCGAGAGCGATTGCGAGCTCGAGCTCGAGATGGCGAGCGGAGTGACCGGGCGGGTGGAAGTGAGCCGCAGCCGCAACCTGCGCAACACCTGCCGCTTCCTGGGAGAGCACGCCAGCCTGGAAGTGGGGATCTGGGATCCAGACCCGCCCATGGTGCTTCGCCTGCCGGGAGAGGAGATCCAGCTCGCCGGCCGGGCCCACCGGCCGGGAAGCGCCGGCCTCGCCTTCAATCAGGCTTTCCTGCGCTCGCTCGAGGATTTCGCCGCGGCCATCCGCGAGGGGCGCCCGGCCCAGGTGGACGGCCACCAGGGCTGCCTGGGCGTGGCCTTGATCGAAGCTTGTTACGCCGCCCGCCGCCCGCTGGAACTGCCCTGGGACCCGGCACCCACCCCTGGAGCCTCGCCATGAGCTTCGGCGACCTCGACGGCCGCCGCGTTCTGGTCACCGGCGGCAGCGGCTTCATCGGCGGCAGGCTGGTGGAGCGCCTGGTGCGGGACGAAGGGGCGCGGGTGCGAGTGCTGGTGCGCAACCCGGCGAGCGCCGTGCGCCTGGCGCGGTTCCCTCTCGAGTTCGTGCACGGCGACGTCACCGACCCTCGGGCCGCGGCGGCGGCCGTCGACGGCTGCGAAGTGGTGTTCCACTGCGCCTACGGTACTTCCGGCAGCCAGCGCCACCGGGCTTTCGTCAACCGCGGCGGCACCGAGGGCCTGCTCGAGGCCGCTGCGGGGGCCAGGTTGCGTCGCTTCGTGCACCTTTCCACCCTGATGGTCTACGGCCAGACCGGCGACGGCGACCTCACCGAGGAGGCGCCCCGCCGCCGCTTCGGCAACGCCTACTCGGACAGCAAGCTGGCGGCGGAGCGGCTGGCGCTCGGCGCCGCCCGCTCCGGCCGGGTGCCGGTCACCGTGCTGCAGCCCACGGCGGTCTACGGGCCGTACGGGGGGGTGTGGACGGAGCAGGTCCTCGCTGGCCTCAAGGCCGGCCGGGCGATCCTGGTCAACGGCGGCGAGGGCCTCGCCAACCACGTCTACGTGGACGATCTGGTCACCGCCATGCTGCTCGCGGGGCGCCGGGACGAGGCCGTGGGCGAGGCCTTCCTCATCTCCGCCGCCGAGCCCACCAGCTGGAAGGGACTCTATGGCTGCTTCGAGCGCATGCTGGGATCGGAGCGCACGGCTTCGCTCACCGAGGCAGAAGCCCTCGCCCTCTGGCGCGAGACCCGCCGGGCCCGGCCTTTCTTCCTGGGCGAGCTGCTGCGGCTGATCAAGACCGATCGCGGCTTGCGCGACCGGCTGTTCGAGACCCGTGAGCTGCGCTTCCTCCGCGAGCGGGCGAGCGATCTGCTGCCCGAGAGGCTCCAGCAACGCATCAAGGCCGGCCTGGGCGGGGGCCACGGCGTGGCGGCGGCCGAGCCCGAGCTGCCGATCCACCCGCTCTCGCCGTCGATGATCGGCTTCTTCCGGCCGAAGACGTACGTGCGCATCGACAAGGCCCGCCGCTTGCTCGGCTACCGGCCGGCCTTCACCCTCGAGCAGGGCATGGCGCTCACCGAAGCCTGGGCCCGCTGGGCGGGGCTGTTGGGCGAAGCGCAAGATTCCCCGATCTGACCTGAAGGACTTTTCAGCAAGATCGCGCCTCCTCCGTTGAGGCGGATGGGCCGCCTGGCAGCTGAGAACGGAACGTCCCGTCGGGACTCGCCTGCCGACCCTGGTTCAGGGCCGAAAGGGAGACTTACGCCAGCCCTATGGCGAGGTGACATATCGGCGGGACTCCTCGTTCCCAAACGCGGAAGGAGAACCGATGAAAGCGCATCGAGAGAGTCCGCATCGTTTCCTGATGGGCTTGGCAGTCTTGTTCTGGATGGTGGCGCTGAGTGCCGCGGCTGCGGCCGCCGGGCCGATGGGCTCCCTGCTCGGGCCCGGCCCGGTGGGGCTCGCCGCCAAGCGCTCGGCCGACGCCGCCGTGGTGCGCAGCCGGGTGGTCGCTGTGAACCTCGACCTCCTCGACCAGGTAGAGCGCCGGCTCGCCGCCTCGCCCGGCCTGGCGGAGAAGAGGGCCGGCGCCGCGCCGAAGATCACCCTCGAGCTCTTCGACGACGTCGCTTTCACCATGGTGGTCGAGCGGGTGGAGAAGGTTTCGGAGAAGAGCACCGCCTTCGTCGGCAAGGTAGAAGGGGCCGACGACAGCCAGGTCGTGCTGGTTCGAGGCGGCGGCGCTCTGGCGGGGAGCGTGGCCCTGGGAGATCAGCGCTACCGCCTCCAGCTGAGCCCCGAGGGGTTGCAGGTGGTGGAGGAAGTGGACGTCCGGGCCTATCCCGACGAGGCGGAGCCCGAGCTGATCCGGGAAGAGGCGGCGCCGCCGGCCGGCCCTGCGCTCGCCCTGCGGGACACCGGCGACCGTTTCGACGTGATGGTGGTCTACACCACGGCCGCTCGTGTCGCCGCCGGGGGCACCACCGCCATCGAGAACCTGATCGCGCTCGGGATCAGCGAGACCAACACCGCCTTCGCCAACAGCGGCGTGATTCCCCGTTTCCGCCTAGTGCACACCGAGGAGGTGGCCTACGGCGAAAGCGGCGATGCCCAGGTCGACCGCGATCGCCTGAAGAACCCCAGCGACGGCTTCATGGATGGGGTCCACACGCTGCGCAATACCTACGGCGCGGACCTGGTGGAGCTGATCGTGGACAACGCCGGGCCGAACCTCTGCGGTATCGCCTACCTGATGGACGGCAGCAACAACACAGGGTTCGAGTCGTCGGCCTTCGCGGTCACGGCCCGGTCCTGCGTCAGCCCGAACTACACCTTCGGCCACGAGCTCGGCCATGTGATGGGCTGCAACCATGCGCCGCAGGATCCCACCGGCACCGGTGCTTTCAGCTACTCCTTCGGCTACAAGGATCCCGGCCAGACATTCCGCACGATGATGGCCTACGACTGCACCAACGGCTGTCTCCGTGTGCTGCGCTGGTCCAACCCCGACCTCCCCTACAACAGCCTGCCCAGCGGCACGGCGACGCAGAACAACGCCCTGTCGATCAACAACGTGCGCTCCGTGGTGGCCAACTTCCGGCAGGAAGTGGCCACCAACACGCCGCCGGTGGTGACCATCACTGCTCCGGCCAACGGCGCCACCGTCTCTCCGGGTACCTCGGTCACCTTCACCGGCACGGCCACCGACACCCAGGACGGCAACCTCGCGGCGATCCTCAGCTGGACCTCGAGCTTGAACGGCGCGATCGGCACCGGCGCGAGCTTCAGCACCTCGGCGCTCTCGAACGGCACCCACACCATCACCGCCTCGGTGACCGATAGCGGCGGCCTCTCGGGCTCGGCGCAGATCACCCTCAACGTCACCTGCAGCGATTCGACGGCTCCCACCGCGGCGATCACCTCGCCCACGGCGGGCCAGAACGTCTCCGGTACAGTGACGGTGGCGGCTTCGGCCAGCGACAACGTTGGTGTCGCCGAAGTGAAGTTCCTGGTCGATGGCGTGGTGGCCGCTTCGGACAAGAAGGCCCCCTACAGCTTCGCCTGGAACACCGCCGCGATCGCTGCCGGCAGCCACACGCTCCAGGCCAAGGCCTTCGATGCCTGCGGCAACGTGGGCAACTCGAGCGTGATCTCGGTCAACGTGGTGGGAGTGCCGGACGTGGCGGTCTTCCGCAACGCCGATGGCGTGGAAGTCCTGGCCGGGTCGACCGAGAACCTCGGCTCGACACCCGCAGGCGTCGCCACCTCGGTTCGCTACCAGATCCGTAACACCGGCAACGGCACCTTGAACCTCACCAACGCCGCCACCCTGGTTTCCGGGGCTTGCTTCTCGGAGATCGAAACCCCGGTGACGCCGATCGCCCCGGCCGGGACCTCCTACTTCCGCGTCCGCCTGCTGTGCAGCACGCCCGGCACCTACTCCGGGAGCGTGTCGATCTCGTCGGACGATCCGAACGAGAACCCCTACGTCTTCAACGTGAGCGGCACCGTCACCGCCGCTGCGGCGCCGGATATCGCGGTCTCCCGCAACTTCGACGGCGTGGCCGTGCCCCAGGGCAGCAGCCAGAACATCGGTAGCACCAACCCCGGCGTGGCGATCTCGATGCGCTTCCAGATCCAGAACACCGGCACCGCACCCTTGAACCTGAGCAACTCCACGACGCTGGTTTCCGGCACCTGCTTCTCGCAGATCGAGACCCCGGTGACGCCGGTGGCGGTGGGGGGCATCTCCTACTTCCGCGTTCGCCTGCAGTGCAGCACGGTGGGCAGCTACAGCGGCACGGTATCGATTCTCTCGGACGACCCGGACGAGAGCCCGTACAACTTCACCGTCACCGGCAGCGTGGTGCCGGCCACGGCTCCGGACATCGGCGTCTTCCGCAACGCCGACGGCGTCGAGGTGCCGGCCGGCTCGAGCGTGTCAATCGGCAGCACCACGGTGGGCGTGCCGACTTCGCTGCGCTTCCAGATCCGCAACACCGGCAATGCGGACCTGAACCTCACCAACGCCGCCAGCCTGGTTTCCGGCTCCTGCTTCTCGGAGATCGAAACCCCGGTGAGCCCGGTGCCGGTGGGCGGTACTTCGTTCTTCCGGGTGCGGCTGCAGTGCGGGGCGGCAGGCTCCTACAGCGGAACCGTGTCGATCTCCTCGGACGATCCGGACGAGAGTCCCTACACCTTCACGGTCACCGGCACGGTGACGCCGTAGCTTCGGGGTCGGCTCGAGCGGGCTCGCCCCGCTCGGGCCGACCGGCTCAGGCTCGCGCAGCGCGGTGGAGGGCGATCTGCCAGCTGCCGCGCTCGCTGGTCAGGGTGAGCTGCTCGGCGAGCTCGAGCCGGCGCTCGAGAGCGCGCAGGATGGCTTCGGTTCGCACCGAGCGGAACATCGAGATCACCAGCACACCGCCCGGGGCGAGGGCGGCTGCGTAGCGGGCGGCCTGGGCCACCGGGTCGTGCAGGTAGTAGAGGCATTCGTTGAGCACGATCCCGCCCCAGCCGGGCTCGAGCTCGAAGCTCTCGGCATCCGCCACGGCGAGGCGAGCGTGCCCCCCGAGCCTCTGCCGGGCGCTCTCGATGGCCCACGAGGAGAGGTCGATACCGGCGTAGGCGGCCTGGGCGGCCGGGCGCAGAGCGTCGAAGAGCGGCGCCTCGCCGCAACCGACGTCGAGCAGACGGGTGTCTCCGGGGAGGTCTTCGAGCAGGGCGGCGAGCACCGCGTACCGAGCCTTCTCGGCGCCCAGGAAGCCCCACCGTCCGTGGGAGAATTCCTCGTCCCACTGCGCGCCGCTGACCGGCACGTCGCCGCGGCCACCGCTTTCCTCCCAGGTGCCGAGGCGCCGGCCAAGCCAGGCCAGAGCCGTGGAGGTCCGGCCGTAGCCCCAGCGGTAGTAAGCCCAGGAAATCGGGCCCAGCACGCGGTTCAGGAGCTTGCGGGAAAGGCTCGCCATGGCCGGGGGAAGGGCACTCTAGCACGCCGGCCGGCGGCCCCTTTGAGGGTAAGCTTGCGCCGCTTTGAGCACCTCCGAGCCGCTTTCCACGCCGCAACGCTTCCTGCGCTCCACCCTGGCCAGCTACTGGAGCCTGATGGTGCGCCTGGTGGTGACCTTCGGCGCCCGCGTGCTTCTCGCCCGGCTGATCGTGCCCGAGGGGCACGGCCTCTACGAGCTGGCGCTCCGCGTGGTGGTGGTGGCCGGCGCCTGCCGGGACCTGGGCTTGCCCTACCACTTGATCCGGGACCCGCGACGCCCCTACGGCACGGTGCTCGGCTTCGGCCTGATCTCCGGCGGCCTGATCACCTTGGCTCTGCTGCTGGGGGCGCCGCTGGCGGCGCCGCTCGATCCGGAGCTGCCCAGGGTGTTGAGGTGGTTCGCCCCGTGGGTGCTGCTCGACGGCCTGGTGGCGGTGCCGCGGGTGTTCTTCGAGCGCGAGCTGGCGATCGGCCGACTGGTAGCGCCGGAGATCAGCCGGGGGCTGGTGGTGGCGGGGATCTCGATCCTCTGCGCCTGGGCCGGCTGGGGGGTCTTCGCCCTGGTGGCCGGGGACCTGGCCGGGGCGGCGATCTTCGCCTTGCTGGTCTGGCGCCGGGCCTGGGGCAAGGTGCCTCTCGAGTTCGACTGGAGCCTGGTCTCGGACCTGCTCCGGCGTAGCAATCTCCTGTTCCTGATCTGGGTGAGCTACCAGCTGGTCACCTACATCGATGCCTTCATCGTCGGCGCCTTCCTCGATACCCGTACCGTGGGCTTCTACACCCGTGCCTACATGCTGGCCTTCCTGATGCGCCAGATCGTCTTCCCCCGGGCACTGGTGCCGGCTCTGCTCGAGTACCGGCACGATCCCGAGCGCTTCGCCCTCGCTTTCCGGGTGGGCACGCTGTTCCTGATGTTCTTCGAGGTGATGGCCGGCGCCTTCTTGTTCGTGAACGCCGAGAAGGCCGTGGCGATCGTGCTCGGGCCTCAGTGGGGCCCGGCCGTACCGCTCCTGCGCATCCTCTGCCTGGTGCCCTTCCTGGACGTCTTCTCCGAGCTCGGCGGCGAGGTGCTCAAGGTGCTCCACGAGGATCGGCTCTGGCTCGGCATCATGCTGCTCAACCTGGCCTCGCTCGTGGCTTTTGGCATTGTCATGACCCGCCGCTGGGGAGCTCCCGGGATGGCCTGGGCGAATTTCCTGCTGCTCGGCAATCTGTTCATGGCCGGGCGCATGGCCAAGCTCTTCGGCAAGGCCTTCGGCCGCCTGCTGGTGGACATGCTGTGGATCTACGCCGTGCCGCTCGCCGGCTTCGGCCTGGTGGCCTGGTTCTTCCCCGGGGGCAGCTGGGGGCGGTTCTGGCTCTCGCTGGTGGCGGCCGGGGGGATCACGGCGATCCTGGTGCTGCGTTTCCGCGGGCCCTTCCAGTCGTTCCTGGCCGAGCGCAGCACCGGCTGAGGGAGGCTCCTCCCGGGCAGGCCCGGGAGGAGGGGTGGCAGCGAGCTAGTAGCGGCTCTCCGAGCACTGCAGCGCGGAGCGATCGTCGGTTTCGAGCGAGCGAGCGCCCGAGCCGAAGTAGACGGCCGTCATCGTGGGCTGCGGAGACGAGGTCACGTTGGTGTGGTGGATGCCGAGGGTGTGGCCCAGCTCGTGGGCGGCGACCGACTCGGTATCGAACTGAGCCCCGCTGGTGGTCCAGGTCACCTGGTTGTTGAAGGTGACGTCGGTCTCGACGATCACCTGGCCGGCCTGCAGCACCAGGGCGGTGAGTGCCAGGCAGTTGCCGGTGCAGCCATTGCCGTTCGCCCACAACAGAGTGTTGCGGTTGTCGGTGACGAAGCCGGCGGTGGTGGTGCCGGCGTAGGTGAGCACATGGTCGGCGGAGGTCACGGCGGTCCAGGAGTTCATCGCGTTGGTCAAGGCCGTGGCCTTGCCCGAGCCCTGGTTCGCGGTGTTGTGGAACCAGCTGATGGCGCGGATGTTCCAGTGGGCGAAGCCGCCGGGATCCGTGCAGGTCACCGCGGCACCGGCGCTGACGCGCCCGACCGAGGTGTTCTGGATCATCCGGAAGGCTTCCGAGCGGCTGGCGAAGAGGCTGGCGCCGAGGGCCACGATGCCGACGGCGAGGACGCGAAGGTACTTGCGGTTGGCGGTCATCAGGAATCCTCCTAGCGCGCAGAGCGGACGATGGCGCGGATGGTGTCGATCATCCCTTCGAGAGGCAGACCCTGCTTGCCGCCCGGGGGCTCGGAGACGCCGAAGACGTCTGGGAGGAGGGGATGCTGGACCGCCTGGCTGACGGCCTTGATCTCGCCGCCGACTTCGACGACGTCGAAAGCCCCCTGGAGCTGGTCGCGCACGGTGAGCGCCCGCTTGCCGGGGAGGGGCTCGCGATTCAAGAACAGCACGTAGCTGCGGCCCGGCACCAGGACCGGCGCCCCGATGACCAGGTTGGTGATGTCGCCCACGGTGCCGCCCATCAGGGTGACGGTGAGCTCGCCGGTACCGGGCTTGCCCTTGAGGGTTTCGAGCGTGGTGAGGCGAATGTCGGTGAAGATGAAGTTGTGCTCGGTGTTCCAGTGGGGATGGGCGTCGAGCACCTGGGCGACGACGACGGTCGAGCTCGATGCGACCAGCTCATCGAGGCTCGAGCGAACGAAGGTCGATCCGCTCGCCGGAGCGGTCGCGAGGCCGACAATGGCGAGAGCCACTGCGGCCGTGGTCCACCTCTTGATCGACTGCATGCTCTTTCCTCCTTGGGGACGAATCCCCTCTGGGCCCGTCGGGGAACAGGCCGGGTGTTGGTGGAACAGCAAAGCTCTGCCCATCCCGCGCCGGGCGGGCGAGCGAGAAAGTGAGCGCGCCGAACTTCTACTCGGTTAGGTGCCCTCTGTGAGGAGAGCGGAGACAGGCCGGGAGGAAGGACCTACCCGGCCTCGGAGGCTCAGGCCGAGATGGTGGTGGGAGCGGTCTCCCCGGCGAAACAGGTGTAGCAGGTGCGGCGGAAGCTTTCGACTCCCAGGAGCTCGACCTCGGTGCTCAGGAAGCCGGCCTTGGTGGGCTCTTCTCGCAGCAGATCGGTGCTCAGGTACTTCTTGTTGTCGTCCGGGAAGACGGTCACCACCACGGCTTCCGGCCCCAGCTGCTGCTGGATCAAGAGGGCTCCCAGGAAGTTGGCGCCGGAGGAGATGCCCACGGCGATGCCCAGCTCGCGGCCGAGCTTCTGGGCCATGAGGATGGCATCGCCGTCGTCGACGTCCACCGGGGCGTCGAGCTCCTTCAAGCTGACGATCGGCGGGATGAACTCGTCGGAGATGCCCTGAATGCGGTGCTTGCCCACCTTATGCCCGGCCGTGAGGGTGGGGGAGCTCGCCGGCTCCAGGGGATGCAGGCGGATGCCCGGGCAGCGCTCGCGTAGGAAGCGGCCGGCGCCCATGATGGTGCCGCCGGTGCCGACGCCGGCCACGAAGGCCTGGGGCTCGAGGCCGTGGCTCTTGAGCTGCCACCAGATCTCGGTGCCGGTGGAGCGGTAGTGGGCTTCCACATTGTCGAGGTTGGAGAACTGGCGGGGCAGGAAGGAGCCCGGGGCGGCGGCCGCCGCCTCTTCGGCGAGCCGGATGGAGCCGAGGAAGCCGCCTTGTTCGTGGCTCACGAGCACCAGCTGCGCGCCCACGCTGGCCATCAGGGCGACGCGCTCGGAGCTCATCCAGTTGGGCATGAAGAGGGTGACGGGATGGCCGAGAGCCCGGCCGATGGCTGCGAAGGCGATGCCCGTATTGCCGCTGGTGGCTTCGAAAATGGGAGCGCCGGGGCGCAAAGTACCTTTGGCGTAGGCCTGCCTCAGGATGAAATAGGCCATGCGGTCCTTGATGCTGCCGGTCAGGTTCAGATGCTCGGCCTTGGCATAGATCCGCCGCGGCGGGCCGCCGACGCTCACGTCGATGGCGAGCAGCGGGGTGTTGCCGATCAAGGAGCTCAGGCCTTCGATGCGGGGATGGGTGACCACGGCAATCTCCTTCCGGCCGATGCTAGACCCAGCGCCTGAGCCAGCGCCCAGCCCCGTGGGGTGGCCCGACGCGTCGCGATCGAGCTGGTCGCGCCGGGTCGCCGGCCTCGAGATTCGGCCGTCCCGGCATCGACCCTCCTGCGCTAAGCTTCGAGCTCGCGATGGCTCGAATTCGCCTCCTGGACGCCGTGGAGCTCCGGGTGCTGGGCTCCTTGCTGGAGAAAGAGCTCACCACGCCGGAGCAGTACCCGCTCACCCTCAACAGCCTGGTCGCCGCCTGCAACCAGAAGAACAACCGGGAGCCGGTCACCGAGCTCGGGGAAGCCGAGGTGACGGCGGCGCTGCGGCGCCTCAAGCAGGACGCGCTGGTCTGGCGGAGCGAAGGGGCCCGGGCCGAGCGCTGGGAGCATCTGCTGGATCGCCGCCTGGGGCTCGAGCCGGCGAAGAAGGCCCTCATCACCTTGCTTTTCCTGCGCGGAGCCCAGACCCCCGGGGAGCTGCGCACGCGCAGCGAGAGGCTGCACACCTTCGCCACCGTGGCCGAGGTGGAGGCGGCTCTGGCCGCTCTGGCTACGGGGGAGGAGCCTTTGGTGGCCGAGCTCGGCCGCCAGCCCGGCCAGCGGGAGAGCCGCTGGATGCACTGTCTCGGGACCTCGCTGCCGGAGCCCGGCCGACGCGCTTCCAGGGTGGCTGCAGAGGGCACCGAGGAGCTAGAGGCGGGTTCCGAAGCCCCGAGCCTCGAAGCCCGCGTGGAGCGCCTGGAAGCCGAACTCGCCGAGCTCAAGGCGGAGCTCGCCCGGCTGCGCTCCGACTTCGTCCCCGAGGCCTAGCCAGCGGGACTGCTAGACTCCAGGAGCCCCGCCCGGGGCGAAGCGGACAAGGCGAAAGGATCCCTCTTGATTCAGAAGCTGTTCGAGCTCGGCCCAATCTCCATCAGCCCTTTCGGGGTGATGCTGATGCTTGCCTTCTTCGGCGCCTACTTCGAGCTGCGCCGGGGCTTGAAGCTGCGGGGCGCGGGGAGCGAGGAGGACGCGAGCGCTCTGCTCCTGGCAGCCGGGGGCGGTGGCATCCTGGGCGGCAAGATTTACTACGCTCTCCTGCCTCAGAACAGCTGGCGGGACCTCTTCTCGCGCTCGGGGATCGTCTGGTACGGCGGTTTCCTGCTCGCCACGGTGCTGGTGATCTGGGTGGTGCGGAGCCGCAAGCTCCCCGTCTGGCCCACCCTCGACGCGGCCTCCTTGGGCCTCGCTCTGGGCTACGGCGTGGGCCGGATCGGCTGTTTCCTGGTGGGGGACGACTACGGCTTGCCCACCTCCTTGCCCTGGGGCGTGGCTTTCAAGCACGGCTTGCCGCCCACCACCCCCGAGCACCTCGAGGCGATGGGAGTGAAGCTGACGCCCGAGATGGCGACCCAGGAATTCCTGCGCGTTCACCCCACCCAGCTCTACGAGACGGCGATCGCCCTGGTGATCTGGTTCCTCGCTCGGCGCTTCTTCTCGCGCAAGCCCCCGGCCGGCGACACCGCCTGCCTGGTGCTCATCCTGCTCGGCCTGGAGCGTTTCGGCATCGAGTTCCTGCGGGTCAAGGACGACCGCTTCTTCGGCCCGTTCACGCTGGCTCAAGGCATCAGCATCACGATCGTCCTGGTGACGAGCTGGTTGTGGCTGCGCCGAGCTTCCGAGCGCAGAGCCCCGAGCCAGAAGGGAGCGGCGTGAACAGCGCGCCTCCCCGCTTGCTGACCATCGCCGGCTCGGACTCCGGAGGCGGCGCGGGCGTCCAGGCCGACCTCAAGACCTTCGAGGCCCACGGCGGCTTCGGCATGACGGCGATCACCGCCGTGACCGCCCAGAACACCTGCGCCGTGACGGCGATCCATCCGATCCCGCCGGAAGTCGTCGCGGCGCAGATCGACGCGGTCTTCTCGGACCTGGGAGTGGACGCCGTCAAGATCGGCATGCTGGGTGGCGCCGCAGTGACTCGAGCGGTGGCCGAGCGCTTGCTCGCCTGGCGCCAGGCCGGGCAGGCACCCCCCGTGGTGCTGGACCCGGTAATGGTGGCGAAGAGCGGCGATGTGCTGCTCGAGCCCGAGGCGATCTCTGCCCTGGCCGAGGTGCTGCTGCCCCTGGCAACGCTCGTCACCCCCAACCTGCCCGAAGCGGCGGCGCTCACCGGAGAACCGGTGGCCACCGAAGCCCAGCGGCTGGCGGCGGCCGAGCGGCTGGCCGAGCGGGGCCCGGCGGTCTTGATCAAGGGCGGCCACGGCGAAGGTGAAGAAGTGGTGGATCTGCTGCTCGCCTCGGGACAGCTGCATCGCTTCGTGGGCCTGCGGCTGCCGGGCCGCGCCACCCACGGCACGGGCTGCACGCTCTCGTCGGCGATCGCCGCGCGTTTGGCCCGGGGCGAGGAGCTGCCGGAGGCGGTCCAAGGGGCGATCTCCTACCTGCGCCGGTCGATCGAAGCGGCTCCTCGGCTCGGCCAGGGCCATGGACCGGTGGCGCACAAAGTGGCGATGGAGTTACGAGCGTGAGCCTGGACCTGGTGGTGATCGGAGCCGGGCCTTCGGGCCTGTCGGTGGCGGCGGCGGCCCAGAAGGCCGGCCTCGAGGTGCTGACCCTCGACCGCGGCGGCATCGCCGCCTCGATCCAGCGCTATCCCACGGACCTGGTGTACTTCAGCACCCGTGAGCGGCTGGAGATCGCCGGCGTGCCCTTCGCCATCCCGGAGGTCAAGCCCACTCGTCGCCAAGCGCTGGTGTACTACCGCGAAGTGGCCCGGGCGCACGGCCTGGAGCTGAACCTCTTCGAGGCGGTGGAGAGCATCCGGCCCCTCGCCGAGGGCGGCTTCGAAGTGCGCTCGAGGAAGGACGGCGGTGAGCGGAGCTATCGTTCCCGGGCCGTAGCCCTCGCGGTGGGCTTCTTCGACACCCCCCGGGAGCTCGGAGTGCCGGGCGAGCAGAGCGGCTGGGTGCGCCAGCGATACCTCGAGCCCTACGAGCACTATGGGCAGGCGGTGGTGGTGGTGGGCGGCGGCAACTCGGGTGCCGAGGCGGCGCTCGACCTCTGCCGGAACGGCGCCCGGGTCACGCTCGTGCATCGCGGGGCGGAGCTCAAGCCGACGGTGAAGTACTGGCTGAAGCCGGACGTCGAGAACCGCATTGCCGAGCAGGCTCTCGAGGCCCGGTGGAACACCCGGGTTCTGGCCTTCCAGCCGCCGGAGGAAGGGCGCCAGGGTGGGGTGGAAGTCGAGGGGCCAGGCGGTCGGGAGCGGTTGAAGGCCGACGCCGTCTACTTGCTGATCGGCTACCGGCCGGACCTCTCCCTGCTGGCCGGGACCGGGGTCGCCATCGACCCGGAGACCCTGGTGCCAGAGCACGATGAGGCGAGCTGCGAGACCAACGTGCCGGGCTTCTACATCGCTGGCACTCTGCTCGCCGGCAAGGCCACCAATCGACTGTTCATCGAGAACACTCGCGATCACGGTGAAAGGATCGTGAGCCATCTGTTGAGTCGCCGCGCCCGGGCGACCGTGCCCTGAATCGGCCCGTTCGCGCGCCTCGGGCGTCCACCCGCGGCGACAGTCCGGCCCCCCCGGGGCGGGCCTGCACGCGGCACAGAAGTTGCTCCCGCCGGGAGCGCAGTCCAGACAGGAGCCTCAGGGCTCTCGGATCCGTCTGTAGGAGACTTCCAATGTCCAGATCGAGCTCGAAGAGGTGGCTTGCGGGTTGGCTAGGAGTGATCTGGCTCGGCGCCTTGCCGGCTCTCTGCCGGGCCCAAGAGGCGGCCCCCGGCGTTTTCGGCGAGGTGATCGACGTCCGGGTGGTGAACCTCGAGGTGGTGGTGACCGACAAATCTGGCAACCGGGTCACCGGCCTCGGCTCCGGCGATTTCCTGCTCAAGGTGGATGGCAAGGAAACGCCGATCGACTACTTCAACGAAGTGCAGAGCGGCGTGATGGTGGATCCCGGGGCGGTCGCCGAGGGGGCGCCGCAGAGCCTGCCGGATCTGCGCCCGGGGGCCCCGATCTCGACCAGCTACCTGATCTTCGTCGACGATTTCTTCGCCATCGAGCGCGACCGCAACAAGGTTCTCGATTCCCTGCGCAAGCAGCTGCCCCTGATGGCCCCGGAAGACCGCATGGCGATCGTGGCCTTCGACGGCCGCAAGCTCGAGATGCTCTCCTCCTGGAGCCAGAACAGCCGGGAGCTCGAGCGCACCTTCCGCAACGCCATGGCCCGGCCCGCCTACGGCCTGCAGCGGGTGGCCGAGCGGCGGCGGCTCACCACCAGCCAGGGCCTGCTTTCCTCGGCCGGAGTGCGCAGCGCCTTCCAGTTCCCGGGCGGCAACGTGGGCACCAATCTCTCGCCCGAGGAGAGAGAGTATGTGGAGCTGGTCACCAGCCAGGTGGAGCGCACGGTCAGCGCCGCCTCGGCCACCCTGCGCAGCTTCGCCATGCCTCCCGGGCGCAAGGTGATGCTGCTGCTCTCCGGCGGCTGGCCCTACGACCCTGCCCAGACCGCTCCCGAGGACAAGACCAAGCCGGTGCTCGACTCGGACATCCCCCGCGCCGAGAAGCTCTTCCAACCCCTGGCCGATACCGCCAACCTCCTGGGCTACACCCTGTACCCAGTGGACGTTCCCGGGCTCGAGGGCCAGGGACCCGACGCTTCCGAGCAAACGGCGCCGGATCCCACCACCGTCAACGCCCTCGACACTCCAGAGCGGGAAGGCGAGACCTCCCTCGGCTACCTCGCCCAGAGGACCGGTGGCCGGGCGATGATCAACGCCCTGCGAATCAACGCCCTGGGCCAGGCGGCTTCGGACACCCGCTCGTTCTATTGGCTGGGCTTCTCGCCCCAGCGGCAGCGCAACGACAAGCCCCACAAGGTGGTGGTGGAGGTCAAGAAGCCCGGCCTGAAGGTGCGCTCTCGTTCCGGATTCCTGGACTTCTCGCGCAAGAGCGAGGTCACCGGCATGGTGGAGAGCACGTTGCTCTTCGGCAGCTCGCCGACCCTCGGCTCGCTGCCGGTGCGGGTGGGCGAGATCAAGAAGGCCGGCGGCGGCTTGATGGAAGTCCCGCTCGAGGTGGCGATCCCTTCCGACCAGATCACCGTGGTGCCGACCAACGGCAAATTCGTTTCCCAGCTCGAGTTGCGTATCGCGGTGATCGACGAGGATGGCTGGACGGCCGAGATCCCGGTGATCCCTCTCGACCTCGCCGGCGCCAAGGCCCCGGACCCGGGGAGCCACATCCGCTACAACACCTCCGTCAAGCTGCGCAAGAAGAAGAACGACCTGGTGGTGGCGCTCTACGACGTCGCCTCGGGCAAGCTGATCTCGAATCGCGTGCAGGTGCATCCATGAGTCTCGTCCGAGGAGAATCACCGCGCTTGGTACGCCGGGAATTCTCGGTTACGCTCCCCCTGGAAGGCGGGCCGCTCGGCGGCCGCCATCCCCAACCCCTGGCCTCCGGACACTTCGCCATGAAATCGGCCTGCTGGCTGTTCGCCCTCCTCACCCTCGCTCCGGCGGCTCAGGCCGCCAAGCCGACCCCTCCCGCCAAGGCGCCGGCCGCTCCCGATCCTGGCTACGTCGAAACGGTGAACGTCTCGGTGGTCAACGTCGAGGTCTACGTCACCGACAAACAGGGCAAGCGGGTAACGGGCCTCACCAAGGACGACTTCGAGATCCTTGAGAACGGCCGGCCGGTGGCGCTCTCGAATTTCTGGCCGGTGGCCAACGGCCGGGTAACCGCGGCCGCCGACCCACCGCCCCCGCCCCCCGAGCCGCCGGCCCTCGAGCCCGGCGCGCCGCCGGGAACGCCCCTGCCGAAGGCCGTCGAAGCGCCGATTCCGGACGAGCAGCGGCTCTATCTGGTGGTCTACATCGACAACTTCAACCTCCAGCCCTTCAACCGCAACCGGGTGCTGCGCGAGCTCCGCGACTTTCTGCGCAACCGCTTCGGGCCGGAGGACCGCCTGATGCTGGTGACCTACGACCGCGAGCTCCACGTGCGGCGCAGCTGGACCAGCGACAACAAGCTGGTGGCGGCGATGCTCCAGGAGCTCGAAACGGTGACCGGCTCGGCGGTGCACCGGGAGTCCGACCGCCGGAGCGCACTCGAACAGATCGAGGACGCGGACTCGGCCGACAGCGCCACAGCGATCGTGCGTAGCTACGCGCAGTCGATCAACAACGACCTCAACTTCTCGGTGGACGCCCTGCGCGACGTGGTCAACGGCCTCGCCGGCCTGCCCGGGAGGAAGGCGATCCTCTACGTCTCGGAAGGCCTGCCGCAGATTCCCGGCCAGGACCTGTTCTATGCCGTCCAGGCCAAGTTCGGCGATACCTCGGTCCTGACCCAGAGCTTCGAATTCGACGCCTCGCGCCGCTTCTCGGAGCTCGCCGCCTCGGCCAACGCCAACCGCATCACCTTCTACACCATCGACGCCGGCGGCCTGCGCACCCTGGGCTACGGCGATGCTTCGCGCCAGACCGCCGGCCAGACCGGCTTCGTGGAGCAGACCTACACGGCCAACCTGCAGGGGCCCTTGATCACCATGGCGAGCGATACCGGCGGCCGCTCGGTGATCAACGCCAACAAGGTCGCCAAGGACCTCACGGCCATCGCCGACGACTTCGACAACTACTACTCGCTCGGCTACATGCCCTCGCACTTCGGCGACGGTCGGTACTACAAGATCGAGGTCAAGCTGAAGAACAAGAAGGGCATGACGGTGCGCCATCGCGAGGGCTACCGCGACAAGCCGGCCAGCGTGCGGATGGAAGAAGGCACGCTCGCGGCCCTCGCCTATCGCTTCGAGAGCAACAACGCCGGGATCAAGATCGACTTCGGCTCGGCCACTCCTCGCGACGACGGAACCTTCATGGTGCCAGTCAAGCTGAGCATCCCGTTGGGCAAGATCGTGCTCGTGCCGACACCGGACAAGAGCGAAGCGAGGCTCAAGGTCTACGTGGCGGCGATGGACAGCGATGGCCATACTTCGGACGTGCAGGAAAGCCCCCTGGGGCTCGGCATTCCCCAGAACGAGGTGGAGAAGGCGCGGCAGCAGCTCTATCTCTACACCGTCAACCTGCTGATGCGGGGCGGCCCGCAGCGCGTAGCCGTGGGGCTTCTGGACGAGGTCTCCGGGGAGACTTCCTTCGTCACCGGCACGGTGGTGGTGGGGCAGGGCGGGCCCTGAGGGCCGGGAGGGAGACGCCGTGGCGACATCCCAAGACAAGGGCTTCGTGGTTCTCACTCGCGAGCTGCTCGCGGATCTCCTCGAGCTGCTCGACGCCGAGGTCGAGGCCGCCCGCGACGAGGTGGCTTCCGTCTGGCGGGGATCCTGGGCCATTCCCTTGTGTTTCTCCCTGGCCCTCTTCCTGCTCTTCTGGGTGGTCGCTCTGCTGGGCTACGCCCTGGTGGCCCTGCTCTCCCGGTGGTTGCCACCCTGGGGCGCCGGCCTAGTCGTGGCGGGAGGCTTCCTGCTCCTGGCCGGCGCGGCCGCGGCCGTCGGCGTGGCTCGCTTGAGACGGCTGCGCAACCCCTACGACATCTTCGTGCGCCGCCTGCGCGAGCATCTCGCCTGGTGGCGCAGCGAGGTCCAGCTGCGACGGCGCGAGCCGGGAGCTCCTCAGCCCTCCTCGACCGCTTCAGGGCAAGAAGGGAGGCCAGAATGAGTCGTCTCGAAGAGAGCCGGCGCCGCGTGGCAGAGAGGATCTCGGCCCTGGGCGAGGAAACGGACCGCCAGACCGCTCGAGCCCTGGCCGTGAAAGACGCGGCGATCGCCGTGCTGGGCGCGGTCGGGGCGTTCTTGGCCATTCGCGGCCTGGCCCGCTCGCTGGGCAAGAAGCGCAAGCCGCCACAGAAGGGGCCCACCGACCGGCGCCGAGAGCGCGGCCGCTGGCCCCCGGACGAAGGTCTCTAATCCTGGATCGGGCGTTTGAAGATCAGAGCCAGGTTGTCGGTGGCTCCGGTCTTGAAATTGACGGAGCTGAGTCCCACCAGCTCCCATCCTTCCTGGCCAAGGTCGTTCAAGAACTGTGCGGTGGTGCGGTCGGCTGCCTGAGCTTGAGGTGGCCAGACGCCGGAGCGGGCACCCGGGTCGAGGCGGTAGTTCTCGCTGCGGACGTTGACGATCTTGTACTCCCACTTCGTCATGGTCACACTCCTCCCTCGCATGGGCGAAGCGCGCCGAGCAGGAGGTGCTCCTGCGCACCGCGTCCTTTCCCGGGTCCGGCCCTTCGACCCGTGTCTCGAGCCCATTGTAGCCTGGTTTGGCCAGGCCGCCGGGAGGCGCCTGCCGGGGCTTCAGGAGCGGCTCTGGCGCAGCACCACCGGCGTTCCTACGGCGATTCCCCAGTTGTTCGCCAGGGCCTCTCGGTTGAGGGCGAGCTCGAGGGTGCCGAGCGAGCCGGGGAGCACCGCCGGCTCTCCGGGCTCGAGCTCGGCGTAGCAGACCGCCTGACGGCTCAATCGATGCTCTCCCACCTCGACCGAGAGGGCGGCGCCTGCGCTCAGCCAGGTCGAGGGGATGTCGGTGATCAGGTTGCCGAAGCGGTCGATGTGGCGGATCCTGCCTTCGACCCGGCCGTCGAGCCGCCGTGGCGGAGTGATCTCGAGGCGCACCGGTTCCTCGAGGCGGGGCCCGATCTCCGCGAAGGCCCCTCCGGCCGCCAGCCAGGCGGCCACGGGCGCGAAGCGGTCGCGGCCGTGGAAGGTCGAGCCCGAGGCGGCACGATAGAGGTCCGGGCTGTCCACCCCGCGAATCTCCGCTCGAGGCACCAGGAAGGGCGTGAGCAGGCCGTTGTCCGGAGCGAGGAAGATCGCGTCCTCGAGCCTCACCCCCAGCAGCTCCCGGGCGCTGCCCACCCCCGGGTCCACCACGGCCAGGTGCACGGTGCCGGCCGGGAAGGTTTCGGCGGCCGCTTCGAGCAGGAAGCTGGCCTCGGCCACGGCGCCCGGCGGGATGTCGTGGCTGAGGTCCACCAGGGTGGCGCCCCGGCAGTGGGAGAGCAGCACGCCCTTCAAGGCAGCGACGAAGAAATCCCGCGTGCCGAAGTCCGTGGTGAGAGTGATCAGGGGCATTCTTCGTTCCTCCTTGGCGCTGCCGTAGAATCCGCTCCGTGAGTCAGCGCTGTCTGCTCGTTTATACCAAGCCGAGCGAGCCCGGGCGGGTGAAGACCCGCTTGATCGGCGCTCCGGAGACGGGGGCCCTCTCGGCCACCCAGGCCGCCGAACTCCATCGGGCCTTCCTCGCCGACCTGCTCGCCGAGCTCGCCGGCGGCCGCTATCGGCTGGAACTGGCTTGGGCGCTCGAAGCCGGCGAGGAGCCTCCGGATGGCCACCATCCCGGAGCCGGCCTGCCCTGGCGGCGCCAGGAGGGCGCGGACCTCGGCGAGCGCCTCTATCACGGCCTCGCCGCGGCAGCGCGCCACCATCTTTACGTGGCCGCCGTGGGCAGCGACCATCCTCACCTCTCCGCCGCGCGCGTGGAGCGGGCCTTCGCCCTGCTCGAAGCGGGCACAGACGCCGTCTTCGGGCCGGCCGAAGACGGCGGCTACTATCTGGTGGCTTTGTCGGCGAAGATCCTCGCTCCGGCCCTGTTCGCCGAGATCCCGTGGAGCTCGGCCGAGACCCTGGCCGCGACCCTCGCCCGTTGCCAGGAGCTGGGCCTGAAGGTGGAGCTGCTCGAGCCTTCGCCGGACGTCGACACTCCGGCCGACCTCGGCCGGCTGGTCTCGGTGCTGGGCCAGGGCGAGGCCTGCTGCCCGGAAACTCGTCGCCTGCTCGCTTCCTGGGGCCGGCTCTCGACCCCTTCCGAGCCATGAAGATCCTCACTTCGGAAGCCATGGCGCGGCTGGATCGCCGGGCCAGCGTGCACTTCGCGGTGCCTTCGATCCTGCTGATGGAGAACGCCGCGATTGCCGTGGTGGACGCCCTCGGCGAGCGTTTTCCGGCAGCGCAGGAGGTGGCGATCCTCTGCGGCCCCGGCAACAACGGCGGCGACGGCCTGGCCATCCTCCGCCACCTGGTGACGCGCGGCTACCGGGCCTGGGCTGCGCACTTGACCGGCGGCCGGGTGGTGCAGGGAGACCCTCGGCTGCAGCTCGACATCTGCCGCAATTTCGGCCTGGAGCTCTTCGAGGTGACCTCCGGAGAAGGGCTCGCCGAGGCACTCGAGAGGGCCCGGGAGGCCGATTGCCTGGTGGACGCTCTGTTCGGCACCGGGCTCGGCCGTCCCCTGGAGGGCCTCTTCGCCGAGGCGGTTCGCGGCATCAACGCCCTTGGCAGGCCGGTGGTGGCGGTGGATCTGCCGTCCGGACTCGATGCCAGCCGCGGCGAGATCCCCGGGCCCCATGTGGTGGCCGACCTCACCGTGACCTTCGCCACCTTGAAGCTCGCTCACGTGTTCCCGCCGGCGAGCGAGGCTGCCGGCGAGGTGGCCGTGGCCGATCTCGGCGTTCCCGGCTCGCTGGTGGAGGAGTCAGCAGGCTCGCTCTATCTGCTCGAGCCTCAGGACGTGGCGGCGGCCTTTCCACCGCGGCGGCCGGATGCCCACAAGGGCAGCCACGGCCATGCTCTGCTGGTGGCCGGAGGCCCCGGCCGAGCCGGGGCGGCGGTGCGGGGAAAGCGGTGGGGTTCGAGGATCGCTGCCATGGTGTGAGTCTCCCCAGGGGGTCTGACAAGGAAGGTGCCGCTCGCACGTCCGTTCGACGAACGCCTGTTCGGCTGCGGACAGCATAGGCACGAACACCCGTTCGGCGTCAACCCCTCCGACGAACAGGTGTTTGCCCGAACACCTGCGCGATGGTACGGTCCTCGGCAGCGGCACCCGCCGCTCGGGCGCTCCGGCGCCGCCTTGCCACCTCCCCGGGAGCTCCCATGGCCGATCAGACCCTCACCGCTCGCCAGCGGCAGATCCTCGAGTGCATCGATCACGCCATGCGCGAGCGCGGCTACCCGCCGTCGGTGCGCGAGATCGGCGAGAGCGTCGGCCTGGGCTCCCCTTCTACCGTCCACTCCCACCTCTCCACCCTCCAG
>CALMKX010000251.1 GCA_937867335.1 uncultured Acidobacteriota bacterium
AATCACCGGGCAAGCCGTGTTCGTGAGATTGAAATTGACGCCGCTGCTCGCGCCCGCCGCCGTCGCCGCCACCGTGTAGGACCCTGCGGTTCCGTTGGCCGTCACCGTGCCGCTGGCCGTCAAACCGCTCGCGTCAAGCGTGGCAGGCGTGCCTGCAATCGTCGCGCTCGCACCGCTCCCCGGCGGCGTCTCTTGCACGGTGCCGGAGCCCTCGCCGCGCTCCTTCTGCTGGTGGCCTCGGCCGGTGGTGGATGGGGGATCCCGGCTCTCGAATGGCGGGTCCCCTTCGCGCCGAAGAAGCTCTTCGTGCAGCTCTTCTTCCCCGATGGCAAGAGCGAGCGGACGCTGCCCAGCGCGACGGCGCAGGTGGACGTCGCCGCGCCACGGTCCATGCCGCCGGTCATGGCCGGGGATTTCGGCCGGCTGGGCCTCGCGCCGGTGACCCTGCGCGGGGTGACCCAGGACGGCTCGGCGCCCACGGTGCTGTTCGAGGCAGGGGGCGACATAGCCCGCTTCGGGATGCTCGAAGATGTCCAGGCCTGCTCGTCGTTCAGGGCCCTGCGGGCCGCCGGCAAGTCCTCGCCGGAGGTGCTGGTGATCGGCGTGGGAGGCGGCGCGGACGTGATGATGGCGCTTCGATTCGGCGCGCGGCACGTCGATGCGGTGGAGGTCAATCGCGCGATGATCCGGATGGTCACGCGCGACTATCGGGACTTCCTCGGCCGCCTCTTCGACGATCCCAGGATCTCGCTGATCCATGAAGAAGGCCGGTCCTTCCTCAAGCGGGGCGGCCCCGCCTACGACTTGATCCAGCTCTCCGGAGTGGATACCTACACCGCCCTCTCGACCGGTGCCTACACGCTCACCGAAAGCTACCTCTACACCGTCGAAGCGATCGAGGACATGTACTCGCGCCTGCAGGACGGCGGCTTCATCAACATCTCGAGGTTGATCCTCACCACTCCGGCCCGCCGTCCTCGGGAGACTCTCCGGCTGGCGAACATCGCGCGCAGCGCCCTCGAGCGCCAGGGGGTCCGGGAGCCCTGGCGGCAGATCGCCGTGTTCCAGGGCCGCAGCTGGGCCTCGACGATGATCCGCAAGGGGCCCTTTCTCGAGGGGGAA
Source organism: uncultured Acidobacteriota bacterium (assembly GCA_937867335.1). GTDB lineage: Bacteria > Acidobacteriota > Thermoanaerobaculia > Multivoradales > SZUA-115 > JAXLQX01. The sequence goes on from CALMKX010000251.1 coordinate 1,123, forward strand.
GTCGAGGAGCTGCGGGATTTCGCCCGCCGAGAGGGCTTCTTCGGCCTGGTTTTCGACCCCTTCCGGCCGCCGGGCGGGCAGGAGGACAACGGCGAGCAGGTGTTGCTGGCGGGCTTGCCGCCGCCGGCCGATGCGGGCTACGGGGTGGCGCACTCCGAGGCGCAGGGTCTGATCGAGTTCCGCCGGCAGGTTCGCGGCTATTACGAGACCGTGCTCCGGGGCAGCGAGGAGGAGCGCCGGCGCTTCGTGCACGACTATTTCTTCGACCTGCGGCCGGCCCGGGACGACCGTCCCTTCTTCTTCGACTACTACCGCCTGAGCCGCCTGGCGGAGGCTCGCCGGGACGGGCGCTGGCACGAGGCCCTCCCGGAGTTCCCGGTCGGCCACATGGTGTTGGCCACCTCTCTGGTGCAGATCCTCCTGCTTTCAGCGGTCTTGATCCTGCTGCCGGTGGCGTCCCTGGCTCGGAAGGGCCGGCGCTTCTCGGGCAAGTCGGGCTACCTGCTCTACTTCGGGGCCCTGGGCTGCGGCTATCTGTTCGTCGAAGTCTCGCTGATGCAGAAGCTCACCCTGTTCCTGGGCCATCCCACCTACTCTCTCTCGGCGGTGCTCGCCACCCTGCTCGCCTTCTCGGGCCTGGGCGCTCTGGCCTCGCAGCGGCTTCCGGGGCCCAGCCGCCGCAGCCTGCTGGTTCTCGCCGCCGTGGTGGCGATCGCCATCTGCGTGAGCGGGTGGGCGATCGACGGGCTGGCACGGACGGCGATCGGCCTCGAGCGGCCGTGGCGAGTGGCCCTGGCCGTGTTCGCGCTGGCACCGGTGGCCTTCGTTCTGGGCCTGCCATTTCCGCTGGGCCTGCGGGCTCTGGAGCGCCAAGCGCCGTCGCTCTTGCCCTGGGGCTGGTCGATCAATGGCTTCTTCTCGGTGGCCGGAGCCCTGCTGGCGATCGTGATCGCCATGGCCACGGGCTTCTCAGCTGTGCTCTGGCTGGCCGCCGGGATCTACGCCGGAGGCCTGCTGTGCTTGCCGGTAGCGCGTGGCCCCGGCGCGGCGCTGTCCTGAGATCTCAGCCGGCGGCGCGGGCGTTGTGGAGAAGTTGGGCCATTTCCGCCTTCTGCCGGGTGCTACGATAGCCGGAACGCCCTGATGGGGGGATCGGGTCGGTGCCCGCGCGCATCGATCGGCCAAGACCGGGAGGCTTCCATGGGGACCTTGCTCCGCGAGCTTCGCTGCGCTCTGCGCGGCCTTCGTCACTCGCCGCTCTTCGCTCTCGCGGCGGTTGCCACGCTCGGCCTCGGCGTGGGCGTCAACACCGGCATGGCCTCGGTGGTCGACACCGTGCTGATCCGGCCGCTGCCGTTCACCGGAGCCGAGAGGCTGGTGCGGGTGTATTCCACCTCTGCGGACCGGCCCGGGGCGCTACTCAACGCTTCGCCGGCGGACTACTTCGACTGGACCGCGCAGAGCCGCACCCTCTCCTCGCTGGCCGGCTTCCTGCGCTGGAGCTACACCGTGACGGGGGAAGGCGCTCCCCAGCGGATCTGGGGCAGCTGGGCGACCGCCAACTTCTTCCGCACCATGGATGTCGCACCGATCCTGGGGCGCGGCTTCCTGCCCGAGGAAGACCGGCCCACGGGCGATCGCGTGGTGATCCTGAGCTACGGCCTCTGGCAGGAGCTTTTCCAGGGAGCCGACTCGGCGGTGGGCAAGACTCTCCGCCTCGACGAGGTGGACCACCAGATCGTGGGGGTGATGCCGCGGGGATTCGAATTCCCCAGCGACGCCCGGCTGTGGACGCCGATGCGGGTCGAGGCGAGCAGCTTCCCTCGCGATGCCCGGGGCATGCGGCTGGTGGCGCGCCTGGCGCCCGGAGCCAGCCTCGACCAGGCCTCGACCGAAATGCGCACCGTGGCCGAGCGTCTGGAGCGCGAGTACCCGGACACCAATCGGGGCTGGAGCGTGGCCCTCGTGCCCTTGAGGGAGACCTGGGTCGGCGGCGTGGAGCGCTCCCTGTGGCTGCTGCAGGCCGCGGCTCTGATCGTGCTGGTGATCGCTTGCTCGAACGTCGCCAGCCTGTTCCTGGCCCGGGCGATCGATCGCCGGGCCGAAGTGACCGTGCGCCGCGCTCTGGGCGCCCAGAGGTTCGCGGCGACCACCACGCTCTTGGCCGAGGGGCTGTTGATCGGCCTCGCCGGGGCCGTCCTGGGGCTCTTCATCGCCTGGCTCGGCACCTCGACGCTGGTCTCGTTGAGCCAGGCCCACGAGAACGTGTCCTTCCTCGCCGACCGGCTGCACGACATCCCGCGCCTCGAGCAGGTGCGGATCGACGGGCGGAGCTTCGGCTTCGCCCTCTCGCTCAGCCTTCTCTGCGGCCTCCTGATGGCGTTCGTGGCGGGCTACCAGCGGCCGCGGGCGCCGTTGTCGCAGTGGCTGGGAGGAGCGGGCAAAGCCGCCGGGCGAGGTCGCATCGGACCCCGCCTGCGAGCCGCCTTGATCGTGGTCGAGGTCGCTCTGGCCTTCTCGCTCGCGGTCTCCTGCGGCCTGCTGCTGCGCCACTACTCGCGGCTCTCGGCCGAGCCGGCGGGCTTCGATGCGGCCGGAGTGGTCTCGATGGAGATCCATCTGCCGCCCAAGAAGTACGCCCGGGATTTCCAGATCCAGGCCTACTACAGCGGGCTCGAAACGCAGCTTGCCAGCCTGCCCGGGGTCGAGAGCGTCGGGCAGGCCTGGGGGCTGCCGCTTTCCGGTCTCACCGCGAGCTCCGAGTTCGAGATCGAGAATCGCCCTCGCCCGGCCGTCGGCCAGGAATTTCGGGCGGCCATCCAGCCGGTCTCTCCGGGCTACTTCCGCACGCTGCGGATCCCTCTCGTCTCCGGGCGCTTCTTCGAAGCCGGCGACAACGCGGGCTCGAAGCCCGTGGCCCTGATCAACCAGACCCTCGCCCGGCGCTTCTTCCCGGGCGAAGATCCGGTGGGCAAGAAGATCCAATTCGACGCCGCCTACCCGAACCTGGGCCGCCTGCCGGCAGCCTGGAGAGAGATCGTCGGCGTGGTGGGGGATGTGCGCTTCCGCACCCTGGAGAAGCAGCCCGAGCCAGAGATGTACTTCCCCTACGGGCAATGCTCGTGGTGGATGGCGAGCCTCGCCATTCGCTCCTCGGAGGGCTCGGCGTCGCTCTATCCGGCCCTGCGGGAGCGCACCTGGGCGCTCGATCCCGACGTTCCCGTGACCCTGAGACCCCTCGAGGAAGTGGTGAGTCGATCCCTCTCGCAGCCCAGGCTCAACACGGTGCTGTGGAGCTGCTTCGCCGGCATGGCCGCGCTTCTCGCGCTGCTGGGGATCTTCGGTGTCGTCTCCTACACGGTGAGCCAGCGCCAGCGTGAGCTGGGAGTTCGCATCGCCGTGGGAGCCCAGCCCCGGGACCTTCTCGGCCAGGTGCTGCGCGAGAATTTCTCCTGGGTGGCGATCGGGCTCGGCATCGGCCTGGTGGTGGCCGGCGTTCTCGCCCGCTTGCTCGCCAAGCTGGTCACCCAGGTGAGCCCGGCCGATCCCTGGACCTACCTCAGCGTTTCCGCGGGCGCCCTCGTGGTGACCTTACTCGCCTGCTACCTGCCGGCTCGCCGGGTGAGCCGGGTAGAGCCGGTGCAGGTGCTGAGGGCGGACTGAGCCCGCGACCGCGGCGATCGACCTCCACCCTCCTCGCTCGGCCGGTAACGAATCCCCCTCGGGGCTCCCTATCTCGGCTGGCTGGCCTCCCAGTGCTGCCTCACCGGGCACCGGCCGGCCGAGCGTCCGATCGGAGAAGGGCTGGTCTCCCCGAGGGCCGAGAAAGGAGCCCCCATGCGTTTCAAGACCAAGGACCTCCTGGTCACGGTACTTCCCACTGCGAAGAACCTGGACCCCGAGGTCGCGAAGCGGTGCCTGCTGCAGACCAACATCTGCGCCAGGCCGACCTTCCAGTGCCCCGATCCTTCCCTCATTTGCCGCAACCCGTCCGTCTGCCTCGCCCCCACGCACTGCGGTGGCTGCTCGCTTCTGGTGAGCTGCGAGCCCTGCTCGGGCATCGGCACCTGCCGCCACTCGGTGTGCGACTGCACCTTCATCGCCTCCTTGCCCTGTGGTGGCTTGAGCTGTGGTGGCGGCTCGGCCTGCGACCCCACGCTGCCCTGTGGCGTCACCAACTTCGTCATCGAGTCTCCCGAGGACCTGGTGGCCATCCGCGACGAGCTGCGGGCCACTCTCAAGCAGCTCGAGAAGTTCGAGGCCGAGGGCCTGCCGCCGTCGATCGGCAGCCTGGCCGAGGCCGAGCAGCTGGAAGCGGGCCTCGAAGAAGCGCTCAAGCAGGTCCGAGCCCAGAAGAAGAACCTCAAGTAACCCCATGCACCCGACGGGAACGGCCCCCTCCGAAAGGCACGCTTGGTCATGAACCGAGAGAGCAGGTCGCGCACCGATTCACCGATTCCGCTCGCTCCCGAGCGGCCCTCCCCGAGTTTTCTCGAGAGCCGTTTCCGCCTGGGCGGCGGCTTCGAGCTGGTGGTCTTCGACCGCCTCGAGCCGCCGGAGCAGGCAGCCCTCGCCGAGCTGCGCCTCGATCCGCATTGCTACGGCCTGCTCCGGCCCCGGGCCGGCAGCGCCGGCACCTGGAAGGCGGTGGATCGAGACCTCGCCCTCCTCCTGCTCACCCTGCGCGAGCCCGGGCCGCTGCCGTTCTTCGCCCTCGAGGGCGGAGCGCCCGGCGCCGAGCAGGACCTCGAGCAGCTGGTGCTCGATGGCGTGCTCGAGGTGGAGCGGGGGGGCGGTTTCGTCAGCGGCCCCGCCGCGCTTCCGAGCGGCGAGCCAGCGCCTGGAACCGGGCGCTTGGCGCGGCTCTCCGCACAGGCTCTGCGCTACGGCGCGGCCCTGGGCCTGAGCGATCCGAGCGAGCTCTGGCCCCGCCTCTACGGCTTCCACCGCCTGCCCCTCGATCGCGGCTGGCGGGCCCGGCTGGCCGACGCCGACGCCGTGCTCCAGTTCCTGGCGGCGAGCGGCTCGAGCCGGGTGGCCGGGCTCCTGGAAGGCGGCTGGGAGCTCTCGCGCAGCCGGCCCGGCTGGCTGGTGTGGACTCCTCGCCGGGCGGCCAAGCTCGCCACGGCGGGAGGTACCTTCAAGCTCTACCTGAGCCCGCTGCCGAGCGAGCTGCCGCAGGTCTTCGCCGGCCTGGTCGAGCTCTTGGCCGAGCGCGGCGGCCTGCCCTTCAAAGTGGGCAGCGATGCAGCCGGCCTCGCCCGGCCGGACAAGCTGGTGGTCTACCTCGGCAGCCTCGAGGAGCTCGAGGCCTTGGCTGCCGAGCTCGAGCGCCGCTTGCCCGAGGTGCCGCCCCACGGCGTGCCGTTCACGGCCGAGATCGGCCGGGGCGGGCTGCTCTCCTGGGGCTTCGACCCGCCCCACGGCAGCTCCGCCTTCGGCGAGCCGGAGAGTTGGCGGCTGTGGGTGGTCCGCCGACTGGCGGCCGCCCTGGTGGCCGGCGGCAAGCAGGCGACTCCCGAGCTGCCGGCCTGGGCGTTCGCCCTCGAGCGCCTGCGCCGGGAGGGAGTGGACGTCGAGCGCTGGACGCCCCGAGCCGAGCTGTGGCGCGCCGCCTGAACGGAATCGGATCGAAGAACGAGGAAGCGAGGAGCCGAGGATGCTTGCCAAAGAGCCCCTGACGTTGAGCGCTGATGTGCTGGTGATCCCGGTGGGCGAGCTGCCGGAGGCCACCCGCAGCCAGCTCGACTGCGCCCCCGAGGACTTCGCCCTCTCGCGCACCACCGGCCGCAACGGCTCGAAGGTGATCGACGCCGAAACCGCCGCCCTGGTGCGCAAGTTCGAGCGCCCGCGCACCATCGCCGAGGCCCTGATCCTCTTCGGCCGCGAACGGCAGGAGGATCCCGAGCAGCTCCTCACCACGGCCTATCCCCTGCTCAAGAGTCTGCTCGATGCGGGTTTCCTGGTCTCGGCCGAGGAACGCGAGGCGGCCTCTCGCTTCGCCCTCGAGGCCGGCCAGAGCGTGCTCGGGGCCACGGTGGCCGGCCAGCTCTCCTTGCTCGAGGATACCGAGCTCTACCTGCTGCGCCGGCCGCAGGGCTTCTCCGTGCTCAAGCTGGAACGAGCCCTCGCCGGCCGGCCTCGGCTGGGGGAGAGGTTGGCCCGGGAAGCGCGGGCTCTCGCCGAACTCGAGGGCGGGAGGACGCCCCGGCTCCTCGGCCAAGGAGAGCTCGACAGCCGGGCCTATCTCGAGATGAGCTTCATCGCCGGCGTGGACGTGGCGACTGCCGCCCAGGAGAGCCGCGAGCGCCGCGACCGGGCGGGTCTCCTGGCCCTGATGCGCGGCGTGGTGGAGGCCTATCGCCGGCTCCACGAGGCCGGCTGGCTGCACGGCGACGTGCATCCGCGGAACGTCCTGGTGGACGGTGCCGGCGAGGTCTGGTTGATCGATTTCGGCCTGGCCCGTCGCCTCGACGAGCCCGGAGACCAGGAGCGGGGGGGAGTGCCGTTCTTCTTCGAGCCGGAGCTCGCCCGCGCTTTCCTCGCGGGCGGGGCGCCGCCGCCACCCACCCTGGCCGGCGAGCAGTACGCCCTCGGCACCTTGCTCTACCTTCTGGCCTCGGGCGCCCATCCGCGGGACTTCAGCCTGGGCCGCCGCGACATGTTGAGGGAGATCGCCGAGGAGCCGGTGCTGCCCTTCGCCCAGCGGGGCGCCGAGGGCTGGAGCGAGCTCGAGGAAGTTCTCGGCCGCGCCCTCGCCAAGAACCCGGCGGAGCGCTTCGCCTCGACCTCCGAACTCGCGGCCGCCCTTGCCGCCCTCTCTGCCGAACCCCGGCCGGTGGCCCCGGCTGCCGGCGCTCTCGACCAGCTTGTCGAGCGCACCCTGGCGGCGGCCGCGCTGGAGGGGCCCTGGCTCTCCCAGGGGCTTCTGACCGCGCCCACGGCTTCGATCACCTACGGTGCCGCCGGAGTGGCCCTGGGCCTTCTGGCGATGGCCGAGCGACGCCGGGATCCCGCCCTGCTGGCCACGGCAGACCTCTGGGTCGAGCGGGCCTTCGGCTCCCTCCGGGGCCCCGAGGAAGGGCGCGAGGAGGCCTTCTACAATCCGGCGATCGAGATCAGCCGGGAGATCGTGGGCGAGGCTTCGCCCTACCACACCGAGAGCGGCCTTCACGCCGCCGCCGCCCTGGTGGCCGCCGCCCAGGCCGACTCCCGGCGCCAAGCCCGGCACCTCGAAGCTTTCCTCGCCACGGCCGAGCGCCCGGCCCGAGGGCTGGACCTCACCCTGGGGCGAACCAGCACCTTGCTTGGGGCGGCGTTGCTGCTCGAGACTTTGCCTTCAGGAGGGCCACTCGAGCGCCTGCCCCTCGAGCGCTTCGGCAACGGCCTGATGGCGAGCCTGTGGCAGGAGCTCGAGAGCCAGGGGCCGATCGCAGAAGCGGCCATCCCTTACCTCGGCATCGCTCACGGCTGGGCCGGTTTCCTCTACGCCACACTCGGCTGGCACCTGGCGAGCGGGGCGCCGCTTCCCGCGGGTGTCGAAGGCCGGCTGGCCGAGCTGGGGCGGCTGGCGGTTCCCAGCGGTCGGGGCCTGGCCTGGCCCTGGACCCTCTCCGGTTCCGGGCGGAGCTCCTTCATGCCGGGCTGGTGCAACGGCAGCTCGGGGCAGGTCTTGCTGTGGACTCTGGCTCATCGGCTGCTGGGTGAAGAGCGGTATCTGGAGCTCGCCCGCGGGGCCGCCTGGGATGCCTGGCAGGCGCCGGACACCTTCCCGTCGCTGTGCTGTGGCGTGGCCGGCCGGTGCTACGCCCTGCTCGCTTTCTACCGCCACACCGGCGAGGAGGCCTGGCTAGCCCGCGCCCAAGACCTCGCCCTCAAGGCGGCCCGCTTGGGGCCACCCCAGCAGGAGCACCCGCACAGTCTGTACAAAGGAGAGCTCGGCTTGGCCGTGCTGGCGGTGGATCTCGAGGCCCCGGAAGAGGCCCGCCAGCCCTTCTTCGAGCTGGGCTGAGCGGGCCTTTCCGTGGGGCTGCCCGGGCTACGGGCAGGTGGCGAAAGCGTTGGTGTCCTGGATCGGCAGCGCAGCGTTGCCGATCGCGTTGGTGTAGGTCTTCGGGGTGCCGTTCTGGGTATCGGTCACGGTCACGGTGAAGCCCACGTTGGTGGTGGCGGCGTAGAACACCCAGAAGCGGTTGTTGAGGGAGCAGGCGTCCAGCACCTTGAGCAGCATCTCCCAGTTGTCCCCGTTGAAGAAGTAGAACAGGCCAGAGTTGTCCGTGCCCGCCGGGGCCACCATCGCCTGGCCGGAGAGGTTCTGGGGCGGGCCGGTCTGGTAGCTCACCTCCACCTTGAAACGGTTGCCCACCAGGCAAGCGGTGTCGGCATCCTCGATGCAGAGATTGCCACCGCCGCCGGTCAGGAAGGTCGAGATGGACGGGAAGGTCACCGAGAAGGCGCCATCCACGTCGGCGTTGTCGTAGTCGCAGCCGTCTGAAGGGTTGGGGCCGCAGCCGCCGGTGAGCTGGCCCACCACCTGGCCGCCGGCCCGGATCACCGGCGAGCCGGAGCTACCCCCGAAAGTGCCGCCCTGGTCCCCGAGCCCTGGGGAGTAGGTCTCGTAGATGAAGTTCGGCCGCGAGGCACCGGTGCAGGTCAAGGCCGAAGTGTCGACGTGGTTGCGCGAGAAGTGCTGCTTCAAGCCCATCGGATGCGAGATGCGGTTGAGCACCGTGCCGTTGGTGACGGCCGAGGCATTGGCGTTCCAGCCCAGAAGTACCCGGTTGGATGGGATGCTGGTGAGCCGCAGGAAGGTGAAGTCCGAGGTGGGGTTGGTGGCGAGCAGGGTGGAGCCGTTGCTCCGGGGCACGCTGTTGATGCTGGGCGCCGGGCCATCGCAGGTGGCCGAGGTGAAGTCCCAGAAGGCCTCGAGCGTGGTGGCGGCGGATTGATTGTCGAAGCAGTGGTTGGCGGTCAAGAAGTACGGCGTGCCCGAGCTGGCCTGGTCGTTGATCAGGCCGCCGCTGCAGATGAAGCCCGAGCCGCCGTCGATGAACTGGATCAGCGCCACGGCCCGCTGGGCGAGGTCGACGACGTCGAAAGTGCTCGAGCTGACGCACTGCGCATCCACCAGGCAGGGCGGCGTGGTGCCGCGGGTCTGCAGGGTGATCGGGGTGCCGTGCTCGTCGAGCTCGAAGAGCTCCAGCACCTGGTCCACCAGGAAACCGCCGGAGCGAGCGCCGGCCGGGAAAGCCGCCTCCAGTCGCACCACGCCGCCGCCGACCGAGGGTGTCCAGAGGTCGCCGTTGGGCCCCCGGAGCTCGAGGCCGAAGGGCCCCACCGACTCCTGCTCGCCGTACACCCAGAGTTGGGTTCCGGTGGGCAGATCCGCGCCCGAGAGATGCAGCCGTACGCGGTAGGCGTCTGCCACGCGGAGCTCGGCGCCCCATACCAGGCGACCGTCCGCCGCGCGCTCCAGAACACCTCCCGCCATGGGCCCGCTCGCGCGGGTGGCGAGCGAGGGGCTGATCTCGAGGCGAACCAGGGCGGGCAGCGAGCGCGCAAAGCCGTTCTTCACCGGCAGGCGGCGGCTCTGGTTCCACCGCGCGAGTTCGGCCAGCCGCTCGCGCTCCATCAGCGGTGCGGACCCCAGCTCGGCCAGAGGGGCCGTGGCCGCGCGTTCGGCGAGCCGCAGGGGTGGAGGTGAGCTCGCCCGCGTCTCGGCGGTCGGGGGGGCGATGAAGAGCCCCGCCTCCTGCGCCTGGAGGGAACCACCCAGGGCGAGCGAGGCGACGGCAGCGGTCCAGAGTGTTTTGCTCCAAAATCTCATCGAAGGTCTCCTAGCGACGACAGCGCCTTGACGCAGTGCCAGTCCGCCTGGCTGGCTCGAAAGCGACGTTCTGTAGCCTACGGCCCAACTATGCTCAAACAGTATAACGGCCTCGGAGGCCCGATCGGACTCCTCGGAGCGAGGAGTCTGGTCTTCCAGAGGGCCGCTGCGGCGAGCCCGGCATTTTTTGCCACAACTCGAAAAAAGTCAGGTCGTGGGACGGGTCTCTTCCTGCTGGAGGGAGCGGGGACGGCCGTAGAGGAAGCCCTGGGCGAGGCGGAAGCCCACCTGGCTCGCGGCCTCGGCTTCGCTGGGCCTTTCGATCCCTTCGGCCACGGAGGGGATGGAGAGGTCCGCAGCCATCTCCACCAGCAGCTGGAGCATGCGCCGCCGGCGGGGCGAGGCGGTGTCCAGGTTGCGGATCAGGCTCATGTCGAACTTCAGGAAGTCCGGCGGCACCTCCACCAGCTCCAGCAGCCGAGCCTGGCCGGCGCCGAAATCGTCGTAGGCGAGCTGGATGCCGCGATGGCGGAGCTCGGAGGCCAGGTCGCGCATCCGTTCGGGGTCGGTCACAGAGGCCTCGTGGATCTCCAGCACCAGCTGGTGGCCTCCGCGTTCCTCGACGAGCGGCTGGAGGGAGGCGAGCAGGGCTTCCAGGTCGCCGAGCTCGCGTGGATGGGTGTTGAAGAAGAGCACCGTCGGGCCGAGACGCAGCGAGGCTTCGAGCGCTACCTGACGGAAAAGCCGCGAGAGGTCTTTTTCGAGCTCGAAGGCCGAGGCCAGAGTGAGCAAGTCTCCGGGGCTGGTGGGCAGCTCCGGCATCGCACCGCGGCAGAGGGTCTCGTAGCCGAAGATGCGCCCGGTGGCGAGGTCCACGATGGGCTGGAAGACCGGGGTCACGGCCCGTTCGGCGATCAAGGTGCGCACAGCGCGGGCGCCACCCGAGAGGCGGCTGGCGAGCTCCGCCACCGAGAGCTGCAGCGTGCCGCCCAGGAGGGCCTCCTTGGCGCCTTGGTCGCGCACCAGGTGGAACTCCTGGTCGGCGAAGTGGAGCACGTCGCCGTCGAGCAGCACCACCGGCTGCTCCACGCGCTTCTGGTTGTGGAAGGTGCCGTTGGTGCTCCCCAGGTCGCGCAGCAGGAGCTGATTCCCTTCGGTGTAGATCTCGGCGTGTTCCTGGGAGACGCCCGGGGCATTGATGGCCAGGTCGAGCTCGGCCTTGCGGCCGATGCGGAACGGCAGAGGCCGGATCGGCACGCGGAACGGCCCTCGGCCGGAGGTCAGGCTCTCGAGGAACCAGAGGGCCTCGCCGCCCGCGGCGACTCTCTCTGTCATGGTCGCTTGCCCATCGCCTCGTCGGCCAGGGCGGCGGCGGGATACACGGTGCGCAGGACCGCTTCGATCGCCCGGGTGTCCACCATCAGGGTGCGTGCCGCCTTCTCCGAGAACAGCGCCTGGTTGCCGAGGCCGAAGAGGTTGCCGTCGAACACCAGGCCCACCAGCTCGAAGTCGCGATCGACCACCGCGCTGCCGCTGCTGCCGCCGGTGGTGTCCAGGGTGGCGACGGCGACCACGGGCAGCTCGGGGTCGAGGCTCTGGCGCGCTGCGGCGATGCCCCGGGCCACCTCGTAAGGAGCCTTGCCGCCGTGCTCCTCGGCGCGGGCGAAGAGGCCGCTCAGCCGCGAGCACCAGGGCACCGGCTCGCCGGCCTCGAGGTAGCCGGCCACCTTGCCGAAGCTGATCCGCAAGCTGCCGGTGGCGTCCGGATAGCGCTCGCCCTGGGCCAGCTTGAACTCCAGCTGGGCGAGCCGCGAGCTCGCGGAGTTGAGCACGCTCTCCACTTCGTCCTCGTAGCGCCGGCGCAGCTGGCGGGCCACCGGGTCGATCGCCAGAGCGAGGCGGATCAGCGGATCCTGCGAGGAGGAGATCGCCGCCTGGCCCCCGGCCGCGAGCTCCCGCCGCGCCGCCACGTCGGCCAGCCGAGTGCCGCGAATCGCCTCCGCCGCCACCTCCTCGGGAGTGCGCCGGCCGAGCAGCTGGAGCACCAGAGGATGGGTGGGGCCCAGCTGGGTCTTGATCCGCCAGAGCAGCGCGGCGAGGCGGAACTCTTCGTAGTCCGGGTAGATCGGGGCCTTCGAGAACAGGCGCAGCTCGAGGGCCGGCATGCCGGCTTCGTGGTACTCCCGCAGGCGCTCGCCGTCGGGCCGCGCCTTCTCGGCGGCTAGCCGTACCAGCTGGCGGGCGATGGAGAGCAGCCGTGGAAAGCCGGCCAGGTTGTTCTCGAGCAGGCGATAGCGCCAGAGCAGCTCGCTGTCCACCACCAGGGCTCGCTCGACGTCTTGCCAAGGGTCTCCGAAGGTCGCGGCGAGTGCCGGGTCCCGAGCCAGTGCGGAGCGCAGCTCCTGCTCCCGGCGCGCCTTGGTCTCCAGGCGCTCGGGGTCGAGCAGGCCGGAAAGCAGCCCCGAGATCGCCTTGATCGAGTTCTCGAGGTTGTAGATGTCGCGCTGGGCGACGCGCTGGGCCTCGGCGCCTCGCGTGGCATAGAGCTGCAAATGGTCGCGGTAGTGGAGGTACTGCGCCAGAGTGGGCGGGAGCGTGTGGTCCCGCAGGTGCTCGAGCTGGGCCAGGGTGTAGCTGCGCAGGGTCTGCCCGGGGTGGCCGGCCGAGAGCAGCACTTCGCCGTCTTCGAGGCCGTGGCGGTTCATGCGCAGGAAATGCTGCACTTTCGCGGGCTTGCCGTCCTGCCAGGCGCGGAGCAAAGCGAAGTCGAAGCTGTAACGGGGGAAGTCGAAGTTGTCGGTGTCGCCACCGAACTGCACGGCGGCGTTTTCGGGAACGAAAGCCAGGCGAACGTCGGTATAGCGGCGAAAACGGTAGAGGTCGTAGATCGCGCCGCCGAAGAGCCGCACCACTTCGCAGGTGAGGCCGGTCGAGGCGTTGCAGTCGCGCTCGATCTCGGCGATGGCGGCTTCCTGGGCTCGCAACCGCGCCCCCGGCTCGGCGGCGGTCGCCCCGGCCTTTTCCACCGCGGCTGTCACTCGCTCGATCGACTCCAGCACCCAGACGTCGGTATCCGGGCAGGGCAGTTCCTGGGAGCGGTCCTGGGCCACGAAGCCGTTGTTCTGCAGGTCCCGATCGGCGCTCGAGAGCTTGACCACGCAGTCGAGCGCCACGTGCTGGTTGGTGAGGATCAGCCCATCCGCCGAAACGAAGGAGCCGGTGCCGCCGCGGCCGATCCGCACCGCGGAGAGGCGCAGATGGTCCAGCTGCTCAGGGGTGGGAGTGAAGCCGTAGCTCGCGGCGAAGCGCGCCTTGGGGAACTCGTTGGGCAGCCACATGCCCTCGTCGGCGCCGGCCCCGGAGGCGAGCCCCAGGAGCGCGAGCGCCCAGCCGTACGATCGAAAGGCCACGAGACACTCCTTGCCCAGCCTCAGGAGTCTAGGGAGAAACGGAGGCCGATGCCGTTTCGGGGCCGAGCACTCCCAAGATATACCGATCCATCGTCAAGTAGCGACGTGCAGCGTCCCGCAAGGCTCGAGGCGTGGTGGCCCGAACTCGCTCGGAGATCGCCAGGTAGCGATGGGGATCGAGGCCCAGCCGGACCGAGTTCGCCAGCGTGCGCAGCCAGAAGCCGTTCTCGCGCATCGCCGACTGCCGTTCCCGCAGCTGCGTCTCGGCCACCTTGGCCAGCGCTTCTGGCTCCGGGCCCTTCTGGCGCAGCTTGCGGATCTCGGCGAAGACCGTGGCAAGCAGCGAATCCACGTTCTCCGGGGCGCAGCCGAAGGAAACCGAGAAGCTGTAGGTAGGCACCGGCCGGGGCGAGATCGACGCGTCGGCCGAGACGTCGTAGGTCTGACCGCGGTCTTCGCGCAGCAGGTCGCGCAGCTTGAGCGAGAGGATCTCGGCCAGGGTGTTGATCTGGTGCGATTCGAGCAGGCTGAAGGTGGTCTCGCCGGAGAACACCAGCGAAACCGCAGCCTTGGGCTCGCTGCCCTTGGCCACCCGCACATCCACTTTGCGCGCGGGCGGCCGCACGCCGATGTCGCGATAGTTCTCGTTGCGGTTGAGCGCCGGCAGGCCGCCCAGGTAGCGCTCCACCAGCGGTCGCAGGGTGGGCAGGTCGAAGCTGCCCACCAAGACGAAAGTGAAGCCCGAGGCGTCGGCGAAGCGCTCCCGGTACACCGCGAGCGCCCGCTGGACGTCGATCGTCTTGAGCGTTTCCTTGGTCAGCGGCTGGCGGCGCGGATGGTCCTGGTAGAGGGCCTCGGAGAGGCGGTCCTGGAACACGTTCTCCGGGCTCGCCAGGCGGTCCTGGATCAGGTTGCCGAGCTTGGCGAGGAAGGCGTCGGCCGCGGCGGCATCCGCCCGCGGCGCGGTGAAGCCCAGGTAGATCAGCTGGAACATGGTCTCGAGATCCACCTTCGACGAGCTCGCGGTCAGGCCTTCCTCGAGCTCGTCGAGGTCCATGTTGACGCTGGCGAGCTTGCCGGCGAGGGCTTTCTCGAGCTCCACCTTGGGGAAGCGGCCGAGGCCTCCTTCGGACAACAGCGTGGCGGCGAAGATGGCCGAGTTGTAGTCGGCGTCGTCGACGATCGAGGTGCCTCCGGGGGAGAAAGCGGTGAGCAGGATCTGGTCGTTCTGGAAATCGGTGGGCTTGGCGATCACGCGCACGCCGTTGGAGAGCTTCCATTCCGTCACGCCGAGGTCGTCGATCGAGCTCTCGGCGACCACTTTGCCGGGCTCGGGCAGGGTGGCGAGCAGCGGCTCATCGATCACCCGATCGACGTAGGCCGTCACCTCGGCCTTGCGGGCCTCTTCGAAGGTGTGGCTGAGCGCCTCTTCGGTGGGCAGGGGATGGTCGGGCGTGGCCGGCCCGCCCACCAGCACCACGCGGTTGTTCTCGGAGATCCACTCACGGCCGAGCTGGTTGGCTTCCTCCAGGGTGATGGTGGGCAGGAAACGCTCCACCAGAGCGAGCTCGAGGGCGATGCCGGGCACCGGCTCTCCCTCCAGGAAGTGGCGGGTGTACTCGGCGGCCAGGGTGTTGGCGTCGGTCTTGCCGTTCTCGGCGGTCGCCTGCTGGTAGGTGCGGCGCATCAGGGCCTTGGCGCGGTCGAGCTCGCTCTGCGAGAAGCCGAAGCGGTCGATCCTCTCGGCCTCGGTAAGCAGGGCGGCGAGGGAGCGCTCGGTCTCCCCTTCGGGGGGGATCGCCGCCTGGACGTAGGTGGAGGCGGTGCGCACCAGGTCCTCCGACGAAGCCTGGGCGGCCAGGAACGGCGGATCGGTGCCCTGGGTGAGCTCCGAGAGCCGGGCGTTGACCATGAAGTCGTAGAGGTTCTCGAGCAGGAAGCGCCGGTAGTCGCCGGTGGTGGCTTCCGAGCGTCGCGGATGCTTGTAGTACACCGCCACCTGGGTCTCGGTGAGCTCCGGGTCGGCGACGATCGAGAACTTGGTGTCGGCGTGCTCGGGCAGCTTGTAGAAAGTGCGGGGCCGCCCCCCTTCGCGGCGGGGCAGGGCTCCGAAGTGCTGGCGGATCTGCTCGGCGATCGCTGCCGCGTCGAAATCGCCCACGGCGATCACCGCCGCGAGATCCGGCCGGTACCAGTCGTGGTAGAAGCGGGCGATGGCGTCCCGGGGCGCGGTCTCCAGCACCTCTTTCTTGCCGATCGGCTCGCGGTCGGCGTAGCGCGAGCCGGCCAGGAGCACCGGGTTGTGCTGGTCGGCCAGACGGCCGTTCGCCCCCCGGCCCAGCCGCCATTCCTCCACCACCACCCCGCGTTCCTTGTCCACCTCCTGGGGCTCGAACTGCACGCCGCCGCCGATCCAGTCGGCCAGGATCGCCAGGCTGGTGTCGAACACCGCCGGGTTGTCCGTGGGCACTCGCAGGGTGTAGACGGTTTCGTCGTAGCTGGTGTAGGCGTTCAGGTCGGCGCCGTAGCGCATGCCGGCGGATTCGAGGTACTCCACCATTTTCTGGCGGGGAAAGCGCTCGGTACCGTTGAAGCACATGTGCTCCACGAAGTGGGCGAGTCCGCGCTGATCCTCGTCCTCGAGGATCGAGCCGGCGTTGACCACCAGCCAGAGCTCGGCGCGCCGCTCCGGGCGCGGGTTCGCGCGCACCAGGTAGGTCAGGCCGTTGTCGAGGGTGTCGATGGTGACGCGATCGTCGGGCGGGAGCGGCTTGGAACCGGGCTCGGTTGCGGCGTCGTCGAGTGCGGTGGATCCGCCTCGGCTGACCCCGTTCGGCGGGGCGCACGCGACGAGCGTGACCAGTCCCACCAAAGCCACCATGACGCCGATCCGCCGACGAGAGCTCACGCGGCGCACTCTACGCTCGGCCGCTGGACCCGGCCGGTCGCCAACCGTGGTCAACTCGACCCGTCGTGTGCCAGAACCGCAGGCGATGCGACCGCTCCTCAGGAGACGCCGGGCGCCGACCAGACGACGGTCGCAGGGTCGCAGTTCGACCCGCACACGACCACCACCAGCCGTTCCCCGCGTTCGGGCCGATACGCGCCGCAGCGCAGTGCGGCCAACGCCGCCGCGCCGCCAGGCTCGGCGATGAGTCGCAGGTCGTCCCAGATCGCTCGCTGCGCGGCGCGGATCTCGTCGTCCGGCACCGTCACGGCCACGTCGACGTACGAGCGGATCACGGACCACGGCACCTCGCCGACCATCCGTGACCCGAGCGAGTCGGCGGCGAGTCCACCGACGGGCACCTCGACGCGCTCCCCCGCAGCCAGCGCCGCCTGCACGCACCGGGACGATTCGGGCTCGACGCTGACGACCCTCCGGCGGTCACGCCACCACGCGGCCTGCCCGGCGATGAACCCGCCGCCGCCGCTCGCCACGAGGATGGTGTCGAAGCCGTCGTCCTGCGATTCCAACTCCCGCGACAT
>CALMKX010000252.1 GCA_937867335.1 uncultured Acidobacteriota bacterium
CTCGGTGGCGTGCACCAGCGCGTCGGCGCGGTTGCGGCTCTCCACCAGCTCGCGGCTGGCGTTGTGGTCATCGAGGAAGCCGAGCTCCTTGAGGCGAGCGAGGGCCGCGGCGACTTCGCTCTTGGGGTAGCCCCGGGTGTCGAGCTTGCGCTCGAGTTCGCGCTCGAAGTGGGCGCGCCGGGCGAGCAGCTCGGTCGCCTTCTCGAGAGCGGAGGGACGGTGGCGCTCGGCCATAGCCCGCGCCTCTCCCGGCTAGCGGATCTCGAAGGGCGAGCCCTCGACCAGGAGATCGTTCTCGCTCGGCATGCGGATCGCCTCCTCCATCTGCTCGCGGGAGATATCGGCGGTGAACTGCACGCCTTCCACCTTGAGCTTGAACTCGTCCGGGTTGGAAGCGCGGCGCAGAGCCTCGTCCAGAGTGATGAGCCCGTTCTTGTACAGCTGGTAGAGCGATTGGTCGAAGGTCTGCATGCCGTACTGGCTGGTGCCGAGGGCGATCTGGTCGCGGATGTACTTGGTCTTTTCCTTGTTCTCGATGCAGTCCCGGATGTAGGGCGTCACGCGCATCACTTCCGCCGCCGGCACTCGGCCCACGCCGTCGGCCCGCGGCAGCAGGCGCATCGAGATCACCGCCCGCAGCACCTGGCCGAGCTGGATGCGGATCTGCTTCTGGTGGTGGGGCGGGAACACCGCCACGATACGGTTGATGGTCTCGGTGGCATCCAGGGTGTGCAGTGTGGAGAACACCAGGTGGCCGGTTTCGGCCGCGAGCAGGGCGGTCTCGATGGTCTCGTAGTCGCGCATTTCGCCCACCAGAATCACGTCCGGGTCCTGACGCAAGGCCGAGCGCAGGGCGTAGGCGAAAGAGCGGGTGTCGACGTCGATCTCGCGCTGGTTGACGATCGACTTCTTGTCCCGGTGGAGGAATTCGATCGGGTCCTCGATGGTGATGATGTGCTCGCTGCGGGTGGAGTTGATGTAGTCCAGCATGGCGGCGAGGCTGGTGGACTTGCCCGAGCCGGTGGTGCCGGTACAGAGCACCAGGCCCCGGCGCTCCTCGCAGATGTCCTCGAGCACCTTGGGCAGCATCAGCTCCGAGGTGGTGCGGATGCGCGCAGGAATGACGCGCAGCACCAGGCCCACGGTACCCCGCTGCTGGAAGATGTTGCAGCGGAAACGGCCGAGGCCGGGCACCGAGTAGGCGATGTCGAGCTCGAGCTCCTCCTTGAAGCGCTGCTTTTGGCGGGCGTTCATGATCGAGAACGCCATGGCGATGGTGTCTTCCTGCAGCAGGCGCTTCATCTCCGCCAGCTGGGTGAGCTCGCCGTCGACCCGCAGCACGGGATGCGAGCCCACCTTCAGGTGCAAGTCCGAAGCCTTGCGTTCGACAGCCAGCTTCAGCAGGTCGTTGATGTTCAAAGAGAAGTCCTCCGGGCCCTCGAGCCGAGCCTAGGCCCGCTCGGCCGAAACCGACGACGCCGAGGGTACCGGCATCAACCAGCCGTGACGGTCCTCGATCTCGCCGTGAACGATGGCGAAGAAACGGTCCTGCAGGCGGCGGGTGATCGGTCCCGCGCCGTTCGAGCGCACCGGAATGCGGTCCACCGACTTGACCGGCGTGATCTCGGCCGCGGTGCCGGTCAAGAACATCTCGTCGCAGGCGTAGAGCATGTTGCGGCCCATACGCTCCTCGCGCACGGGAATGCCGAAGTCCGCGGCCATGTGGATCACCGAATCGCGGGTGATGCCGGGCAGGAGCGAGCAGGAGAGCGGGGGGGTGTAGAGCGTGTCGTCCTTGACCAGGAAGAGGTTCTCGCCCGAGCCCTCGGAGAGGAAGCCGTCCTGGTCGAGGGCGATCCCCTCGGCGTAGCCGGCGAGCACCGCCTCCATCTTGATCAGCTGGCTGTTCAGGTAGCCGCCGGCCGCCTTGGCGAAGCTCGGCATGCTCTCCGAGCTAGTGCGCCGCCAAGAAGAGACGCAGACATCGATGCCGTTCTTCAAAGCCTCTTCGCCCAGGTAGGCGCCCCACGGCCAGACCACGATGGCGACGTCGATCGGGCAGCCGAGGGGGTTGACGCCCACCGAGCCGAAGCCCCGGAAGGCGATCGGCCGGATATAGCCGTAGGTGAGCTCGTTGGCGGCCAGGGTATCGAGAGTGGCCTGGCAGAGCTCGTCCACCGTGAAGGGCAGCTCGCCGCGGTACATCCGGCAGGACATCACCAGCCGATCCATGTGCTCGTGGAGCCGGAACACCGCCGGGCCGCGCGGCGAGTCGTAGCACCGGATGCCCTCGAACCAGGCCGAGCCGTAGTGGAGCGCATGCGTCATCACGTGGATGTTGGCCTGTTCGAACGGCACCAGCTTGCCGTTCATCCACACCCACCGAACGCCTTCGAATGGACTCGTAGCCACGCAGTTACCCTCCGTCGGACTGACCGATCGATGCTAAACCCGGCAAGGGGGGGAGTCAAACGGCGGCGGCGCGATGGGATGCTGATTTCAAAGCCTCGGCCGCCGGCGTCCCCTGCCCCGCGACCAGCCGCCAGCGGCCCTCCCCACGCTCCCAGACGTGGAGGAATCGGCTGAGGGAGTGAACGGTGCCGTCGGCCTGGCAGGCGCGCAGGAGGCCGGTGACCACGGCGGCCTCGGAACCGAGGGCACGGATCTCGCGCTCCTCCTGGTGGTAGAGAAGCTCTCTGGGCAGGCTCTCGAAGCGTTCGAAGAGCCAGGCGAGGGTGCGCGTCTCGCCGCTCGCGGTGACCTCCAGGAAGTCCTCTCGGTAGTAGGCGCGGGCCCGTTCGAGGTCCCCGCCGACCACCGCGGCGAGGCGTCCGAGCTCGGCCGTCTCCACTTCGGCCTCGAGCATCGGAGGCAGGCGGCGAAATGCGGCGATCGCGGTAAGTCGCGGAGTCTCCTGACTCATTGCCGCATGGTAGCAGCGGGAACCCAGAGAAGAGGCGGCACAGGCGATGTGACAGCCGTGCGACCTCGGTGCAACAAGCGTAGCCACCGCGCATATACTGCTCGGCAACGCCGTCCCACGGCTCTCATTGCTGTCCTATTCATAGGAGGTTCTCTATGCAGCGAGCCCGTCTCCTCGCAGCCTTGCTCCTGGGGCTGTGCCTACTGGCTCCCCAGTCCCTGCTTGCTCAGTCCCAGGCCACCACCGGAGTGATCGAGGGCACCGTCGTCGACGAAAGCGGCGCCGCTCTGCCTGGAGCGACGGTAACCTTCACCAATACCGCGACCAACTTCGAGCAGGTGCAGGTCACCGGCCAGGGCGGTCGCTTCCGGGGTGTGCTGCTCCCCCTCGGCCCCTACAAGGTCTCGGCCGCCCTCGAAGGATTCTCCACGGTGGTGCGCGAGGGCATCGAGCTCACGGTGGGCGACACCATCAACCTGACTTTCAAGCTCGGGCTTTCGGCAGTGGCCCAGGAGATCACGGTCACCGGCGAGGCCCCGCTGGTGGCCACCACCAAGACCGAGAACTCCACCACCATCAGCCGCGACGAGCTCGCCAACCTGCCGAACAACGGCCGCAACTTCCTCGAGCTCACCAAGCTGACGCCGGGCGTGTCCGTGGTGCAGGGACCGGACGGCGACGAGCTCTCGGTGAACGGCCAGAAGGGCATCCAGAACAACATCTCGGTGGACGGCGCGGACTTCAACAACCCCTTCTTCGGCGAGCAGCGCGGTGGCCAGCGCCCGGCCTTCACCTTCAACCTGGACGCCGTGCAGGAGTTCGTGGTGGTGCCGGACGGCGCCCCGGCCGAGTTCGGCCGCTCCTCCTCCGGCTTCGTCAACGTGGTGACCAAGTCCGGCACCAACACCCTGGGCGGCACAGCCCACATCTACTACAAGAACGACAGCCTCTCCTCCCGCGCCGAGCGGCCGGACGGCACCCTCGAGCCGGAGTTCTCCGCCGACCAGACCCAGGCCGGCTTCACCCTGGGTGGGCCGTTCATCGCCGACAAGCTGTTCTATTTCACCGCCCTCGACTACCAGAAGGGTTCCACCACCAAGCAGAACGACCCCAACCGTATCGAGCAGCGGGTGGTCGACGCCCTGGCAGGCTACGGCAGCCCGAACGAGAACGGCTCGATCGAGCACACCAACGACGCCCTGGTGTTTCTGGCCAAAGTGGATTACCAGCCCACCGAGAAGAACCTCTACACGGTGCGCTACAACTACACGGACTCGGAGCAGAAGAACGGCACCTTCGACGTGGACTCCTGGGGCCGTAGCGCCAACGCCGTGGAGAAGGACTCCTCGAATGCCGGCACCGGCGCCTGGGTGCACAGCTTCTCGGGCAATCTGCTCAACGAAGCCCGTGCCCAGTACGCCCGTGAGGACCGGCCTCGACCCTACGACGGGCCGATCAACCCGCGCACCGGCCGGCCGCTGCCGGACACGGCCTTCGACTTCGGGCGCCAGTACCGCTTCGGCATGCCCTTCTTCATCCCGGTGAAGTACCACGACACCCGCACCCAGTTCAACGACAACCTCACCTGGCTCAAGGGCTCGCACACCATCAAGGCCGGCGTGGAGTACAACCGCACTTCCGCTTTCCAGACCTTCGTCGGCTTCGCCAACGGCCGTTTCATCTTCAGCTCGACGGACGGCTTCCTGAACTACATCCGCAATCCGCGCTACGTGGAGTGCTCGGACGGCTCTTCTTCCCAGGTGGGCGTCTGCCCGGCGGGAACCGAGATCACTGGCCCCGTGCTGCTCTACCTGCAGCAGGCCGGTGTGGGCGGCTTGACCGCCGCCGAGGCGGGCACGCAGACCATCGTGCAGGAAGAGCCGGCGGTGTTCCTGCAGGACACCTGGCAGCCGGCGCCGAACCTCACCGTGCAGTACGGCCTGCGCTGGGAGGCACAGATCGAGCCGGATCCGATCACCCCGCCCTCGCAGGTGTTCTATTCGCGCTTCATCGGCACTACCAAGAACGGCCAGGAGTTCCCGTCGGACGGCACGATCCCCTCGGACAAGAAGATGTGGCAGCCCCGCCTGGGCATCGCCTGGGACCCCACCGGCGACGGCAAGACCGTGGTGCGGGCCAACGCGGGCATCTACTACGCGCGCATTCCGGGCCTGGTGCTCGCTTCCTCGCGCTCGACCAACGGCAGCCGCGGCCAGACCCTGTTCCGCAACAGCGCCCTGACGGGAGTGCTCGGCGCTCCTCCGGCCTACGGCGAGCTGATCCCCCAGAGCCAGGTGGGCGACCCCTTCCGGCCGGACGTCTTCGTGTTCGACAAGGACTTCGAGAACCCCCGCACCACCTCTCTCGCCCTCGCCGTGGAGCGTGAGGTGGCGCCGCATTTGTCGGCCCTGTTCAAGTACAACTACGCCAAGACCGACCACCTGACCCGCTTCACCAACCGCAACGATCCTCTGCTCGGCTCGCCGTGGTCGACCGGCCTGGGCGCCGACGGCCAGAACGGCATCGGCACTCTGACGGTGGTGGAATCCAGCGCCAAGAGCCGCTACCAGGGCGCCACCATCGGCCTCACCGGCCAGTACGAGAAGGTGGCCTTCCAGGGCTTCTACACGTACTCCAAGGACAAGTCGGACGACGACAACGAGCGCGATCCGTTCTCCTTCCGCTACGCCCGGATCACGGACCTGGACAAGGAGTACAGCTACTCCGACCGCGACCAGCGTCACCGCATCAACGCCTGGGTGCTCTGGCACGCCCCCTACGGCCTCGAGGTGAACGCTCGCTACGCCTACCGCTCGGCGCAGCCGAAGTCGATCACCGCCACCGGCGCCGACGCCAACACGCCGCAGGACCGCATCAACGCCGACGGCACGGTGACCCGCCGCAACCTCGGCCGCAAAGACAACCAGTTCTCCTCGCTCGATCTGCGGCTCTCCCGGGCGTTCAAGGTGGGCGGCGTGCAGATCGAGGGCATCGTCGACGCCTTCAACCTCACCAACAGCCGCAACCTGAAGCGGCCGCAGACCGGCAGCCTGGTGTTCAACTTCGACGGCACCGTCACCTCCGGCCTGGGCGACCCGCGGCAGTTCCAGCTCGGCGTGCGAATCCTGTTCTAGATCGAGCGATTGGGAGGCCTAGCACCACCTTCACCAAGTGGTGCTAGGCTTTCTCCATGCGCCGAGCGACGATCACCCTTTCCGACGACCTCGAGCAGCAGCTCACTCACTACCTGAGTGGCCTCGCGGCAGCGCCTTCGCTGAACGCGCTGGTGGAAGCCGCCTTGCGCTCCTTTCTCGAGCAGCAGGAGCTCGAGAGATGGCAGTACAGGCCAGCCCGTGCGCCGTTCCGGATCACTCCGGCCGAGCAGGGGAGCGGGGAGACGGACATCTCGGTCGACCCTGATCGGCACCTTGCCGAGATCCTTGAAGGCGAGCTCAGGCGCCAGTCGTGAAAGGAGTTCTGGCCGACACCGGGCCGCTCTACGCTCTTCTCGACCCTTCCGATTCGCGCCACCAGCGAGCTCTGAGGGAGGCAGCTCTCGCCGATCGTTCCGGCCTGCGCGTCCTGGTGTGTTGGCCGACCGTCGTCGAGACGCATCGACTGGCACTTCACAAGTTAGGAAGCCGGGTTGCCCGGAGATGGCTGGAGGAGGTCACTTCGAGTGCCGATCTCCTCAACCCCCGAGCCGAGGAGTATTCGGAGGCTGCCAGCCAGTTGCGCTCCTATGAAGATCAGCGCATCAGCCTCCACGACAGTGTGCTGGCCGCCCTCGCCCGGCGGATGGTCGTGCCTGTTTGGACCTACGACCATCACTTCGATCTGCTGGGCGCCTCGGTCTGGCGCTGAGAGGTATTTCCCGAACGGCAGCTCGGCCTCGGGCCTGTGGCATGATGCTCCTCCAGCCGAGAATTCCGGAAGGAGGCCCCCGATGAGTGCCGACCCAGGCCAGGTTGTGTTCCTGCCGCGCAGGAGCGAGTCCGGCGGAGCCCGCTCCGTGGTCCTCGTGGTCCTCGTCGCCTTGCTCGCGCTCGCTCTCCTGTACCTCTGGGCGGCGCTTTCCTGGAGCTTCTCGGAGGGCCAGCGCGCGGGCTATGTGCAGAAGTTCTCCCGCAAGGGCTGGGTGTGCAAGACCTGGGAAGGCGAGCTCGCCATGGTCAACCTGCCCGGCACCGCACCGGAGATCTTCCGCTTCAGCGTGCGCAACGACGCGGTGGCCGAGAAGATCAACCAGGCTCTCGGCAACCGCGTGGTGCTTTCCTACCAACAGCATCTCGGCCTGCCCACAGACTGCTTCGGCGAGACCAGCTACTTCGTGGTGGATGTCCGCCCGGCCACCAACTGAGCCTCGGGCCCTCCGCTCACTGCAGGCTGAAGCGCACCGTGAGCGTGAAGTACACGGAAACCGGGCGGTCGCCGATGCGTGCCGGCGAGAAGCGCCACTCGCGCACGGCGGCGAGCGCCGCCTGGTCGAGGCCGATGCTCACCCCCTTGAGCAGGCGGGCGTTGGCCACCCGGCCCTGCTGGTCGATCACCGCCTCGACGATTACCACCCCTTCGCGCCGTACCCGCCGATCAAGCTCCGGGTAGACCGGGTTCACTCGCGAGATTACCTGGGGCGGCGTCACGCCGGCCCGGAGCACGATCGGCTCGTCGCCGTCGCCACCTCCCGCCGGATCGCAGTTCTCCAGGCAGTCCCCGCCGCCGTTGCTCGCGGGCCCGGTGTTCGTGCCGTACTCCGGATCCCCGCCCGAGCTCGGCTCAGGGTCGCCGGTGGGGATGGGGAGATTGGCTAGAGCCTCGGGAGAAACGGGAGGTGGGTTGGGCGAGGCAGGCTGCTCGGGCTGGGCGTTCGCCGGGCGGGGACCGGCCGGGGGGTGAGGGGCGGGCTTGGGGTCTGGCCGGCGCACTTCGAGGTCCGGCAGGCTCGGCAAGGAGACCACCACGAAGCTCTCGCGCAGGGGCGGCATCGAGAGAGCTTCGACGCGCCAGAAGCTCGCCCCGATACCGAGAGCCAGGGCGGCTGCGTGGAAGCTGAAGGCGGCGAGCAGGAACTGAGGCGCCAAACGGCGCCGGGGAAGGGTGGCCACCATCGCGGTCTCGAACATCTCGCTCCTCCTCGCCGGGCCCGATTCCCGGCGGCTTTCGTGACTTCTTGGGGAGTTAGACGCGCGGGGAGGGGGAAAGGAAACGGGGAGGCGGGCGATCTGCCGACCACCTCGAGCCGCTCCTGCGGCCGTCGGTCACCTGGTGCGGCAGCGCCGTATACTTCGAGGGTGGAGTTGTTGTTTACGCAGGTCTATCTCCGGCGGGTCGAGAAGCTGCTCAGCGAGATCGAGCGACGCAAGGCGGAGGACCTGATTGCGCTCGATCCCACTCGGCACCCGGTGATCCCGGGAACTGGAGGCCTACGAAAGGCCCGGGTCTCGCGCAGCGGCGCTGGCTAGCGAGGCGGAGCCCGGATCGTTTTCTACTTCTGGGTGGAAGAGGACGCGCTTTTTTTCCTGACGATCTATGCCAAGAACCAGCAGGCCGACTTGAGCCCTGGGGACAAGAAGGCGCTGGTCAAGCTGATGGCCGAGCTGAAAGAGGTGCCACGGTGAATGAAGACATTCGGACTTCCCTGGGCCAGGAGCTGGAAGAGGCACTGGGGGAAGTGTTGGCCCATGCGAAAGGCGAGAAGCGGCTTGCGAGTCGACCAGCGCCAGTTCCGGAACAGGTGGACGTGGCCTCCATTCGCCGAGAGCTGGGTCTCAGCCAGCGAGCCTTCGCGGAGCAGTTCGGGTTCTCGGTGGCTGCCGTGCGCGACTGGGAGCAAGGCCGGCGGCGTCCCGAACGCTCCGCACGGGTACTGCTTCTGGTGATCCAGCGCGAATCGGCAGCCGTCCAGAGAGCGCTGGCGAAGGTCGGCTAGTCTCCGGGCCGGGCGCGGGCCGTCCCTAGTTCGCCTTGGCTCGGGCGATGAAGTCGTTGATCTGGTCCTCGAGCACGGTGAGGGGCACCGTGCCGTTGGCCAGCACGGCGTCGTGGAAGGCGCGGAGGTCGAAGTTCGGACCGAGTTCGGCCTCGGCCTTCTTGCGCAGCTCGCGGATCTTGAGCTCGCCCATCTTGTAAGACAGCGCCTGGCCCGGCCAGGAGATGTAGCGGTCCGTTTCGGTCTCCACCTCGTGCAGCGACAGCGCGGTGTTGCCGGCCAGGTAGTCCATCGCCTGCTGGCGGCTCCAGCCCATGGCGTGGAGGCCGGTGTCCACCACCAGCCGGCAGGCGCGCCACATCTCGTAGGTGAGCCGCCCGAAGTTGCTGTAGGGATCCGTGTAGAAGCCGGCTTCGAGGCCGAGGTGCTCCGAGTACAACCCCCAGCCCTCGCCGAAGGCGTTCACGTAAGCGAAGCGGCGGAAATCCGGCAGCCCGGTGAGCTCTTTCTGCAGCGAAATCTGCAGATGATGGCCCGGAACGGCCTCGTGCAGGGTGAGCGCCTCCAGAGTGTAGAGCGGCCGGCTCTCGAGGGCGTAGGTGTTCACCCAGTAGGTGCCGGCGCGCTTGCCGTCGAGCGGTGCTTCCACGTAGCGGCCACCGGTGTACTTGGGGGCGAGGTCTGCCGGCACCGGCTCCACGCCGTAGGGTTGGCGAGGCAGGCGGCCGAAGAGCGAGGGCAGCTTGCCGTCCATCTTCTTGGCGATGAACGAGGCCTCCTTGAGCAGCTGGTCCGGCGTCTTGGCGTAGAAGCGCGGATCGGTCCGCAGGAAGTGGAGGAACTCCGCGAAGCTGCCTTGGAAGCCCACGCTGGCAATCACCTGCTGCATCTCGGCGCGGATCCGCGCCACTTCCTCGAGCCCCAGCTGATGCACCTGCTCCGGCGTCACTTCGAGAGTGGTGAAGTGGCGCACCAGGTAGCGGTAGTAGTCCTGCCCTCGCGGCAGCTCGGAGGCGCCGATGGTGGTGCGCGCGCCGGGGATGTAGCGGTGAGTGATGAAGTCCAGGAAGCGCCGGTAGGCTGGCACCACGGCCTCGAGGATCAGCTGCCGTCCGCGGGCCTCGAGGCGGCTGGCTGCGGCCTTGGGGAAGGTGTCGGCGAAGCTCTCGAAGGGCTTGTAGAAGGCGCTTTTCTTGGCATCGTCGACGATGTGGGGGGTGATGGTGCTTTCGAAGCCGGCGAAGACCGCCTGTGGCGGCGTGAAGCCTGCCTTGAGCCCTTCCTCGAGGAGGGCGGTCTCCTGCTCGAAGTAGGCCGGAAGGGCGGCGAGCCGGGAGAGGTAGTTCTCGTAGTCCTTCACTGTGGCGAAGGGCATCTGCTCCCACATCCGCGCGAGGTCGTTGTGGAAGCCGCCCTCGGCCGTCAGCACCATGCGGTAGGCGCCGAAGTCGAACTCGGTGAGGTCGTCCCGCAGCCGGCCGGCGAACATGTCGTAGGAAACGCGCTCGGCGGGAGAGAGAGCCGAGCGGTCGATCTGGGCCAGGCGCTCCAGCCAGTGCCGGGACTCGGCGTTCTGCCGCTCGAGGTCGGCGTGGCTGGCCGAGGGCAGGCGGTCGTCGTAGCGATGATCGCCGGCTGCCGTGGCGAACAGAGGTTCTTCCCTCAGGCGCTCTTCCCAGGCCTCCTTGAAAAGGGTGCGGAGGGCTTCGGAAGGCTCGACGGCCGAAGCCGCCGGAGCGAGCGCCAGAGATACCAACCACGTGCACAGGACCCAACGCATCCTCGCCTCCCTGGCGGGCGCTCGCAAGGCGCCGGCCGATCGTTCTGCTGGTGCCCTGAAAGTACCACCTCTTGAGCGCTTGAGCTGAGCCTGTGGCTCTCAGCCGGAGAGCGAGACGCCCATCAGCCAGCCGATGCCGTAGGTCACAGCCGCTGCGGCGAGGCCGAAACCCAGCTGCCGGAGGCCGGAGAACCAGAGCCCCCGGCCGGTCATCAGGGTGATGGCCGCGCCGATGCCGAAGAGACCGAGGCCCGACAAGCCGAGCGAGAGGGCGACCGCCGCCTGCCCGGTGGCGAAGAAGAAGGGACCCACCGGCACGATCGCGCCCACCGCGAAGAGGACGAACGAGGTGAGCGCGGCTTCCCAGGCCGAGCCGCCGAGCTCCTCGGGGTCGATGCCGAGCTCCTCGCGAGCCAGCGTGTCGAGGGCGGTCTCGCGGTTCTCGATCAGGCGGCGGGCGAGCGCTCCGGCCTCGGCGGCCGGCACTCCCTTGCTCTGGTAGATCAAGGCCAGCTCCTGGGCTTCGGCCTCGGGATCGGCCGCCAGCTCTTCCTTTTCGATGGTGATCTGGCGTTCGTAGAGTTCCCGGGAGCTCTGCACCGAAAGCCACTCGCCGAGCGCCATGGAGATGGCTCCGGCCAGAAGGCCGGCCAGGCCGGTGAGCAGGATGCCGTGGTTGTCGAGGGCGGCGCCGGCCACCCCCATCACCAGCGATAGGTTGGAGACCAGGCCGTCGTTCGCCCCCAGCACCGCCGCCCGGAGGGCATTGCCGCCCATCGCCCGGTGGCGGCCCTCGAGCTTCGCCACCACGCCGCCGGCGAGGCCGCCGTCGATCTCCCGGCCGGTCATCGCCTTGAGCAGGCGGTTGTGCGAGCGCTCCTCGGCCGCGAGCGCCGTGCCCTGGGCGGCCGGCTCGTTGCGGTAGGCGCCGCCGCCCTCCTGCTCGGCATCGATCAGCACCGGCAGGATCAGCTGTGGCCCGAAGCGCCGGGCCAGCCGGGCGAGGGTGCGGGCTCGCCAGGATGGCCGGGGCGGTGCCGGCGCGGGGCCGCTCTCCGCGAGCTTTTTGGCCCAGTGGCGGGCGTGGGCCTCCTCGGACTCGGCCAGTCGGCTGAAGACCTGGGCGAGCTCCGGGCGGGACTCGAGGCCGCTCAAGGTGCGATAGAGAAAGGCGCTGTCGGTTTCCGCCTGCAGATGCTCGCGGAAACGTGAGGCCGGGCTTTTCGAGCGCATGGTGGGACCCCCTCTCGAGCCGAGCATACGGCCCTGGGAGGCCCCTCGACCCACCCGCGGGAAGGGGGGAGCCCGCCCGAGGGTCAGCTCTTGGAGGGTGGCCGGGGCGAGTTCTCCGCGGGCTTTTCGGCGGGCTCGCCGTTCAGGCCGGCCACCAGGCCGAGGAGGCCCAGGAAGCCGTCGAGCGGGGAAGGGCGTCGAGACAGACCGGTCGGCGAGCCCGCGGTAGCGTTCACCGGAGAAGCAGGGGCATTCTGGGGCATGGTGCTGGCTCCTTGCTATGCTGATTTCTCATACGAACGAGCCTGTGGAAGCGCCCAGAAGCTCCGCGCGGGCGGCTCAGGAGTGAATCGAACCGGCCCGGGAACGCAGGCTGCCGCCGCTTCGGCCGGCAAAACAGGCCTGGATCTCGGCCACGATGGCGAGAGCCACCTGTTCAGGAGTCTCGGCGCCGAGGTCAAGGCCGGCGGGGGCATGGAGCCGCGCGCGATCCGCTTCGGTCAAAGGGAAGCCGTCGGCGGCGAGTTCGGCGAGCAGCCGCTCGGAGCGTTTCTTCGGGCCGAGGAGGGCCAGATAAGGGGCCTCGGAGGCCAACAGCGCGAGGAGCAGCTCGCGGTCGTCGAGGTAGTTGTGGGTCATCAGCACCGCGGCGCTGCGCGCGTCCGGAGCGGCGAGCGCCGCAAGCTCGGCCACCGGGGCTGCGAGCACCTCCTCGGCCTCCGGGAACCGCTCGGCGCGAGCCTGGGCCGGACGGCGATCGGCCACCACCACGCTCCAGCCGAGTTCCCGGCCGAGCCGTACCAGGGGTGGGGCGTCCGCGCCGGCACCGAAGACCAGTAGGCGCAGGGGCGGCTCCAGGCGTTCCACCAGGGCCGAGAAGCGCCCGCCCTCGAGCTCGATCGACGCGACGCGGGTGCCGCCCGCCGCCGCGAGAGCTGCCGCCAGGGTCTCGCGAGCTGGCCCCGGAGCGAGCGGGCCGCCCACCTCGCCTCCCGAACCGAGCCAGAGGCGGTCGCCCGGCCGGGCGGCCGAGGTACCGGAAACCTCGAAGACGGTGGCCAGGGACGCGCACTTGCGGCTCGAGGCCTGCGCCTCGAAGAAGCCGAAGAGCTCGGCGGCACTTGCGGCCCCAGGTTCCAGCCTCTCGATCAGCACCTCGATCACCCCTTCGCAGCCGAGGCTGGTGCCGAAGAGCAGGTCCGCCTCGTCGGCGGTGTTGTACTCCACCAGCGCGGGCAGCCTCTCGCCCGAGAGAGCGCGGGCGCAGACGTCCTGTTCCAGGCAGCCACCCGAGATTGCCCCCGCCCGCTCCTCCGCCGAGCGGATCAGCATCCGGGCACCCGGCCGGCGGTAGGCCGAGCCCCGCGTGCGCACCACCGTGGCCAGACCGAGGGGCTCGCCCTGCCAGCGCCGGTAGGCGGCGGCCAGGAGGCCGGGCTCTCTCATGCCAGGACGGGCGAGGCTAGCAGCCGATCCGGTGTCAAGGGCAGCTCGCGCACCCGCCGGCCGGTGGCGTTGAACACGGCGTTGGCGATCGCGGCGGCCAGGCCGGTGATGCCGATCTCGCCGATGCCGCGGGCTCCGAGCGGGTTGAACTGGGTGTCTGGCTCGCCGACGAACTCCACTTCGATGCGCGGCACGTCGAGGTTCACCGGCACGTGGTAGGCCCCGAGGTCGGCGGTGGTGAAGCGGCCGGTGGCCGGATCCAGGTGCGATTCCTCCATCAGGGCCATGCCGATGCCCCAGATCACGCCGCCCTGGATCTGACTCCGTGCGGTGGTGGGGTTCAGGATGCGCCCGGCGTTGATCACCGACAGCGCGGCGTTCACCCGCACCTCGAGGGTGTGGCGATGCACCCGGACCGCAACGAAGTGGGCGCCGAAGCTCGCGGTGGCGAGCTCGCGGCTCTCCGGGCCCGGGGCGGCGCTCTCGGTGGCTTCCACGGCGGCGCGGCCGAGCCGGGCGAAGATCGCCGTGAAGCTCTCGGCCTTCGAGGCATCGCTGCGCGAAGCGAGTTTGCCATCCCGCGCCAGAAGCTCGGCCGGCGGCAGGCCGGCGAGAGGAGATGCCGGATCGGCCACCGCCAGGGAGGCGAGGTTGGCGAGAGCGGAGCGGGCCGCGGCCACCACGGCGGGCAGCACGCTCGCGGTGGACATCGAGCCGCCGGCGATCGCCGCCGGGGGCAGGGAGGAATCCCCCAGCTCGGCCCGCACCCTGGCGAGCGGCAGGCCGAGCTCTTCGGCCGCCACCTGGGCCATCAGCGTGTACATGCCAGTGCCGAGGTCGTGAGTGGCGGAGGAGACCACCGCCGTGCCGTCTGCGAGCAACCGCACTCGCGCGCTCGAGGGGGAGCGGTAGCCGGGGTAGAGGGCGGTGGCCATCCCCAGGCCCAGCCACCAATCCCCGGACTTGTAGGCTCCCGGCTGGGTCTTGCGGGCTTCCCACTCGAATTTGGCGGCGCCCACCGCATAGGCTTCCTTGAGCGCCTTGGCGGTCCACGGTCGGCCCGAGCTGGGGTCTTGCTCGGCGTAGTTGGCAAGGCGCACGGCGATGGGGTCCATCTGGAGCCGGTGGGCGAGTTCGTCCAGGGCGGATTCGAGCGCGAAGCTGCCCGGAGCCTCGCCGGGAGCCCGCATCCAGGTAGGCGGGCCCACGTTCAGGCGCACCAGCTGATGGCGGATCTCCACGTTCGGGCAGCGGTAGGCCACGTTCGAACTGCGATGGCCGGTGGGCTCGGCGAACTCCTGCAAGCTCGCGGTGCTGTTCACCGTGTGGTGGCGGATCGCCTGGAGCGCGCCATCCTTGCGAGCGCCCAGCCAGATCTTCTGGATCGTCGCCGGGCGGTGGCCCACCGAGCTCCACATCTGCTCGCGGGCGAGCACCAGCTTCACCGGCCGGCCCACCACGCGGGCGGCGAGCGCCGCCAGCACGGTGTGATGCCACACGGCGGCCTTGCAGCCGAAGCCACCACCCACGAACGGGCTCAGCACCTGCACCTTCTCGGCCGGTAGGCCGAAGAAGTCCGCCAGGGTGTTCCGGCAGCCCACCATCCACTGGCTGGGCTCGTAGACGGTGAGCCGGTCCCCTTGCCACAGGGCCACGGTGGCGTGAGGCTCCATCGGGTTGTGGTGCTCGAAGGGTGTGCGGTACTCGGCTTCGAGGCGCACCTCGCTCGCCTGCCAGGCCGCCTCCACGCTGGCCACGCCCTCCTCCTTGCGCTCGATCACCGGCGGACCGTAGCCCACTTCGGCCGGCTCGTAGGCCTTGGGCAATGCAGCCTCGAGCGAGGTTTCGGCAGGTGCCGCCTGGTAGGAGACAGCCACGGCCTGGGCGCCCTGGCGAGCCGCCTCGTGGCTCGCGGCCACCACCACGGCCACGTCCTGACCGAAGAAGTACACCTCGAGATCCTCGAGCGGGGGCCGTTCCTCACCGACTCCTCGAGCGGAACGGAAATCGCTCTTGACGGTGAAGATCTTGGGGCGGTTCTGGGGTGTGATCACCGCCAGCACGCCGGGCACGGCCTCCGCCTTCCGGGTGTCGATCGAAGTGATGCGACCGCGGGCGATGGTGGACTTCACCAGTGAGGCGTAGGCCAGCCCCTCGGGATGATGGTCCGCGGCGTAGGCGGCCGCGCCGGTCACTTTCGCCCGCCCGTCCACTCGCGGCGTGGGCCGGCCGATCAGCCGGTAGCCAGTCTCGTTGGTCACTCCGCACCTCCCAGCTCGGCGAGCGCCCGCACCACGGTGCGCTCCAGGAGCTCCACTTTGTAGGCATTGGCTGCGTGGGTCGCGGCGCCGTCGCCGGCGAGCTTCGCTGCCTCCTGGTAGCTGGCCTCCACCGGCGGCTTGCCCAGGAGAGCGGCTTCCACCCGAGGCAGCCGCCACGGGCGCGTAGCCACCCCGCCGGCCGCCACCCGAGCGGCCTTGATGCTGCCGGCTTCTACCTCGAGGGCCACGGCAGCGGAGACCAGGGCGAACTGGTAGGAGGAACGGTCCCGCACCTTGACGTAGGTGGAGCGCCGAGCCCAGGGCCGCTCCGGCACCACGATGGCCGTGATCAGTTCGCCTTGCTCGAGCGCCGTGAGCCGGTCCGGCGTCGTGCCCGGCAGGCGATAGAACTCCTCCACGGCGACGGTGCGCTCGCCCTTGGGGCTGGCCAGCACCAGCGAGGCCTCGAGCGCCACCAGGGCCACAGCCAGATCCGACGGATGCGGCGCGGCGCTGGCCGGGCCGACGCCGAAAATGGCGTCGCCGCGGCCGGGAGGCTCGACGGCGTGGGGGTCCGGGCCGCGATAGGTCGAGCTCCGCGGCCGCTGCAGCAGGTTGCCGCCCAGGCTTGCCATGTTGCGGATCTGGGGCGAGGCGCTCTCGAGCAGAGCGGTGGCGATCAGCGGGAAATCTCGCGCCACCTCGGGATGGGCGGCCACATCGCTCATCCGCGCGAGCGCGCCGAGTCGGAGACCGGATGCGCTCCGTTCGATCGCCGCAAGGGGCAGACCGTTGATGTCCAAGAGCTCGTCCGGCGCCACGGCGCCGAGCTTCCAGAGGTCGAGGAGGGTGGTGCCGCCGGCGATGAACTTCGAGCCATCGCGGCTTCCCCCGGAGAGCGCGGCGGGTACATCCGCCACGGCTCGGTAGCGGAAGGGCTTCATAGCGCACCTGCCTTCTTCGCCCCCAGGGCCACCGCCTGGACGATGTTCGGATAGGCGCCGCAGCGGCAGAGGTTGCCACTCATCCACTTGCGGATCTCGTAGTCGGTGGCCACGTGGCGTTCCTTCAAGCAGGCCACCGCCGAGAGGATCTGCCCCGGTGTGCAGAAGCCGCATTGGAAGGCGTCGCACTCCATGAAGGCCTCTTGCATGGGATGCAGTCGCTCGCCGTCGGCCAGGCCCTCGATGGTGGTGATCTTCTTGCCCTGCTGCATCACCGCCAGAGTGAGGCAGGAGACGATCCGGCGGCCGTCCACCAGCACCGTACAGGCCCCGCAGGCGCCGGCATCGCAGCCCTTCTTCGCGCCGGTGAGCGCGAGATGCTCGCGCAGGGCCTCGAGCAGCGTGGTGCGCGGCTCGATTTCGAGCTCGTGGGTCTTGCCATTGACGTCGAGGGTGATGCGGACCTTGCCTTCGGGAACAGGGTTGGCAGCGGCAGCGGCTGTTCCCGCCACCGCCAGGGCCGCCGAGCTCGGGAGGGCCAAGGCCGCCGAGGCCCCGGCCGCCCCTTTCAGGAACTGGCGGCGGGATACGGCGGTGGCGAGTTCGGGCTGCTTTCTCGCACGGAGTGTGGTGTCTTCCGTTGTGCTCATCGCGCGATAGTACCGCGCCGAGGCTGAGCTCGATCACCGGACTGTGGGGGGCAGGGCGGAGGCCAGTACGTGAGAAAATGTCGATGCCCCAGCGCACTTTCGGACCCCAAGCAGTAGCCGGAGTCGTCGCGCTGAAGGCTGCGGAGACTGGTAACAGGAAGAGGAGCTGGGAGATCTGCGTTGGCCCACCGAAAGCGCAACCTCAACTCGAGTGCAGAGGTCGACGGCCTCTGCACTCGTGAGCAGGCGAAGATCGAACACACTCTGGAAGCCCGCTTCCCGGAGCCCTCCCCTCAGGCCTCCCTGCCCAGGGACTACGCCGCTTCGCTCGAGGCCATCCAGCGGCGCATCCGGGAGGAGCGGCTGCGTGTCGTTCTGTCGGCGAACGCGGCGTTGGTGTTGCTTTACTGGGACCTCGGCAAGATGATTCTGGGTCGCCAGCAGAGTGCAGGTTGGGGCGCGAAGGTCATCGACCGACTCGCTGGCGACCTCCGACGGGCGTTTCCCGACATGAAGGGTTTCTCTGCGCGCAACCTCAAGTACATGCGCGCCTTCGCTGCTGCCTGGCCAGAGCGCGATTTTGTGCAGCAGGCTGCTGCACGAATTCCCTGGTTCCACAACTGCCTGCTGCTCGATCGAGTTGCGGATCGACCTGGCCGCGAGTGGTACATCCAGGCGATCCTCGATGAAGGCTGGTCGCGCAACATTCTGGCGTTGCAGATTCGGGCTCAGGCGCATGTGCGCCAGGGCAGGGCCGTGACCAACTTCGTTGCCACGCTGCCACCCGCTGACTCCGACCTTGCCGTTCAAGCCTTCAAAGACCCCTACCTCTTCGACTTCCTCGGTACGGCGGACCTGCGCCGTGAGCGCGAAATCGAACAAGCTCTGGTCGACCACATCCAGGAGTTCCTGCTAGAACTGGGCACCGGTTTCGCTTTTGTCGGCCGGCAGGTGCCCCTCGAGGTCGGGGACCAGGATTTCGCCCTGGATCTGCTCTTCTACCACCTGAAATTGCGCTGCTACGTTGTGGTCGAGCTGAAGGCTGTCCCTTTCGACCCGGCCTTCGTCGGCCAGCTGAACCTCTACCTCTCTGCCGTGGATGACCTTCTCCGCCACGCAGATGATCAGCCGACCCTGGGCCTGCTCCTGTGTCGTGAGAAGAACCGAGTTGTGGTCGAGTATGCGCTGAGAGATCTGAAGAAGCCGATAGGGGTTGCCGACTGGGAGACCACGTTGGTCGAGAAGTTGCCCAGCGCGCTTGCCAGCAGCCTGCCAACGGTAGAGGAGATTGAGGCCGAGCTGTCAGGCAGGCCTCGTCTTGGCACCGGACTATGAACGAGGAAGCCAGAAGGTGGGCTCGAGAGGAGCTTGGATGAGCCGCGGAGTCGTCGTGTCACTCGGAGTTGCTGGTCCACTGCTCGCCCTCGCGCTGAGCCTGCCCCTCCAGGCCGACGACATCAGCCCGGACCGACCGGACTTCACCAACGGGCCGGAGACCGTGGGGGCAGGGGTGGTGCAGGTGGAGGGCGGTGCGACCTACGCGGAGGGCGGCGGGGAGCACGGCGAGACTTTCGGTGAGCTGCTGCTGCGGGTAGGGGTCGGTTCCCGTTTCGAGCTGCGACTCGCGCCGGGCAGCTACGACCGCAGCACGGATCGCGACGGCCGAGTCACCACCGGTTTCGAGGACTCGGCCTTCGGCGCGAAGCTCCAGCTGGCGGAGGAGAAGGGCAGACGCCCCGCCCTCGGCCTGATTGTGATGAGCACCGTTCCTTCCGGCGCCAGGGCTCTCCGCGAGAGCGCCTGGCAGCCGGGGCTGGCCATGGCCCTGGGTTGGACGCTCTCCCCCAGCTTCGACCTCTCGGCCAACCTGGGCGCGGAATGGGATCGCGAAGAGGGCCGCCGCTTCACCAGCGGCTTCGCTTCGGTCTCCCTCGGCTGGAGTGCCGGCGAGAAGCTGGGCCTCTACGGCGAGGTGTACGGCTTCTCTCGCGAGCATCCCGGAGGCCAGGAGGCGAGCTACGCGGACGCCGGGATCACCTGGCTGGTCAACCCGGATCTCCAGCTCGACCTGCGGGCCGGCACCCGGCTCACCCACGGCGACAACCGCTTCACCACCGGCGCGGGCGTCTCCTATCGCTTCTGAGCGCCGAGGTCCCGGCTCCGGGGCCTACGCTCTTCTTCACCTCCCGTTCGGTGCCTCGAGTTCACGGTCGGCCGCGTGCCGGATCTGGTGCAGCAGGGCGGAGGTTTCGCCGGCGGCTTCCGGGTGACCGGCGGCTTTCTGGGCCCGGGCCAGGCCGAGGAGCGAACGCACCCGCCGCGGAGCCCGAGCGAGCGCCCTCTCGAAGGCCTTCTCGGCCTCCGCGGGCTTGCCGGCCGCGAGCAGCAGCTCGCCCAGCAGCTCATGGGAGGGCTCGTCGACGAACGGCGGGCCGAAAGCGAAGGGCAGGCCGTCTTCCTCCGCGGCAGCCCGCTCGAGGGTGGCGAGCGCCGGCTCGCGCTGGCCTTCGGCCCAGGCGAGGCGAGCGGCGAGCTCGAGGGAGAGGATCTCGGCCCGTTTGCGCTGGTTGCTGCTGCCCGAGCTGGCCTTGGCGAGCTCCACCTCGAGGTCCCGCCGAGCGGCCTCGAAGCGGCCGGCAGCGGCCCGGGCCTCCTCGAGCCTGCCGGCCTCGAGAGCCGCGAAGGCGGCGGTGAAGTCCAGGGTGAGCCGAGCCCCGAGCAGGTCCCCCGGCTCGACGGGCCAGGAGGCCACCTCGGAGCTCCACTCGCCGGTGTCGAGCAGGTGGCGCAGCCGCATGGCCGCGAAGGAGCCGAGCGAGGTGGTGTCCGGGTCGAGGGGGTCGGAGCCCTTGCGCATGGTGAGAGAGCCGCTGTGGCCGGCGTGCTGGGCTTCGTCCCGGCAGGCGTCGAGCACCTTGCGGGCCTCGCCGAAGCGGCCCTGCTGCAGGTAGCCGTAGTGCAGCCAGAAGGCGTAGTGGCCGCAACTGCGGTGGTGCATGCCACGGGCTTCGCGGGCGCGGTTCACCGCCGCCATCGCGGCGAGGTTGGCGTCCACGGTCTCGTCCCACAGGCCGAGGGCGAGGAAGATGTGCGAGGTCATGTGCTGGGCATGGCCGGCGTCCGGCGCCACCCGCGCATAGCGCCGGGCCGCGCGCAGGCCGAGCGGGGCGTGCTGGGGGTCGTCGTAGGAGTGGATCAGGTAGTGCAGCACGCCGGGATGCTCGGGGGCCCGGCACAGCACCTCCTCGAGCACCGCCGCCGAGCGCATGTAGGTGGGAATGTCGCGGCCCTCGTGGGCGGTGCCGAGCAGGGACAGCGCGTAGAAGGCCTGGGCGTCCACGTCCTCCGGGTAGCGCCCGGCGAGCTCGCCCATGGCGGCGGCGTAGCGCGCGTCGCGGTCTTCCTTGGTGCCTGCGCCGTAGAGGACCTCCACGGCCGCCAAGTAGGCCTTCTCGCGATCGCTTCCCGCGCGGGCGGCGCGCTCGGCCGGCGTGGC